>NZ_JPKW01000011.1:0-140743 GCF_001887735.1 Paracoccus sp. SM22M-07
CCGTCCCGGCCCCTCAAGCGTTCCCGCCTTCGGTGAAGCGGTGTTTAGGCAAACCAACAAACAGACGCAAGCAGGTTTTTGAAAGTTTCATGAAATGAAACCAGACAATCCGCACAAACACCTGAAATCAAACGAATAATTCATGCAAAAATCTCGGGAACAACAACGATAACGAACAGGATAAGACGAATCACACCGCTGATTCACCAAAGAGTTCGGTGGTGATCCCGTCATACCAGGATTCGGCCTCGACTGCGGTGGCCCTTCGACGGTCGTCATCCTCGGACGGTTGGCTGACAAAGTTCTCCGTCGCCACGATCCGGCCGTTTTGGGCCACGTATCTTGCCCCCACCCGCACCGCGTCCCCGGGCGCCAGCAGTGACCAGCAGATATTTGCATAGCTTGGCGCGTAAGACGGTGCATCGGTCAGCTGGCCTGCAATGCTGTCGGCGACGACCCGCGCCTGTGAATTCGCGGCATAGGCCGATTTTGGCATGTCACCCTGATCAGCGCTGTCACCCAACACATGAATGTTGGGGTCCGCCAAGGCCGTCATGGTGGTTCCGTCCACCGGTGCCCAACCCGTGTCGTTCGTCAAACCTGCCAGATCGGCGATCATGCCCGCTTTCTGTGCCGGGATGACATTGCACAGATCGACCGGTTGCGCCTGTCCATCCACGATGACCTGGCGATCGGCGGGGCGCAGCTGTACGTCGGCGCCGCCGAAATCGGGGCCGATCCGTTCGACCATTCCGGGATAATGGTGCTGCCACCCCTCCGTGAACAGGGCCTGCTTGGCAAAGGTGGGCTTGGGGTCGAAGATCAGGATCTTGGCCGTCGGGTTGTGACGCGTGAAAAGATGGGCGACCATGCTGACCCTTTCATAGGGTCCGGGCGGACATCGGTAGGGATTGGGGGGCGCGACCATCGCGAAAAGGCCACCCTGTGGCATGTCGCGAAGCAGGCGCCCCAACAGCTGGGTCTGAGGCCCCGCCCGATAGGCGTGTGGCATCGTCTGCGCGTCGTCCATCATCCAGCCCCGAACCGACCCTTCGACGAAATCGATCCCCGGCGACAAGACCAGCCGGTCATAGGAAAGCCGGGCGCCCCCGGCCAGAGCAAGGACGCGCCGGTCGCGATCGACGGCAATGGCGCGGTCGTGGATCATCTGAACCCCTGCGCCCGACATGCGGTCATAGCCGAACTGCAGGCTGTCAAAGCTGCGCAGCCCGCCCAGATAGAGGTTCGAGAAGAAGCAGGTGGTGTAGACCGGCTTCGCCTCGACCAGGGTGACCTGAATGCCGGGGGCGGTGGCCAGCATCCGTGCAACCGAAGCCCCCCCTGCCCCGCCGCCCACGATCACCACCCTGGCGGCCCCCTTCGCCAGCACGGCCGGGGCGGCCAGCAGCGTCGCGGCGCCGGTGGCAAGAAACAGGCGTCGCGATACCGGAACGGCCCTTCGGATCATGTCATATCACCTTCAGATCACGACTGGCGCTGTGAACCTCGCCGGATTCGTCGTGCCAGTGAAACTGCAGCACGCCCGAACGTTCGGCCACGGCGTCGAATTCGACAAAGGGATCGGCCGAGATCGCAGGCTCGAAGGCGATGTCGATGACGGGAATGTCGTCGAGGGTGCAGACAAAGCGGTGGATGATGCGACGAGGCACCGTCATGCCCGTCCGATCGACGCGCAGGCCGGTTTCCATCGGGTGGGTGATCAGCGCGCGGATCGTGAAGGTTTGTCCCGCCTGGACAAGATCCGGCATGCGGATGCGGATCCGTGTCATCCCGCGCATCCTGCGACCAGAACCGCGACCGGCGCCTTCGCCTGCATCACCGTCCCGTCGGGGCGGCGGGCCAGCGCCATGATGTCCTGGCTCTCCGCAAGGCGGATGCGCGTTGCCAGGCGGGCCGTCCCGCTGGCGGGGCCGAAAACAGCCGTCGCGACCAGTGGCGATTTGCGTGCCAAAGCCAGCAGCATGATGCGGGTCGCCCCTTCGGCCTGGACCTGGACCGGCACCACGAACCCGTCCGGCGCCTCGGCGGGCAGGGTCAGCAGGATCCCCCGTTCGACGGGCACGGCCCCCTGCGCAAAGGCGGTGATCAGATCCTCGACCGAGCCCGCCATCACCTGCCCCGGCAGGACCGACGCGACATATCCGGTCAGGCCCAACCACAAGGCATCACGGCGCGACAAGGTCACGGTCATGGCGGTCCCTCCTCCGAAGGAAAGCCTAGCGCCCTGTCCCCGTGTCGCGCAACAGCCCTGAGGGCGGCCCCATCCAAAGGCCGCAGATCACAACCGCGATCCGGGCCCCCGGACTGGCGCGTCAGTTTCCGAACATCGCCAGCAGCACCAAATAGAAAACCGACGGGCCCATCAGGCAGCCAAGCCCGGTATAGAAGGTCGCCGTCATCGCGCCATAGGGCACCAGCCGCTTGTCGGTGGCAGCCAGGCCCCCGGCAACCCCGCTGGTCGTGCCCATCAGCCCGCCATAGGCCATGGCGGATTTGGCATTGTTCAGCCCGATATAAGGCGCCACGAAAGGCGTGCCGATCATCACCAGCACCGCTTTCAGCAGACCTGCGGCGACCGACAGCGCGATCACCTCGGAACTGGCGCCAAGAGCCGTGCCGGTAACCGGACCCACGATATAGGTCGCGGCGCCTCCGCCGATCGTCGCCATGCTGATCGCATCGGTATAGCCGAAGGCGGCGGCGACCAGCGCGCCCACAACGAAGGACACGATGATGCCAAGCGCCAGCGCGGTCGCGCCGGCGAGACCCGCCTTGCGGATCTCTCGCATGTCGACGCCATAGGCGGTCGAGACGATGGCCAGGTCGCGCAACATTGATCCACCCATCAAGCCGATGCCCGAAAACAGCGTCAGATCCGCCAGACCTTTGGACCCGCCGCTGATCGTGCCGCCCAGCCATGCCAGAAACAGGCCGATGATGATGGCGATGGCGGACCCATGCAGCCGCCCTGCCGACAGCTTGTCGGACAGCTGATAGGACACCCACATCACCAGGCCGATGACGACGAAGGCAAAGACCAGGCCGTTCTTCTCCAGGATTTCGACGATCTCCATGGCTCAGGCCTCCTGCGCGGTCAGGGGCGGCAGGGCTTCGTCCTGTCCGCCGATCCGGGCGACGACGGGGACCAGCGCCATGCAGGCGACGGTCGCACCGACACCGGCGATGATGGCGATGGGCCCGCCGGCCAGGGCGGCGACGACATTCTGTTGGGCAGCCATGGCCACGACGATGGGGATGTACATCGCGCTCCAGAACAGGATGCCCTGTTCGCTGATGGCGGGCAGACGCCCGGTTCGGCGCATCCAGTCGGTGGCGAAGATCAGCAGCAGCATGGCAAAGCCCACGCCGCCGACATTGGACTGGACGCCCAGAAGACTGCCCAGCAGGTCGCCCAGGATGACGCCCGCCAGATGGCAGGCGGCCAGGGCCGCGACTCCGAAGATGATCATGTTTCCTCCCATGTGATCTGTCCCCCCGTCCCGCACCCTCCTCCGGCGCGGGCGGGGGGCTGTAAGTCAGGCGTAAGTGTCGGCGTATTCCTTGCGCAGCTGTGCCTTTTGGACCTTGCCCATGACATTGCGCGGCAAAGCGTCCGCGACGAAGACGCGCTTGGGCTGCTTGAAGCGGGCCAAGCCGTCGGCCAGCAGGGCGCGGATCGCATCGGGATCGACGGTCGCACCGGCACGGGGCACGACGATGGCGGTCACGGCCTCGCCCAGATCCGGATGGGGCAGGCCGATCACGGCGCTTTCCAGAACGCCGGGAAGGGCATCGATCGCCTCCTCGACCTCCTTGGGATAGACGTTGTAGCCGCCCGAGATGACCAGATCCTTGTCGCGCCCCACGATGCGCAGATAGCCGTCCTCACCGATCATCCCCAGATCGCCGGTGATGAAGAAGCCGTCTTCGCGGAATTCGGAGGCAGTCTTTTCGGGCATGTTCCAATAGCCTTCGAAGACATTCGGGCCCTTGACCTCGATCAGGCCGATTTCGCCCTGCGGCAGCACTGCCGCGCTGTCGCGATCCGCGATGCGCACCGTGACACCGGGCAGCGCCATGCCCACGGCCCCGGGGATCCGGTCGCCGTCATAGGGGTTCGATGCGATCATGCAGGTTTCTGTCATGCCGTAGCGTTCCAGGATGGCCATGCCGGTGCGTTCCTGGAAGGCACGATGATCCTCGGACAGCAGCGGTGCCGATCCCGATACGAACAGCCGCATGTTCGCCGTCGCCTTTTGGGTCAGACGGTCCGATTTCAGCAGGCGGGTATAGAAGGTCGGCACCCCCATCAGCACCGTCGCATCCGCCATCAGGTCGATCACCTCTTCGGCGTCGAACCGGGTTAGGAAGATCATCGTGGCGCCGGCCGTCAGCGCCATGTTGGCCGCAACGAACAGCCCGTGGGTGTGGAAGATCGGCAAGGCATGGATCAGCCGGTCGTTTTCAGTGAAGCGCCAGTGGTCCAACAGCGCCTCGGTGTTCGACACCAGGTTGCCGTGGGTCAGGACCGCGCCCTTGGACCGGCCCGTCGTTCCCGAGGTATAGAGGATCGCCGCGCGGTCATCGGGCCCTGCGGCATGGCTGTCCGCGCGGGGTGCGGCACCGGCGGCCCTGTCCATCAGCGTGCCGTCACCCGCCGCCCCAAGCGTCTGCACCGTCAGCGCGTCGCCTGGCCGATGGGCATGGGTCCGTTCCTGCGCGGGGTCGCAGACGAACAACCGCGGCGCGGCGTCACCGATGAAATAGTCGATCTCGGGGCCGGTATAGGCGGTGTTCAGCGGCAGGAAGATCGCCCCCACCCTGAGGACCGCCAGATAGAGCGCGATGGCCTCGGGCGATTTTTCGACCTGGACGGCCACGCGGTCGCCGGGGGCGACGTCAAGGTCGCCCAGGACCCTGGCCAGTCGCCCGACCAGATCCTGCATGGCGGCGAAACTGATATCCGGCTGCCCCGGCCGTTCAAACAGCGCCTTGTCGCCATGCGTGGCAGCGGCCTTGGTGAAATTCTGTTCTATGGTCTGCATCGTGAGGTGCCTTTCCTTCAGCTTTTCAACGCATCGGCCAGCTGGTCGCCATGGGCCACGGTCTGGTCGCGGACGAACGCCTCGTGTCGCGCCTCGATCTGCGTCACTTCGTAAAGATAGTTGATCATCAAGCCATGCGCCGCCTTCATGGCCGAAGGGGCCATGTCACCCGGCCAGTTCAGGCGATGGGCGGAGGCGCCGTTGCCAAGGTGGAAGCGGGCCACCGGATCGGCGGGCATGCCCCCCCTGCCCCGCTCGACCACGATATAGCGGGCGGCAAGCGCCAGCACCTCGGGGCGCAGCGCCTCGATCCGGTCGGGGTCATGCTGCCAGTCCGCTGCCTGCAGAGCCTGCGACAGCGCGCGGGCACGGTCGTCGTCTTGCCCCGCCAGCCAGCGGGCAAAGCCCGGAACCGGCGACAGCGTGACAAAGGTCTTCAACTGCGGCAGCTCGGCCGACAGCTCGGCGACTACCTGCTTGATCAGGAAATTGCCAAATGACACACCCTTCAGGCCGGCCAGGCTGTTGTTGATGGAATAGAAGACGGCCGTATCGGCCTGCGCCTGCGCCTCACCTTCGGCTGCGGTCAGGATGGGGGCGATGGCATCGGGAATGCCACGGGTCAATGCGACTTCGACGAAGATCAGCGGCACGTCACCCGTCGCTGGATGAAAGAAGGCGTAAAGCCTGCGATCCGCCGGTGCCAGACGCCGTTTCAGGTCATCCCAACCCTGCATCCGGTGCACGCTTTCATAGCGCATGATCTGTTCCAGGATCGCCGCAGGCGCGTTCCAGTCGATCCGCCGCATCGACAGGAACCCGCGGTTGAACCACGAGGCCAGCAGATGGGCAAAATCCTGATCGATGGCGGCAAGCGAGGCGTCCTGGTCGATCGCCTGCAACAGATCGCGACGCATGGCCACCAGTTGCGGCGTGGCACCGGGGGCCAGATTCAGGCGGCGCAGCAATGTCTGGCGGGCGGGCTCGACCACGCGAAACAGATCGGCCACGGCGGCGGCATCGGGATTGGCATCCCATGCGCCATAGGCTTGGCGGATGCTGTCCGCATCGACGCCGTAATCATCGCGAAGCCGCTGGAAGAAACGCAGCTTTTCGTCGGGCTGCAATTCCGCATAGGCCCGCAGCGCCTGTTCCGCGACCGCCACCCGCGCGGCGTCCCCGATGCGGCCCATCAGCACCGAACAGGCGGCGGCGATGCGTTCGGATGCCGGGCGCGCCAAGGCCTTCAACGTATCGGCCTCATCGCCCGAATTGCGACCGCGACGGGTCACTGCCTCGACGAAATCGGTCAGAAATGCCAGACGCTGTTTCACCATGTTCCGATCCTCCCCCTCGGTTGATATACACGGTACATGAATTGATGTATATAACAACCTGATTGGTGGACTTTTGCTGCGGCGAAGCGTGCAATCGCCGCGGGGAACGGGACGGACACATGACTCTTCCGACTGCTGTACGGATCAGGCTGGCTTTGGAAAACGCCATCGTCGACGGGGAATATCACCCCGGTGACCGGATCGACCCGGACCGCATCGCGGCCGATTACGGGTGTTCCCGTACGCCCGTACGCGAGGCGTTGCAGGCGCTGGAAACCTCGGGCCTGCTGGTCGTCCAGCCCAAGCGTGGCACCTTCGTCACCAAGCTGACCGTGACCGAGCTGATGCACCGTTTCGAGGTGATGGCCCAGCAGGAGGCATTTTGCGCAGCCCTTGCCTGTCGCCGCGCCGATGCCGATGATCTTCAGGCCATCCGCACAAGCCTGCAGGCCTGCGAAGAGGCGGCGCAGGCGGGGGACAGCGACGCCTATTACGCGCGGAACACGCAATTCCACCAAGCCATCTATGCGGCCGCCCACAATCCCTTCCTCAGGGCCGAAACGCTGCGTTTGCAGGCCATGCTGCAGCCTTACCGTCGGCGTCAACTGCAGGCGCGCGGTCGCGTGCAAAGGTCGATGGCCGAACATCGCGCGATTGCCGATGCCATCAAAGCGGGCGACAGTGCCGCGGCATCACAGGCGATGACCGATCACGTCCTTGTCCAGGGCGAGAGGTTTCGCGACCTGGTGGCCATGCTGGACAGCCTGTCATCGCGGCAGGCGGGCTGACCCCCCTGCCCTATCCCGGCCTGCCCTATCCCGGCGGCGTGCCGGCGCGCCTTTGGCGTGTCCGCTCAAGCCCCAGTTTATGTTCACGCCAGATGATCAGAATGCCAGCCAGGATCACCACCGATGCGCCCCCCAGAACCGCCCTGGTCGGCATTTCCCCAAAGACCATCCAGCCGATCAGCACCGCCAGGATCATCGAGGCATAGTCGAACGGCGCCACCACCGAGGCATCGGCAAAACGATAGGACGATGTCAGCAGGATCTGCCCCAGCCCGCCCAGCACTCCGGTCAGGACCAGCATCGCCAGCGTTCCGCCCGCCGGCATCACCCACCCGAAGGGCAATGTGATCAACGAAAGCAAAGTCGAGGTGATCGAGAACCAGAAGACGATGGCCGAAGTCCGTTCCTGCTGGACCAGCTTGCGCACGAAGATCTGGGCCAATGCCGCGCATGACGCCCCCATCAGTGCCACAACCGCGCCCAGCATATGGGCAGGATCAGAAGGCCCCACCCCCGTCAGTTGTGGCGACAGGACAATCAACACGCCCGCCAGCCCCATCGCGACCATTCCAAGTCGGAATGCGCGGACGTCTTCGCCCAGAAACATTCCCGCAAAGATCACCACCAGCAAGGGCGCGGCATAGCCGATCGCCGTCGCTTCGGGGAAGGCCAGCAGGGATAGCGCCCAAAAATTGAAGCCCATGGCCGCCGTGCCGACGATGCCACGATAGAAATGGCCCATCGGACGAAAAGTGGTCAGCCCGACCCGAAGTTCGGATCGGAAGACCAACCACAGCAGGATCACGGGCAGCGCAAAGAACGAACGAAAGAACACCTGCTGTCCGGGCGGAACAGGCACGTCCCCGATCGAGGTCGCCTTGACCAGCGCCGCCATGACCGTAAAGACGCTGACGCTGGCGCATTTCAGGACGATACCCCGCAAAGGGGCCGCGTTTGTCTGGATCATGAGAATGCCTTTGCTGGATCTCAGGATTGCTAACGCAATTTGCATGATCTGCAAATGCTATTGTGTGGTTTCCGGCGCGCTTAGAACCCCTATCTTATTGAAATACATAATCTATCTTAGGCGAGATACTGGCAGTCGTCAGAGGATCTTCCCCGCAGGGAAGACCGCTACTCCAGTTGGTCCAGCATGGATGCCACTGCAATTTCCAGTTTGCGGCGGTCAACGGCAGAAAAATCGCGCGGCAGACGGATCTCCAGTCGCCCATTGGCGGCTGTGCACTTGGCGCTGCCTTGGGGACGCTGTAACTGGAAGGTTGTCTTGGCTTTGGCAGCGGGTGCAGGTCTATCGAAACCGGGATCCCGGCTTGGTGCCGTTGCATCTTCAGATCCCTGCCCCGCATAGCGGCGCAGCAAATCGACCTCATCCTTGGCGCTTCGCTTATCCCAGCTTTTCAGCTCGGCCTTGATGGCCGCTGCCATTCCCGGCACATCCTGAAGGCGCTGCGCCAATGCAAGTCCCAAAGCACGGGATATCTCCTGCGGAAACATCAAGACATCGCCCAGATGTTGAACCAACGGGATGAAATTGCGGATATAGCTGCGCTTCTGATATCCTGCCGACTTGAACAGAATTGCGACGGCCTTTTCGGGGTCAGGCTCGGCGGTCTGCGGATCCTGCGCATAACGCAAGGCAAGCTGCGCCATTTCCGCGAATGAGATATCCTTGCGGATCAGGTTCTCGTCGACCATCCGGCGGTACAGCTGTTCCAGCTGGTCGCCACGAGCAGAGATGCCCGCCGGAATGCGTCCCCATTTATCCACCTGCCCTGAATCATCGCGCAGTTTGCGATAGGCCGACAAACGGCGATACCCTTGGATCAGCTGATAGCGTCCGTCACCCGACGGTTCGACCTGGATGGGATTCGACAGCCCGATATCGCGGATCGATGCCATCAATTCCACAAGCTCAAGATCAGCCTCCGGCTTGCGGTCGCGCACCAGCTTTGAGCTGTCGATCAAGTCCAGTTCGATCATGTCGGTGATCAACCCTGCCCGCTTTAGCCGGACATGCTCCTGCGCAAGCGCGTCGTTTTCTGCTCTGATCTGGGCTTCGATGGCGGCGCGATCACGGGTCGACTCCGCCGTCTCAACGATGGCAGTTGCCATCGGACCCCGGCGCTGGTCGACCTTGTCCACCTTCCCTGCGGGGAAGTCTGCATTGTCGTCCTCGGGAATATCGATGTCGAACATGCGGCGTTTGCGGCTCATGCGTTATCCTCCAGCTGATCCCAAGCGGTCAGGACGTGCCCCCTGAACTCCTCATAGGCCTGATCGAAAGTCGCCCTTGCACGTCGCCAGGTGCCCCGGGTCATTTCGCGATAGTCGATCTCATAGATAGATGACAGGAAACGACCCGATTGTTCGACCGCCCGCGTCAGTTCGATGGGGTGTTCGGCCATGCGTTCGCTAAAGACCTGTCGAAAAGCGCCCAGCATCGCTTGGTGCAATTCATTCGAGGGCTCGTACCGGGTCATCAGGAAACGAATATCCGTGAAGGTCTTGGGCAGCGTGATCTTCCCCGTGGGGAAGTTTTCGAACCCGTGCGACAAATCCTCAAGCGCCTCGGACAGCTGGCCGATGAAGCTGGTCGTACTGTCATATTCCCAGTATCCGGGGCCAGATGGCACATAGAGCATATCGGCCGCAAAGACCGCGTTCATGGATTGATAGCCAATGGCTGGCGGACAATCGAACAGGATCAGATCATAGGCATCATCTGCCAGGCTATCCAAGAAGCGCGACACGGCGCCAAAGAAGGTCCATTCGGGATTAAGGTGGCGATATTGGGCGCTGGCAAACTCCACGAACGCGGCATTCGCGCAGCTGGGGACGATGTCGATCGTCGGCCAGGCCGTGGGCTTGATGAAGTCGGCGGGGCGCAAGGTTCCCAATCCCATGTCGCGAATCGAGGCCGGCAATTTGCGTTGGGGCAGGGCGGTCCCCGACTCGGCACCGGCGCTGGCGACGTTCATGCGATCCGTCTCGCGTTCCAAATCGCGGGCCATGATACCCCAGACCGTGTGATCCTCACCCACATCCGACAGGCCCATGGAATGCGACAGGGTGGCCTGAGGATCGAAATCGACGACCAGCACGCGATAGCCGTCCAGAGCCGCAGCATGGGCGAAATGCAACGCGACGGTCGATTTGCCTGCGCCGCCCTTGAAATTGGCGATGGCGGCGCGGAAGGCGCGCTTGCCCTCGGGGCGCGGGGGCATGAGGCTTTTCTTGTTGATCCTGACACGGCGACGCAATTCGTTCACTTCTTCCAGGCTGAACCAACGCTGCCGACCGTCTTCCTCGACTTCCCCGAGGGGAAGGTTCGGGTCCGCCGCCAGCTTGCCTCGGAAGGTGGACTGATTGATTCGGAAGATCAGTTCGGCGACCTCCCAGCTGGAAAAGCGGCGCAACGTCTTCTCATTGGCCGGGCTGAAGGTCTGACGACGGATCCAGCCTTGCATCTTCAGGGATTGCGCTTGCAACCGGGCGAGGTCTTCGTGGGTATACATGTTGTGCCTGTCTTCAAGAACGCTAAATATCTTCTTTTCCGCTTTTACGCCTGATTTGCCTTTTTGGCAAAAGACAACTTCACTCAAAGCAGGAAAAAGCGATCTTCAAGCCGTACTGGCCGAATCGCCCCAAAAGACGGGAATCGTTTGAAGAACCAGACCCTGCCAAAAATGGGGGACAGCTTTTAATCGAATGCGCCGGAATAGGGGACATTCGCATCCAAATAGGGGGACACGCCATTCGTCCCCCTATACCATTGAAACCTGTTTTTATCTTGATCAGCAGGCAGCCAGACAGAACCATCGACCTACCTGCTTGACAGAATCGTGCTTTAGGACGCAAATGCGGTGAGGATGCGGAAAAACGTTGGGGCGCCACAAGAACCCGGCCCGCATCCAAGCAGTCAGCCGAGCAATCCGGCAGCAGGAGCGACGATGCAGGTGAACAAACCCGTCGGCCGAGAGGCGGCGGCGCGGAAATACGACATCCTGTCGGCGCTGATGGCGCATGGCCTTGCGGGCGACCAGAACCTGCAACGGCTGGTGCTGCGGCTGATATCGCTGATCACCACCCGCTACAACTGGCAACGCAACGAATTGACCATGGGCCAGAAAGAGATCGCGCGGCTCTGGTGCGTGGATGAACGCACCGTCAAGCGCGACATGGCGCGACTGCGCGCGCTTGCTTGGATCACCGTCAAACGTCAGGGCGCACGCGGACGCGTCTCGGTCCTGGGGCTGGATCTGGAGCGGATCCTTCTGGACACGCGTCCGGCATGGAAGAATATCGGCGAAGACTATGTCAGCCGCATGACGGATCAACCGGCATCGCCGGCAGTGGCCAATGTCGTGCCCTTTCGACGCGCCGAGATCGAACCCGCTGAAGGCTGCTGGGCCAGGATGCGTATCCTGTTGCAGGCCGAAGATCCCTCTATCTTCGATGCCTGGCTGGCGCCCCTGACCGAAGCTGGCCAGGAAAACGATATCCTGCACCTGACCGCCCCGACGAGATTCCACGCGACCTATGTCCGTTCGCATTTCATGGCTCGGCTCACCGTGGCCGCCAACCGTTCCGAGCCCCGTCTGCGCGGGGTCAGACTTCTGCCATAGCTGGCGCCAGCCAAGGGGAACCAGACAGGACTGAGAGTTCAAGAGAGGAGGGGGCCGTCATGGATTTCACCATCACGCCGCAACTGGACGATCTTCGCAGGCGCATCGCCGCCTTTGTCGAGACGCGCATCATTCCGCATGAAAGCGACCGGGCCGCCTATGACGGCCATGGCAATATCAGCGACAGGCTGCTGCAGGAACTGCGCAGCCAGGCCAGAGCGGAAGGGTTGTGGTGCCTGCAGCTTCCCGAACGCGATGGCGGGCTGGGGGTCGGCATCCAGGGCATGGCGGTCTGCTATGAAGACATGAACCGATCGATCTTCGGGCCGGTGGTCTTCAATTCCGCCGCGCCCGATGACGGCAACATGATGGTCCTGTCGAAACTGGCCAGCCCCGAACAGCGCGCCCGCTGGCTGGCGCCCATCGCGGAGGGCCGGGTCAGATCGGCCTTCGCCATGACCGAACCTGCACCCGGCGGGGGATCGGACCCGTCGATGATCCGCACACGTGCGGTGCGGCAGGGCGATCATTATGTCGTCACGGGACGCAAATGGTTCATCACCGGGGCCGAGGGCGCGCAGCACTTCATGCTGTTGGCCCGGACTTCGGACGGACCCAAGGACGCGCTGACGGCGATGATGTTCGATGCCGACCAGCCGGGCTGGCGCATCCTGCGCCGCATCGGCATCATGGGTCCCGAAGAACATGGCGGCCATTGCGAACTGGAATTCGACGGCCTGCGGATCCCCGTGGAAAACGTGATCCTGGCCGAGGGCAAGGGCATGCGCGTCACCCAGACACGCCTTGCCCCTGCAAGGCTGACCCATTGCATGCGCTGGCTGGGTCTTGCCAAGCGGTGCATGCAGATTGCCCAGGACTATGCCGAAACCCGCGAAGGCTTCGGCATCCGATTGGCGGATCGCGAAACCGTGCAGGTCGCGACCGGTGATCTGGCCATGCGGATCGAGATCGGCCGCCTGCTGGTCATGCGCGCCGCATGGGAACTGGATCAGGGACGGCGGGCGGCGCCGCAGATTTCGATGGCCAAGATCCACGTGGCCAACCTGCTGCACGACGCGGCCGACAGGGCCATTCAGGTGAATGGGGCGCGCGGCTACTCGACCGATACCGTGCTCGAATGGATCTATCGCTATGCCCGACAGGCCCGCCTGGTCGACGGCGCAGACGAGGTTCACAAGATGGTGCTGTCCCGTGCCTATGCGGCGCAGGGGGGTGATTTCTGGTCCTGGCCGGTTGCGGGGGCGGACCATGACGCCTGAGAACCGTTTTTCAGGGCTGCAGCTTTGGCTCGACGCGAGATTCGGCCCTGCAGACTATGATCTGCGCCCGATCGCGGGGGGGCAGTCGAATCCCACCTGCATGGTTGATCACGGTGACAGGCGGATGGTCCTGCGCACGCAGCCCTTGGGTCCGATCCTGAAAGGCGCCCATGCGATCGACCGTGAATATCGCGTCCTGCAGGCCTTGCAGGGGCAGGGCGTGCCGGTTCCCGAACCGATCCTTTATTGCGCGGATGATGGGGTCATCGGGCGCCCCTTCTATCTGATGCAGAGGTTGGACGGGCGGGTGTTTCACGACAATTCCCTGCCGGGGATCGCGCCTTCCGAACGCGGCGAAATCTTCGCCGAGATGGCCCGCGTGATGGCCGCGCTCCATGCCGTAGACCCGGTGCAGGTGGGGCTGGGTGATTTCGGCCGCCCAGAAGGGTATTACCCCCGACAGATCGCGCGTTGGTGGCAGCAATACCAGAACTCGCAGCTTCTGCGTGATGACCCCATCACGGCCCTTGCGCCCTTGCATGATTGGCTGTCGGAAAACCTGCCTGATCAGGACGAACGCGTGTCTATCGCGCATGGCGATTTTCGTCTTGGCAACCTGATCTTCTCCCCCGACGCCCCCCGCGTGATCGGCATTCTGGATTGGGAGCTGTCGACCCTTGGCCCGGCCTTGGCCGATCTGGGCTTCGCCTGCATGGCATGGCGCACAAGCCCGGACCAGTTCGGGGGCATCGCCGGCTTGGATCTGGATGCGATGGGGATCCCCGACAGGCACAGCTTCGTGGCACATTATTACGACCACGCAGCCCCAACGCCCCCGCTGCAGCCCTTCCACGAGGCTTTTGCCCTGTTCCGCTTTTCCGCCATCTTCGTGGGCATCGCCGACAGGGCTGCGGCTGGAAATGCGGCGGGGCAGGGGGCCGGCGATCTTGCGCCCTTGGCCGCGACATTCGCCGAACGGGGCCTGCAGATCGCGAAGCAGGTATGAAAGGGAACCGCGACGCCAGCATGGCGTTCCCCCATGATTCACAAGGAAGGTTCCGCCATGTCCCGCCCGTTCTTTCAGTCTGCAATCGGCATCACGGCCCTGATGATCGGCCTGTCGGGGCCGGTGCTTGCGCAGGACAATCCGGGCAAACCGTCGGCGGTCTCCTCCGAGGCGACGAATGACAGCGCCGAACCCGCCTGCACTGACGAATCCGGCCAGGCCGAACCCGCCACCAGTCCCGCCCCGTCCGAGGACGGCACCGCCCCCGAAAACACCGGTACCACGGGTTGGAGCGGTGGCACCGGCGGATCGCAGCTGGGCACGAACACCCAAGGCGCGGTCGAACGGTCGCCCACTTGGCAGCCGCCGACCGCCCGTGGCCTGGATCTGAAGGGTCAACCCGAAGACACGCAGACCTGTTAAGCGTCGTCCAGGCGCAGGCGCAGGCCGTCGCGGTTCAGGAATTCGCCGTCGCGGATCAGGGTCCGGTCGGCATGCATCGCCTTGACCAGAGCATCCAGACGGGTCTTGGCCACGTCATCGGCCACGATCCCTTCGCGCCCCGCCCGGAACAGGGCAACGGCATCCCAGGAAACGCCGGCACCATCCAGGTGCTGCGCAAGGACAGGCCAAGTCAGTTCATCGCCGATAACGTGCAGATGCGCCGACCGCAGCAACGACACCCGCCTGTCCGACAATCCGATCAGGACCACCAGCATGGTGAAGCCATCGGACTCGGCCATTGATTTGGCCAGCCATTCATCGAAATCGGTCGCGTAATCTGTCATGTTTCCCGGCATCGGTCGGATTGGCGGAGAGGAATGGGAGTCGAACCCACCCGGGACAGGCTCGCTGCCCCAACCGGATTTGAAGTCCGGCCGCCCCACCAGAGACGATTCCCCTCCGAAGCCGTCTTGAAGCACGGCCCGCCCCACATTTGGACCGGGCCGCCCGCCTTGGCAAGGGGAGCGGAGGCTCAGCTGGCCAGCAACGCCGCGTTACCACCGGCAGCCGTGGTGTCGACGCAAAGATGCCGTTCATGGCAGACATGGGCGCGGTCCGGCATCGCCGTGATCAGCGCCACGATGGGCCCCTTGCGTTCGGCCAGGGCCTGCGCGTGGGCACGCCCCGTTTCGTCGTCGCCCCACCACAGCACTGCCGCCAGATCATCCCTTTGCGTCAGGGCCGTGGCATCGCCGGTCACCGGCGTGCCGCCCAATGCCTTGACCGCAGCCATCTGGTTTTGGACATCCTGTTCATCGGGGCCCAGGCAAAGGACCGGGCCGCGTGGAAGGATGCTCAGCCGGTTCAATTCGCCCGTCGGGCCGGGCATCAGCTGATCGGTGACCGGCACCGGGATTGAGGTGATCTGACCCCGCCCGGCAGGCGCGAAGAAGCGGGGCAGATACAGCGGACCACCCGCCTTGGGACCGGTCCCGGACAGACCCTCGCCGCCAAAGGGCTGGCTGCCGACCGTGGCGCCCACCTGGTTGCGGTTGACGTAGATGTTGCCGACATGGATCTTGGCGGTGACCTGTTCGACCCGACTGTCGATGCGGGTATGCAGGCCAAAGGTCAGGCCATAGCCACGGTCGTTGATCGTCTGCACGACCTTGTCCAGATCGCGCGCCTTGTAGGTTGCGACATGCAGGACCGGGCCAAAGATCTCGCGGTCCATCTCCTCGATCCCGTTGACGCGCAGCAGGGTGGGGGCGACGAAATGGCCGTCCTGGGGAACGTCCAAACGGTGCAACACACGGTCGCGATGTGTTTCTAGATAGGTGTCGATCTGGTCGCGGGCATCCTGGTCGATGACCGGTCCGACATCGGTGGACAGGTCCCACGGGTCGCCCATCTTCAGCAGGTCCATGGCACCCTTGATCATGCGGATGATCTGGGGGGCGACGTCTTCCTGGACATAAAGACAGCGCAAGGCCGAACACCGCTGCCCCGCCGACCGGAAGCTGGAGGCGATGATGTCGCGCACCGCCTGTTCCGGCAACGCGCTGCTGTCCACGATCATCGCGTTCAGACCACCCGTTTCGGCCACCAGGGGCGTGCCGGGCGCCATATGCTTGGCCATGCTGGCCGCGATCAGCTGTGCCGTCTCGGTCGAGCCGGTGAAGACCACGCCCGCCACATCGGGGCTGCGCGTCAGGGCCGCGCCCACGGTGCCGCCGTCACCGGGCAACAGCTGCAGCGCCGATTGCGGTACGCCCGCCTGCAACAGCAGGCGCGTCGCATGGGCCGCGATCAGCGAGGTCTGCTCGGCAGGTTTGGCCAAAACCGCGTTGCCGGCCATCAGCGCTGCCGCGATCTGGCCCGTAAAGATCGCCAACGGAAAGTTCCACGGGCTGATCGCCACGATGGTGCCGCGCGCGGCATCGGTGCGGTCTTCGCCCTGCTGGGCGTAATAGCGCAGGAAATCGACCGCTTCGCGCAGTTCGGCCACGGCGTCGTTCAGGGTCTTGCCCGCCTCGCGGGCCAGCATGCCGAAGAAGGGACCGAACTCGGTCTCGTACAGGTCGGCGGCGCGGCGCAGCACCGCTGCACGTTCCGCCGCGGGCGCGTCCCAGGTCCGGGCATCGGAGAGGGCGCGGGCGACGGTGTCCTCATCGGCCATGGTGATCCGGGCCAGCACATCGCCGGTGGCGGGGTTCACCACGGGATGGGCTGTGCCGGTGGGCGCGCTGACCGTCAGGGGGCCGGCATCGGTGATGGCGCCGTCGCGTGCTTGCGCGATGCGCTCCAGCACGTCGCGGGCGTTCAGGTCGAAACCGCGCGAATTGACCCGGCCCGCGCCATAGATCGCCTCGGGTGCCACCAGCGATGCAGGCGGTGTCTCGGTCTTCACCGCATCGAAGGGGTCGTGGGCGACCTCGGCGGGGGTCACGTCCTCATCGACGATCTGGTTCACAAAGCTGCTGTTCGCGCCGTTTTCCAGCAGGCGGCGCACCAGATAGGCCAGCAGGTCGTGATGCGCGCCGACGGGGGCATAGATGCGACAGGCGGTGCCATGATCGCGCAGGACGATGTCATGCAGGCGTTCGCCCATGCCGTGCAGACGCTGGAATTCGAAGGAATGTCCCGCCGCCATGTCCAGAACGGCGGCCACGGAATGGGCGTTATGGGTGGCGAATTGCGGATAGATGCGGTCGTTCATGCCCAAAAGCTTGCGTGCCAGGGCGATATAGCTGACATCGGTGGCCGATTTGCGGGTGAACAGCGGGAAATCCTCGAACCCCTCGACCTGGGCGCGCTTGATCTCGGTATCCCAATAGGCGCCTTTCACCAGACGGACCATGATGCGGCGGTCCAGCTCGGTCGCCTGTGCGTAAAGCCAGTCGATCGCCGCGCCCGCCCGCTTGCCATAGGCCTGGACCACGACGCCGAAACCATCCCATCCGGCCAGCGACGGATCGGCCAGCACCGCGCGGATCACCCGCAGCGACAGCGCCAGACGGTCCTGTTCCTCGGCGTCGATGTTCAGGCCCATCCCCGCCGCTTTGGCGCGCTGCGCCAGATCCAGCACCACCGGGACCAGCTCCGCCATGACACGGTCGGTCTGCGCGACCTCATAGCGGGGATGCAGCGCCGACAGCTTGATCGAGATGCCGGGGTTCTTGCGCACCGAACCCTTGTCGCAGGCGCTCGCGATGGCCTCGATGGCCTTGCGGTATTCGCCGGCATAGCGGTCGGCATCGGCCTGCGTCATCGCGGCCTCGCCCAGCATGTCATAGCTGTAGGAATAGCCCTTCTTTTCCTGCCCCTTGGCGCGGGATAGGGCATCGGAAATGGACTGGCCCAGAACGAACTGACGGCCCATCTCGCGCATGGCGCGGGTGACGGCGGTGCGGATCACCGGTTCGCCCACCCGCCGGATCGCGCCGCGCAGCGTGCCTGCCAGGCCCGGCTGTTCGTCATCCAGCACCTTTCCGGTCAGCATCAGCGCCCAGGTCGAGGCGTTCACCATGCTGGATGAGGATTCCCCCAGATGGCGCCCCCAATCGGACGGCGCGATCTTGTCCTCGATCAGCGCGTCAATGGTGGCGCGGTCGGGCACGCGCAGCATCGCCTCGGCCAGGCACATCAGGGCAACGCCTTCCTGCGTGGACAGCCCGTATTCCGCCAGCATCAGCTCCATCATCGTGGGATCGGATTCCTTGCGGATGCGGGTCACCAGCCGGGCCGCATTCTGGCTGATCCGTTCGCGGTCCGCGGCCGACAGCGCCGCCGTGGCTGTCAGCTGTTCCAGAAGCGGGGCTTCCGGCTGGAACTTGGCGGTGGAATCGAATGCGGACAGATCAATCATGGCAGCCCCCTTGGCGTTTCACGCATGATACCGTCTAGTGTATGGACGATGTGTCCAAAGGTTGATCAGACCGTGGGCGGAATGACCATAATCAGCGGAAAAACAGAACAATGTCAGACCTTCTGGACCCGACGAATCGGCGCATCCTGCGCGAATTGCTGGCCGATGCCCGCATTCCCATGACCGAACTGGCGCGCAAGGTGGGCCTGTCCAAGACCCCCGTCGCCCTGCGTGTCCGCCAGCTGGAGGATGCGGGACTGATCACCGGCTATCGCGCGATCCTGTCGCCGCTGAAGCTGGGCCTGAGCCATGTGACCTATATCGAGGTGCGCGTCACCGACACCCGCCAGAAGGCGCTGGAGGCTTTCAACACTGCCGTCCGCGCCATCCCCGAGGTCGAGGAATGTTACATGATCGCGGGCGGCTTCGATTATCTGCTGAAGGTGCGTTCGCGCGACATGGCCCATTACCGCCAGATCATGGCCGAGAGCATCTCGTCGCTGCCCTATGTCCATGCCACCTCCAGCCATGTCGCGATGGAGGCGGTGATCGAACAGGGCGGCGCGACGATCTAGCCGAACAGGTCCAGCCGATGGGGGTTCAGCCGCCGCAGATCGCCGCGACGGAGCGTGACGCCGTGGCGGTCGAAGAAATCCAGGATCTCGATGGCGACCTTGCGGCCGTTCTGGACGCGGTCGCGAAAATCGGGCGCGGTGAACCAGCCTTCGGCCGATTGCGCGTCGACATCGCGCAGGATGGCCACCATCTCCGACGTGGTGCTGCGGGCGAAGAAATGGTCATGCGCGATCTGATCGGTCCGCCCCAGCTTCTGCGTCAGTTTCAGGACGCGCCGGACCTCCTTTTCATCCACGCCGAAATCGGTCGCGAAATCGCGCACACGGGGGGGGCGGAATCTCAGCGGGCCCGTCAGTGACGGCGCGATGCGGTCCCACAGCGCCTGATCCTGATCGGTCAGGCGCACCTCGTGTCCCGGCTGGCGAATGAAGGCCCCGTCCAGAACGATGCGCCCGGCCTGCGCCTCGGATTGCAGCAGGACCAGATAGGCTTCCTTGGGCAGGCGCGGCGTCAGCGCCAGTCGCAATTTTTCGCGCCCCAATCCGGCCAGGTCGGGATTTTCCTCGTGGAATTGCGACAGTTGGGTCTGCATGCCGTCGCGAAGGGACTCCAGCTGCGCCTGTGACAGGGCCATGGCCCCGACGGCGTGTCCCTGGGCATCGTCCAATGCCTGCTGTGCGGTGGCGCCCGCCAGGCCACGATCACGCGCGAATACCGCCATTTCGACGGGGGCCACCGACAGCATCGCCCGCAGGGCCCGCGCCGGATCGGCATGGCGGGCGGCTTCGATCAGGGCCAGCCGTTCGGGCGCGCGGCGCTTGCGGGCCGGGGGGCGCAGGTCCAGGAACCGCCCCCCGCCAATGGTCCGCATGGCCGACACGTCGCGCAGGATGAAGCGATCCCCGATCCCCGCCGCGACGGGGCGGTCCAGCACGATCTGGACCGGCCCCTGAGATCCGGGCACGATCGGATCGCCAAGCGGCACGATGCGCGCACCCAGTTCTGCGGCATGGCTGTGCAGGCGGGCGGGAAACCAGGTGCCGATAGGGGTGGGTTCGGATGGCAGCACGCTGAGCATCGCGTCGATGCGCGTGGTCGGCGCATGCAGGGCAGGGGCCATGACGACATCGCCGCGATGGATGGCATCCTTGGTGATCTGATCGCCTGCCAGGTTCAGGGCGCATCGCTGGCCGGCCAGACCCAGGGTTGCCGCGCGGCTTTGGGCATGAATGCCGCGCACACGCGCGCTCAGACCAGTCGGTCCGACCACCACCTGATCGCCGACGGCCACCCGACCCGCGATGATCGTCCCCGTCACCACCGTCCCGGTGCCCGACAGGGTAAAGCTGCGATCCACGGTCATGCGCAGGGGACCATCGGCATGTCGGGCGGCTGTTTCGGCCTCGGCCTGCGACAGGGCGTCGCGCAGGTCGGCGATCCCTTCGCCGGTGACGGTCGATGCCATCAGCACCGGCGCATCGCGGAGACCGGTCGGGGCGGTCAGCTCGCGGACTTGGGCCGCAACGGCGTCGCGCCGCACCTGATCGGCCAGATCGCATTTGGTCATCACGACCAGCCCGCGTTCCATGCCCAACAGGTCAAGAATCGCCATATGTTCACGGGTCTGGGGCATCACCCCGTCATCGGCGGCGACCACCAGCAGCGCCATGTCGATGCCGCCCGCGCCCGCCAGCATGGTGTGGATCAGGCGTTCATGTCCCGGAACGTCGACAAATCCGGTGATCTGGCCGCTTCCCAGATCGGCATAGGCAAACCCCAGGTCGATGGTGATGCCACGGGCCTTTTCCTCGGCCAGGCGGTCGGCATCGGTGCCGGTCAGCGCCTTGACCAGGGCGGTCTTGCCGTGGTCGATATGCCCCGCAGTGCCGACGATCATAGGTCGGCCAGCGCCCGCATCAGCGCATCGTCATCATCCAGGCAGCGCAGGTCCAGGATCAGCGCCCCGTCCCGGATATGCCCGATGACAGGGTGGGGCAGGGCGCGCAGCAGCGCCGCCAGCCGGTCCGGCGCATCGCCGCCCGGTCCGGTCAGCCGCAACCCCGCCGAGGGGATGGTGTCGGTCGGCAAGGCACCCGAGCCGATCTGGCTGGCGCAATCGGTCACCGCCGCGTCGAAGCCAAGCGGTGCCAGTCGTGCCGCAACCTGCGGGGCCAGCCGCTGTGCCTGCGCCGCGATCTGGTCGCGCGGACGCGACAGGATGCGCAGAACGGGCATGCGCGCGGTCAGCCTGTCGGGGTCCCGATACAGCCGCAAGGTCGCCTGCAGCGCCGCGATGCGGATCTTGTCCAGGCGCAAGGCGCGTTTCAGGGGGTTCCTGTTGATCCGCGCGATCAGGTCGCGCCGCCCGACGATGAAACCGGCCTGCGGTCCCCCCAACAGCTTGTCGCCCGAGAAGGTGATCAGATCGGCCCCTTCCGCCACGGCCTCGGCCACGGTGGGTTCGCGGCGCAGCCCATAGTGTGAAAGATCGACCAGCGATCCCGCCCCAAGGTCGTTCATAAGCACCACCCCGGCGTCGCGCGCGATCCGCGACAGGTCGGGTGCGCCAACCTCGGCGGTGAAACCTTCGATCCGATAATTCGAGGTATGCACCTTGAGGATCAGGGCGGTATCCTCGGTTATGGCGTCCTGATAATCATGCGGATGGGTGCGGTTCGTGGTCCCGACCTCGACCAGGCGCGTGCCCGCGCGCGACATGATGTCGGGCATGCGGAAGGCGCCGCCGATCTCGATCAGTTCCCCGCGGGATACGATGGACTCGCGCCCCTGGCCAAGGCTGTTCAGCGCGATCAGCACGGCGGCGGCGTTGTTGTTGACGACGGTCGCGTCCTCGGCCCCCGTCAGTTCGCACAACAACCCGCGCAGATGATCGTCGCGCTGTCCGCGCCCGCCCGTGGTCAGGTCGAATTCCAGCGCCAGGGGCGAGGCCATGGCATCCGTCGCGGCTGCGATCGCCTCGGGCGCCAGGATCGCGCGGCCCAGATTGGTGTGCAGCACCGTGCCCGTCAGGTTCAGGATCGGACGCAGGTCCGTCTGCGCCATGCCCGCCAGATCGGCGGCCAGCAGATGCGGCAGGCGCGCCGCCTGCACCATGCCATCCGCCCCATCCCGAATGGCTTGCCGCGCCGCATCCAGCGCAGCGCGCGCCGTCGCCGTCACCAACTGCCGGCCATGCGCATCGATCAGCTGCGCGACGCTGTCCGTCTGCAGCAGCTGATCGACCGAAGGCAGGGCGCGGAAGCCGTTCATCAATAGCCTGTCAGGAAGGGATTGAAGCCGCCCCGCGTCTTGTCGGTATCCTTCATCATCAGATCCAGCCCCAAGCTTGCGACGTCGTCGGCGATGGGTTCAAGGCTGTGGTTCTTGTTCTGGTACAGCACCTTGACCCAATGATCGCATTCCGAACAGACCTCGGCACGGACGGTGGCCTCGATCGTCTCGACGCTGCGATAGCTGATGCCCTTGGTCGACCCGCAGCACAGGCAGGTCAGGCGCACCTCGTTCCATTGCGTGGTGCAGCAGGAACAGGCGGCATAGCGCGCCCCGTCCAGCGCCCCGATGCCGACTACGCTGGAGGTCGCGGGCCGCCCCCCACAGGACGGGCAGATGCCGGTTCTGATCGGAACCAGCTTGTCGGCGGGCAGCGTCGCGGCGATGCGCGACAGATGCAGCTGGACGGCGGCTGCGACGAACAGATGCGCTGCGGCGCTGTCATCGGGAATGCGGTCGGCCAGCACGTTTTCCAGCAGCCAGTGTCGATCCGCGATGGGTGCGGCCTTGACGGCCTGCAGGGCGATGCGGGCGGGTTCGGGCATCTCGATCTGAGCCGCTAGGTCCAGGAACCTGTCCAGCGTCGCGTAAAGCCCGGCATCCGTGGCCATTTCGGCCCGGTCGATGGGGGGCATGCGGTGCGCCCGGGCGGTTTCGATGCGGTCGGCGGGCAGGGAATCGGCGGCGGGCAATTCACCCGCCAGCCGGGCCTGAACCGCCGTCAGCGCCCCAAGAAAGCGCAGATAGGGGGCGACGTTGCCGCCGTGATCGGCCAGGAAATCGAACCGCTCGGCCCGGGTCGCGAACAATTTCGCGGGGCCGGGCAAAAAGGCAAGCGGCGCCTTGGGGACGCCGCCGATGGCCGATGGATCGGGTTGGATCTGAGTGTTCATTGTCTTCTCCGGGCCGACCGGCCACAGGGGGTCGGCGATGAAGCCTCGGCAGATTACTCTGCCGGGCCTTTTGTGTCGCGGCTGGCGATTTCGCGCAACCATTTCCGGTGGTGACGCCATGCCCAGCCACCGGTGACGGTGCCGCGGGTCATGGCGCGCAGGGTGCCACGGGTCCAGACCGCCGCATAGACATGCAGGATAAAGACCAGCAGGATCGCCACAGCCGCCAGCGCATGCAGAAGAACCGCGATGCGGCGCATGGGAACCGGAACGTAATGGGCAAAGAACTGCTGCCAGATCATCACGCCGGTGACGATCAACAGCAGGATCAGCCCGGTCATCGCCCAGAAGACGAATTTCTGCCCGGCATTGTATTTGCCAAGCTCGGGCAGCTTGTCCTCGTTGCCCTTGACCACGTCGCCGATGCGGGTGGTCCAGGTGACATCCTCGGGCTTGGGCATGTTCAGGCGCCACAGCTGCACGAACATCAGCAGGAAGCTGAAGAACAGCACCACGCCCATGATCGGGTGCAGCCAGCGTGTGATCTGACCGCCACCGAACAATCCCGTCAGGAAATAGAGCGACGGGTGGAACAGGGCCAGACCCGAAATCGCCAGCAGGATCAGCGTCGCCGCCGTGATCCAGTGGTTGATGCGGGTGAACCCCCGGTAACGGCTGACCGTCACCGGGGTCTTGCTGTCGATATGATCGCCGCGTTCGGAATAATAGGGACGTGGCACCATCAGACATGACCTCCGTTTTCAGGATCGCGATGTTCGACAACCAGCGTCTTGGCGGCCTCGTCGTCATGATCGTCGGGGCGGTTGCCGCGACTGAACAGGCCGTGCAGGGTCGCCCCAAGGGCCGCCAGCCCCACGACCGCCAGACCGGCGGTCTTGGTCACACCCTTCCAACCTTCCACCAGCGGAGAGATCCGCGGGTTATCCGCAAGGTTGTTATAGATGCCCGGCTTGTCGGCATGGTGCAGCACATACATCACATGCGTGCCGCCGACGCCCTGCGGATCGTAAAGCCCGGCATTGTCATAGCCGCGCGACTTCAGATCCTCGATGCGGGTTGCGGCATGGGCCTTCATGTCCTCCTTGGTGCCAAAGACGATGGCCTGCGTGGGACATGCCTTGGCGCAGGCCGGGCCCTGGCCCACGGCGATCCGGTCGGAACACAGGGTGCATTTATAGCTCTTGTGATCGACCTGGCTGATCCGCGGAATGTTGAACGGACAGCCGGTGACGCAATAGCCGCAGCCGATGCAGTTGTCGTGGATGAAATCGACGATGCCGTTGGAATATTGCACGATGGCGCCGGGCGCCGGGCAGGCCTTCAGGCAGCCCGGATCCTCGCAATGCATGCAGCCGTCCTTGCGGATCAGCCATTCCAGGTTGTCGGTCTCGGGGTTCTCCCATTCGCTGAAGCGCATCAGGGTGAACATGTTCGGGGTCAGGTCGTGGGGGTTTTCATAGACCCCCACGTTCTCCTCGATCTCGGGCTTGGTGTCGTTCCACTCGATGCAGGCGGATTGGCAGGCCTTGCAGCCGATGCATTTGGACACATCGATCAGCTTGGCTAGCTTCTCCAGCTGACGATCGGGTTGCGGAACATCCCGCGTGGCCGAGATGCGGACGATGTCGGACGTATCGAAATACGCCTTCATCGGCTGCACGGGCGGGTTCGACACCGCAGTGGTGGGACCGGCGACTGTATCCTTCATGCGACCGGCTCCTCTGCTGCGGGTTCGATGTTGACAAGGAAGGCCTTGAATTCGGGCGTATCCGTGTTGGCGTCACCGACGAACGGCGTCAGGCTGTTCGGCCCGAAGCCCTTCTTGGCAGCCCCCATGAAGCCCCAGTGCAGCGGAATGCCCACCACATGGACCTGCTTGCCGTCGCAGATCAAGGGACGCAGGCGCTTGGTCACGACGGCTTTCGCCCAGACTTCGCCCCGTTTGCCCCAGACCCGCACGCGGCCTCCCTTCTTGATGCCCCGCTCGGCGGCCAGTTCCTCGCTGATCTCCACGAAGAACTCGGGCTGCAGCGCGGCGTTCACCACGTTGTGCTTGGTCCAATAGTGGAAATGCTCGGTCAGGCGGTACGAGGTCGCCACGAAGGGGAACTCGTCGCTGGTGCCAAGACGCGCGGCATCGCTTTCAAAGATGCGCGCCACCGGATTGCCACGCATCTTCGGGTTGAAGACGTTGGCCATCGGGCTTTCGAACGGCTCCATATGCGTCGGGAACGGCCCGTCGCGCATCATGCCCCGGGTGAACAGGCGCGACACGCCTTCCTGGTTCATGATGAAGGGGCCGACCTCGGAGGGTTTCGCGGTCGGTGAAATGTCGGGCACGTCGTAACCCTCCCATTTCTCGCCGGTCCACTCGATCAGCTTGCGGGACGGATCCCACGGCTTGCCCTCCATGTCGGCCGAAGCACGGTTATAGAGGATCCGCCGGTTGGCCGGCCATGCGAACGACCAGTTCAGGAACATGCCGGTATCGTCGGGATCGGAATTGTCCCGCCGCGCCATCATGTTGCCTTCCTCGGTCCAGCTGCCGGAATAGATCCAGCAGCCCGCCATGGTCGATCCGTCGTCACGAAGCTGGCCAAAGCCCGAAAGCTGCTTGCCGGCCTCGGCCACCACCTTGGTGTCGTCGGCAGGATCATAGACGGTGGACAAGGCCTTGCCGTTCATTTCCCGTGCCAGTTCCTCGGGGGTGGGTTCGTTCGGATCGGCATAGTTCCAGGTCAGGTTCAGGATCGGATCGGCAAAGGCGCCGCCCTCTTCCTGATACAGCTTGCGCACCCGCTGGAAGATCTGCGCCATGATCCAGGTGTCGTGCTTGGCCTGACCCGGAGGCGTCGCCCCCGCCCAGTGCCACTGCAGCCAGCGACCCGAATTGACCAGCGCGCCTTCGTCCTCGGCGAAACAAGTCGTGGGCAGCTGATAGACCTGGGTCTGGATGGACGCGGTATCCACATCGTTGTGGATGCCGTGGTTCTGCCAGAAATTGGAGGTTTCCGTTTCCAGCGGGTCCATCACGACCAGCGTCTTCAGCTTGGACAGTGCCGTCGTGATCTTGCCCCGGTGGGGGAAGGACAGCATCGGGTTGAAGCCCTGACAGAAATACAGGTTCACCCGGCCCTGGTCCATCAGCTCGAACATGCGCAGGATGTCGTATGACGGCACGTCCAGCTTGGGCAGGTATTGGAAGGCCCAATCGTTTTCCGGCGTCGCGGCATCGCCCCACATCGCCTTCATGAAGCTGACCATGAACTTGGAATAGTTCTGCCAATAGCTTGTCTGACCCGGCTGCAGCGGCTTGAAGTCGCGCGTCGACATGTAGGTCTGCCAGTCGGGCTCCTTTTCCGTCGGGATGTTCAGATATCCCGGGATCAGGTTCGACATCAGGCCCAGATCGGTCAGGCCCTGGATGTTGGAATGCCCGCGAAGCGCGTTCATGCCACCACCGCGCACGCCGATATTGCCCAGGATCAGCTGAAGCATCGCCATGCCGCGGATGTTCTGGCCACCCTTGGAATGCTGGGTCCAGCCAAGCGCGTACATCGAGGTCATCGTCCGGTCGGGCGCGCTGCATTCGCCGATCATCTGGCAGATGGTCAGGAACTTGTCGCGCGGCGTGCCGGTGATGTTTTCCACGAATTCGGGCGTATAGACGTCGACATGCTTCTTCAGCAGCTGCCACACGCAGCGCGGGTCCTGCAGGGTCGGGTCGGTCAGCGCAAAGCCGTCCTCGCCGATCTGGTAGTCCCAGCTGGACTTGTCGTAATCGCGCTTTTCCTCGTCATAGCCGGTGAAAAGACCGTCGTTCCAGCCGAATTCATCCTTCACCAGCAATGCGGCGTTGGTGAAGTTCTTGACGTATTCCCACTGGACCTTGTCGTTTTCCATGCACCAGCGGATCGCGCCCATCAGGAACGCGATGTCGCTGCCCGGACGGATGGGCGCATAGTAATCCGCGACCGATGCCGTGCGCGTATAGCGCGGATCGACCACGATCAGCTTGGCACCCCGATGCGCCTTGGCTTCGGTCACCCATTTGAAGCCGCACGGATGCGCTTCGGCGGCATTGCCGCCCATCACGACCACAAGGTCGGTATTCTTAATGTCGGTCCACGCGTTGGTCATCGCGCCACGGCCAAATGTTGGGCCCAAACTGGACACCGTAGGGCCGTGTCAGACGCGTGCCTGATTGTCGAAGCCGACTATCCCCATGGACCGGACCGTCTTGTAGGTCAGCCATGCGGTTTCATTGGTGGTTGCGGACGCGGCCAGGAAACCTGCGGTCGTCCAGCGGTTGACGGTGACGCCTGCATCGTTCGTGGCGATGAAGTTCTGGTCACGGTCGTCCTTGATCGCGCGCGCGATGTCGTCCAGCGCCTCGTCCCAGGAAATCTCCTCGAACTGGTCGGAACCGGGACGGCGGACGCGGGGCTGCGTCAGGCGGGTCGGTGCCAGGACGAAATCCTTCAGCGCCGCGCCCTTGGGGCACAGCGTTCCGCGGTTCGTCGGATGGTCGACATCGCCTTCGATATGCAGAAGCTCGGCGGTTTCGCCGGCCTTCACGTCGCCTTTGGAATACATGATGATCCCGCAGGCCACCGAGCAGTAGGGGCAGGTGTTGCGCGTTTCAGTCGTCGTGGCCAGCTTGAAGGCGCGCACATGCGCGGCCTCGGCTGCCTCGGCTTCGCCGAAGCCCAAGGCTCCTAGCGACGTTGCCGCAACCCCCGCACCCGCCAGCCTCAGAAAGCCGCGGCGCGAAAGGTCAATGTTCATGGGACCCTCCATCTGCCTGTCATCATTGATAGGTACTCCTTTATTGTCCGCCCCGGTTGCACCCAAGTCAAGGGGAGTTGACCTGCGCGTGAGGTCGCAGGGGGCCTGTTCACGATCTCTTGCGCCGGGACGGGCGGACTTGCTAAGAGGGCGGTGAAAAGCCAATGCGCCGTGTGCGCTTGGGCCCTGTGGCTTCACCGCGTGGCGGTGGCTTGACGACACGGTGCGCGACCCGGCCAGCCATTGCGCGGGGTCCGCCGTTTATCCCCCCTTTCGCCGTGTTCCGCCACCCGCAGTCCCCTGCCACCCTGAGGATTTCCGCCCATGTTCCTGTCGCGTCTGACCGCCCTGGCCGTCACCGCCTGCCTGTCGCTTGCGGGCATCGCCCATGCCAAGGACACGCTCTATTTCTCGGCCATTCCCGACGATGATGAAACGCGCCTTGCCGAACGCTTCGGCGCGGTCGCCGATTACCTGTCGCAGGAACTGGACGTGCCGGTCGAATTCGTGCCGGTGAAATCCTATCCGGCCGCCGTCACGGCCTTTCGCAACGACCAGGTCCAGCTGGCCTGGTTCGGCGGCCTTTCGGGCGTGCAGGCGCGGCTGCTGGTTCCCGATGCCCGCGCCATCGCGCAGGGCGACGAGGATCAGAGCTTCGTCACCTATTTCATCGCCAACACCGAAACCGGCCTGACCGAATCCGAAGGCTTCCCCGAAGCGGCCCGCGGCATGTCCTTCACCTTCGGTGCCAAGACCTCGACCTCGGGGCGGCTGATGCCCGAATACCAGATCCGCGAACAGACCGGCGAGGCCCCCGAGGAGTTCTTCGGTCGCGTCGGGTTCTCGGGCGATCACGCACAGACGTTGCGTCTGGTCGCATCGGGCGCCTGGCAGGTCGGTGCGCTGAATTTCACCGTCTATGACCAGGCCGTGACCGAAGGCGCCCCCGAGGTCGAGACCGCCAAGGTCATCTGGAAGACGCCGCCCTATCCGGATTACAACTGGACCATCCGCGGCGATGTCGATGCCCGTTGGGGCGAGGGTTTCGCCGACCGCGTCCAGGCCGCCCTGATCGGCATGACGGACCCCGCGCTGCTGGCCGCCTTCCCGCGCAACGCCTTCGTGCCCGCCACCAACGAAGACTATGCCCCGATCGAGGCCGTCGGGCGCCAGCTGGATCTGCTGGAGTAATCGCTTGCAACTGCTGGACGGGGTCGATCTCGGCTATGACGGCGCCCCGGTGCTGCGCGACCTGCGCCTGGCCATCACCCCCGGCCAGCGGGTCGCGCTGCTGGGGCGCAGCGGTTCGGGCAAATCCACGCTGCTGAGCGCGTTGCGCGACAGCCTGCTGGCCCGCGACCTGCGGGTGGCGCTGGTCCCCCAGGATCACGCGCTGGTCCCCCAGCTTTCCGCGCTGCGCAACGTGCTGATGGGGCGGCTGGACGATCACGGCGCGCTGCGCAACCTGCGCACGCTGATCCGCCCGTCGCGCAGCGACCGCGCGGCGGCCCTGTCCGATCTGGCTCGCGTCGGCCTGACCGATCTGGCCGATCGCGCGGTCGAGACCCTGTCGGGCGGCCAGCAGCAGCGTGTCGCCCTGGCCCGCGCGCTGCATCGCGGGGGCGACGTGATCGTCGGGGATGAACCGCTGTCCGCCGTCGATCCGCGTCAGGCGCTGGCCTTGGCGCATCAGATCCGCGACGCCTTTCCGACGGCCATCCTGGCCCTGCATGACGTGGCCATCGCCCGTGCCTTCGCCACCCGCATCATCGGGTTGAAGGATGGCCGGGTTCTGTTTGACCTGCCCGCAGATCAGTTGGCCCCCGCCCGGACCGAGGCGCTCTATGCCCGCTAGCGTGTCGCGTGGCGGTGTCGTGGCCCTGTTCCTGGGCCTTGCCCTGATCTGCCTGCCCTTCGTCGATTTCGCCACCGCCGGCCATGACCCCTGGGCCGAGCTGGGCCGCATGGCCCGTGGTTTCCTGGCCCCCGATTTCACGGCGGTCGAACAGATCGGATGGGCGGTCGCGCTGACCATCGCCTTTGCCGTGGCGGGGGTGGCGCTTGGCGGTGCGGCGGGGCTGGTCCTGGCGCCCTTCTATCGGCTGCGGCCGGTGCGCTGGCTGGCCATCGCCCTGCGATCCGTGCACGAACTGTTCTGGGCGCTGCTGCTGCTGCAGGTCTTCGGCATCAGCGTCTGGTCGGGCCTTCTGGCCATCGCGCTGCCCTATGCGGGGATCTTTGCCAAGGTCCTGTCCGAGATTCTGGACGAGGCCGATCCCCGGCCCTCGCGCTGGCTGGGGGCAGGGGTCGATCCGCTGACCCGGTTCCTCTGGGCGCGCGCGCCCTTGGCGCGGCCGCAGATGGTCAGCTATGCCCTTTATCGGCTGGAATGCGGGCTGCGGTCTTCGGCGGTCCTGGGTTTCGTGGGGCTGCCGACGCTTGGCTATCAGTTGGACAGCTTCTTCAAGCAGGGCGATTACGGCGCGGCGGGCGCGGTCATGGCGATCTATATCCTGCTGATCGCGACCGTGCGGCAATGGATGCGTCCGCGGCTGGCGCTGGCCTGGCTGGCGCTGGCGGTCGGGGTGCTGACACAGGTGTCATCGCCCCCGATGGGGCAAGGGGCGCTGTGGCGGTTCCTCAGCCAGGACATCATCCCGGCCCCCTTGCGTGCGGGCGATCCGGCGGGGCTGTGGCCTTGGCTCTGGGACCTGACCACGGGGTCGATCCTGCCGGGACTGGGGGCGACGCTGGTCGTCGCGCAGCTGTCGCTGATCCTTGCGGGGGCGCTGGCCTTCGTGGGTCAGGCGCTGATCGTGCCGCGCGTCAGCGGACGGGTCGGGGCCTGGCTGGGGCATCTGGTGCTGGTGCTGTTGCGGTCCTTTCCCGAATACATGCTGGCCTATCTGTTCCTGCAGGTCTTCGGGCCATCCATGCTGCCCGCCGTCCTGGCGCTTGGGCTGCATAACGGGGCGATCATCGGCCATCTGCTGGGACGGCAGGCGCGCGACCTGACCTTGCGCCCCGACGCGCCGCGGGGCCTGACGCTGTGGGGGTGGGAAATCGTGCCGCGCCTGTTCGGCAGTTTCGTCGCGCTCTGCCTCTATCGGTGGGAGATCATCATCCGCGAAAGCGCCATCCTGGGCCTTCTGGGGGTGGCGACGCTCGGGTTCTATCTGGACGACGCCATCGTCGCGCTGCGCATGGACCGCGCACTCGTCATCCTGGTCGCCACCGCGCTGGTGACGATCCTGATCGATGCCCTGTCGCGGGGCATCCGTGCCCGCATCGGGGCGGGGTCTTTGCGTCGCAGGGACGCCTTGCCGGGCCGACCGGCCCGGCAGGCCAGCCACCCTTAGACCGTCATCGCCGCCGAAGGGCCGCGCACGGCGCAGGCGAAGGCCAGGAACTTGCCGTCGTCATTCGACACCAGGTCCCCCATCGGACGCGGCGTCCAGCCAAGCCGCGCGGCCATGCGCAGGAAGGCGGGCGGCCCCAGAAACAGGCAATCGCTGGCGCCCGCCGCGTGAAGATGCGTGTTGGCAGCCTCCAGAATGCTCTCCGCAAGGCCGGGCAGGGGCAGGGCCGCGAAGCGGGTCAGTTCCCACGCTCCGGCATCGACGGGGGGGTCCTCGTGGCACAGATTTGTCGGCATGCCGGGCAGAAGACCCAGATGGGCGTCGCGGATCATGTAGGAATAGACGACCTTGCCCGCGCCGAAACTGGTATCGGTGCGCTTCAGGCGCGCACCGCCCACGGCCTGCCCATCGCGATGGGCGATGACATAGACGGTGTCGAAGGTGTCGTATTGCTCGAACTCGATCCCTTCGGCGTGATGCAGGGGCCAGGCCATCCGGTCCACGAAGATCTGCTTGCGCAGCTTGAAGAAGCTGGTGACCAGATCGAACCGCGCCATGTCGCGCGGCAGGCAGATCAGTTCGACGGTGATGTCGGCGGCGGGGGTGCGTGTCATGGTCATGCCCCCCTTACTGCCGGATGCCGTCGGGCAGCTTGGCCAGCCCCAGGAACTGGCGTCCGCCCGTCACCTTGTTGGGCAGCCACAACCCCCACGAGGTCACCTCGACCTGCAGCACGCCGCCATCGGCATAGGCGTCGAAATAGGTCAGCATGGTTTCGACCATGTCGCGGCTGAACTCGGCGGTGGCCAGTTTGGGTTCCTTGATATGTGCCATCATCGCATGTCTCCTTTTGGGCGTGATCAACGCCGGAAAGGGTGCGCGTCAAAGATGTGTCTGTCTTGTGAAAACGGCACGACCTGCCTTTTCAGTATGTCCGAAAAGGCATATCCTGCAGGTCACGCAACTTGGGCATGCCATGCTGAACGACCTGATACCGAATTTCGACGACGAGATCGCCCAGATGCACGCGCTTGCGCCAAGCGGCTGGATCATGGGTTTCAACCTGACCTATCGGGGGCCGGAACACCTGTTCAACGCCTATCCCGACGCCTGGCGGAAGATCTACGAGGACCGCAACTATTTCTTCGGCGATCCGATCGCGATGTGGACGATGACCCATGACGGGGCCGCCCGCTGGTCCGAGGTGCGCATCCCCGACCTGCGCGGCGTCATGTCGGCGGCCAAGAAGTTCAGGCTGAATTACGGCGTGGCGATTTCCCGCAAGGTGGCCGGAAAGCGGTCCTTCCTGACCCTGTCCCATCCCGAACGCGAATTCACCGATGACGAGATCGCGCGCTGTTCGGCCAAGTTCCACCTGTGGACGGACATGGTGCTGAACCGCGCCGCGCTGACCACGGCGGAGTTGGACGTGCTGCGCTGTTTCCGCGACGGGCAGGGCCAGCAGGAAACGGCGGCGCTGCTGGGGATCGCGGAATCCACCGTCAAGCAGCGCGCCTTGAAGGCCTGCGCCAAGCTGGGTGCGAAAAGCCGCACCCAGGCCGTGGCGATCGCGGTGGCGCGCAATTACCTCTGAGCGGTCAGGATCGCCGGATAGGCGGCCCGAAAGCCCTGATAGGCATCATCGAAGGCCCCGCGCAGCGCGGGGTCGGGTGCCACGCGGTCGGTGATCTGCGGGGGCGTCATCACCTGCGCCACGTCGCCCGCGCCCGATGCCACCATCGCCAGCCGGGCCGCCCCCAGGGCCGCGCCGAATTCCCCGCCCGCGGGCAGGTCCAGCGTGACGTCCAGCGCGGTCGCGATCACCTGCAACCAGTAACGCGACCGCGCGCCGCCGCCGATCGCCATCAGGCTGTCGGGACGGGCGCCCGTGGCGCGCAGCGCCTCGAGGCTGTCGCGCAGGCCGAAGGCCACACCCTCCAGCACGGCGCGGGTCATGTCGTCGCGGTCGGTCGCCAGGGCCAGGCCGGTAAAGCTGCCCCTGATGCGCGGATCATTGTGGGGGGTGCGTTCGCCCGACAGATAGGGCAGGAACCGCACCGCGCCGGGCGCCCGCAGATCGCCCAGATTGGCGGTCAGGTCGGCGGGCGTCGCGCCGGTGATGCGGGCCAGCCAGTTCAGGCAATCGGTGGCCGACAGCATGACGCCCATCTGGTACCAGGTGTCCGGAACCGCATGGCAGAAGCTGTGCAGCGCGGTTTCGGGCGCAGGGCGATAGCCGTCGCGGGCCATCAGCAACACCCCCGATGTGCCAAGCGAGACGAACCCCGCGCCCTCGGTCATGGCCCCGATCCCGCAGGCCGCGGCGGCATTGTCGCCCGCGCCGCCCGCCACCGTGACGGGGTTGCGCAGACCCCATTCGGCGGCAAGCTCTGCGCGCAGCTGGCCGGCGGGTTCGCTGCCCTCGACAAGGCGGGGCATCTGTCCGCGGTCCAGGCCCGTGCGCGCCAGCAGATCGTCGGACCAGTCGCGCGCGCCCGTGTCCAGCCAGCTGGTGCCCGACGCGTCGGAGAGATCACCGACATGCTCCCCCGTCAGCCACAGGTTCAGATAGGCGGCGGGCAGCAGGACATGCGCGACTTGGGCGCGCAGGTCGGGTTCCTGGGCGGCCATCCAGTCCAGCTTGGGCGCGGTAAAGCCCGGAAAGACGATGTTGCCGGTCAGGGCGCGAAACTCGGGCTGGGCGTCCAGCGATGCTGCCTGTTCATGGCTGCGCGTGTCGTTCCACAGGATGCAGGGCCGCAGCACCTGATCATCGGCCCCCAGGACCGTGGCGCCGTGCATGTGACCTCCGACCGCGATGCCGCGCAGGTCGCTGAATTCGGGGTGACGGTCGCGCAGCTGGCCCATCGCGTCACGAAAGGCCGCGATCCAATCGGCGGGGTCCTGCTCCGACCAGCCGGGATGGGGGTTGCGCGCGTGGTAATGGCTTTCGACCGCGCCGACGGGCTGACCGTCATCCCCGACCAGCAGGGCCCGCAGGCCGGATGTGCCCAGATCGATTCCAAGATAGCTCATGTCGTCATTCCCCCCAGATCGACCTTTGTGCCGTTTGTGGCCCAGCACCTGCCCCGCGTCAAACCGGGTGGGCAATATTTTCCGACAAAGGGAAAAAACTGCATCGTCGCGCGTCAGAAATCGCCGTCCACCTGGGATGCGCCGCGGGCGCGCAGCTGGGCAGTCTGTTCCTCCATCAGCTCGCGCGCGCGTTTCAGATAGGCGGCGTTGTGCTGGGGCGGGGTGTCGGGGTCGTGCAGATCGGCCAGCTCGCGGATGGTGCGCTGGTTATGCGCGACAAAGCTGCGGGCGGTCTGTTCGGCCTGATCCTTGGGCACGCCAAGCGCCTCATAGACGGAACGGCCCGCGCGGACGGCGCTGTCGAAGGTTTCGCGGATGACATCGCGGCAACCTGCGGCCCACAGCTCATAGACATGGCTCTGGTCGCGGGCGCGGGCGGTGATGTGGACATGGGGATAGGTCTGGCGGACATAGCGCACCATCTCGGTCACCTGGTCGCGGTTGTCGATGGCGATGACCAGCACGGTCGCCGTTTCCAACCCTGCCGCGCGCAGCAGGTCGGGGCGGGTCGCGTCGCCGTAAAAGGCCCGCACCCCGAAGGCGCGCAGCATTTCCAGCTGGGCCGAGGAATGGTCCAGCACCGTCGTTTCATGGCCCGCGCTCAGCAACATGCGGTTGATGATGCCGCCGAAACGCCCGTGTCCGGCGATGATGATATGGCTGGGCGCGGTGATCTGGTCGGCCTCGGTGGGTTCGGCAAAGCGGTATCGGGGCAAAATGACCCGGTCATAGAGGATGAACATCAGCGGCGTCAGCATCATCGACAGCGTCACGATCAGCGTCAGGCGCGGCGCGATGGTGTCGGGCAGAACCGCGTTGGTCGTCGCGAAGGAGATCAGGACGAAGCCGAATTCACCCGCCTGCGCCAGCCCGATGCCGAACAGCCAGCCCTGTTCGTCGCGCACGCCGAAGACCCGCGCCAGCGCCAGCAGCACCCCCGCCTTGAGAGCCATGACGCCAAGCGCCAGCCCGATGATGACCAGGGGTTCGCGGGCCAGCAGGCCGAAATCGATGGCCGCGCCGACGGTCATGAAGAACAGCCCCAGCAGCAGCCCGCGGAAGGGGTCGATATCGCTTTCCAATTCGTGCCGGTATTCGCTGTTGGCCAACACCACCCCGGCCAGGAAGGTGCCAAGCGCCGGCGACAGGCCGACCAGCGACATCAGAAGTGCCGTGCCGATCACGAAGGTCAGGGCGGCGGCGATGAAGATCTCGCGCAGGTTGGCCTGGGCGATGAAGCGGAAGGCGGGGCGCGTCAGATAGGTGCCGCCCGCAATCACCAGGCCGATGGCCAGCAGCGTGACGATGCCGGTCTGCCACCCCTCCAGCCCCTCGACCAGAGAGATGCCGCCCCCATGACCCGCATCCGGCGCGTGATCGCCGCCACCGGGAACCGCCAGCAGCGGCAGCAGGGCCAGCATCGGGATGACGGCGATGTCTTGGAACAGCAGCACCGAAAACCCCGCCTGCCCGCCATCGCTTTTCATCAGCCCCTTTTCGGTCAGCGTCTGCAGCACGATCGCGGTCGATGACAGCGCGAAGATCAGCCCGACCGCCAGCGCCGTGGGCCAGGCCAGCCCCAGAAGGATCCCGGCCCCCGCGATCAGGCCGGCGCTGAGCGTGACCTGCAGACCGCCCAGGCCCAGCAGGCGCATCCGCATGTCCCACAGCAGCCTGGGCTCCAGCTCCAGCCCGACCAGGAACAGCATCATCACGACGCCGAATTCCGCGAAATGCTGGATCGACAGGACGTCCACATGCAGCACCGCCAGGACCGGGCTGAGGATGATCCCCGCGATCAGGTATCCCAGCACCGATCCGAGCCCAAGCCGCGACGCGATGGGCACCGACACCACCCCCGCGATCAGGAACAGGAAGGCCAGAAGCAGCACGTCCGTCATGGGTCAGGCCTTTGTCAGCGGGGCAGGTCTTGGGACAATCGGCCCGGGCCGCGGCGATTGTCCAGCCCCTTGCGGCTTTGGCGCGCCTCTTTGCGCCTGCGCCGCCATGCGCCTGCGCGTTCGGCCAGCATCAGCATGGCGGGCGTCACGATCAGCGTCAGGGCGGTGGCCACCATCAGCCCCCCCGCGATCGCGGCGCTGAGTTCCGTCCACCACTGGGTCGAGGGCGCGCCATAGATGATCTCGCGCCGGAAGAAATCGATGCTGACGCCGATGACCATGGGCATCAGCCCAAGGGCCGTGGTGACCGATGTCAGCATGACGGGGCGCAGGCGTTGGGCGCCGGTGCGCAATGCGGCCTCGGGCGGGGACATGCCCGTCTTGCGCAGGTCGTTATAGGTGTCGATCAGCACGATGTTGTTGTTCACCACGATCCCTGCCAGCGCGATGACCCCGATGCCGCCCATGACGATGCCGAAGGGCCGCCCGGTGATCAGCAGGCCCAGCAGCACCCCGGCCACCGAAAAGATGATCGCCGTCATGACGACGAAGGCCTGGAAGAAGCTGTTGAACTGCACCACCAGGATCACGATCATCATGCCGATGGCCGCCGCGAAGGCCCCCACCAGAAAGATCATCGCGTCCTGCTGATCCTCGGCCTCGCCGGCAAAGGACCAGGTGACGCCGTCGGGCAGGTCCATCTGCGTCAGCGCCGTGCGCAGGGCCACGATCTGGTCATTGACCAGCAGGCCCGGCGCGACATTGGCGGCAAGGGTCGTCACGCGCCGTTCATCGACCCGCTTGATGGTGCCGCTGCGCGGGGCGGGGCTGAATGTGACGAAATTGGTGACCGGCACCAGACCCGAGCTGGTCGGCACGCGCAGGCTTTCCAGTTCCGCCAGCGTGCGGTCGCCGGCGGGAAAGCGGACGCGGATGTCGACGGTGCCCTCGGCGTCGTCGGGGCGGTATTCGGCCACCGTGATGCCTTGGGTCAGCAGTTGCACGGCCTGGCCCAACAGGGCGACGTCGGCGCCGAAGCGCGCGGCCTCGGACCGGTCCAGCGTGATCGCCCATTCGACGCCGGGCAGGGGGCGCGTGTCGGTCACGTCGGTGAAGCCGCCGATCCGGTCCATGCGGTCGCGGATGGCGGTGACCGCCTGCGCCTGCAGGTCGCGGTCGCGGGCGGCGATCTCCAGGCTGATGGGCTTGCCTGCGGCGGGGCCGCCCGATTGGGTCTGGACCTGCACGTCGATGCCGGGGATCTGCGCCATGTCGCGCCGGATGCGGTCGGCGATCTGTTCGGCGGGGGGGCGGGTGTCCCATTCGGTCAGTTCCAGCTGGATGGTGCCGATGACCTCCTCGTCGGCCTGCTGGCTGGATCCGCTGCGCGCATAGACGCTGTGGACATCGTCATAGGACAGGAGCCGGTCCTCGACCCGTCTGACCAGGGCGTCCTTTTCATAGATCGAGAAATTGTCGCGCGCCCGCACCTCGACCTGCGCGAAATCGGGCTCGATCGAGGGAAAGAAGTTGATGCCGTTGCCGAACTGCCCATAGGCCAGGAACGCCCCCACCAGCAGCATCACCGAGAACGCCAACGTCCGCCCCGGACGCAGGATCGCCCATTCCAGCGCGCGGACATAGGCCCCCGCGGCCCCCGTCATGTCCCGCGGATCGCCGGTTTCGGCGGCGGTGATCTGGCGCTTCTGGCGGGCCGATTGCGGCTGACGGCGGCCGATGACGCCGCCCACGACGGGGATGAAGACCAGCGCCATGAACAACGATGCCGACAGGGTCAGGATCACGGTGATGGGCAGGAACTTCATGAATTCGCCCACCGTCCCCGACCAGAACAGCAGCGGGAAGAACACGCTGAGCGTCGTCGCGGTGGATGCGATGATGGGCCAGGACATGCGCTTGGCGGCGCGGGCATAGGCGGCCTTGGGCGACAGCCCTTCGTGCAGCAGCCGGTCGGCCAGTTCCACCGTGACGATGGCGCCGTCGACCAGCATTCCCACCACCAGGATCAGGCTGAACAGCACCACGATGTTCATGGTCAGCCCCATGAAATAAAGCGCCGAGACCCCCGCCAGGAAGGCCCCCGGAATGGCCAGCCCCACCAGGATCGAGGATCGCAGCCCAAGCGCCCACACGATCACGATCATCACCAGCAGCACGGCGGCGATGACGTTGGATTCCAGGTCCGACAGCATGGTCTGGACCTGTTCGCTTTCGTCCTGCATGTCGTTGATGCGCACGCTGTCGGGCCAGTCGGCTTGCGCGGCTTCGATCTCGGTGCGGATGGCGGCGACGGTCTCGATGATGTTGGCGCCGACCCGCTTCTTGATTTCCAGCGCCAGGGCGGGCTGGCCGTTGATGCGGGCAAAACCCGACGGGTCCTCATAGGTGCGCCTGACGGTGGCCACATCGGCAAAGGTCACGACCGTGTCGCCGCGCACCTTGACGGGCAGTTCCATCAGGTCGGTCAGATCCTCGATCAGGCCGGGCACCTTCAGAACGATGCGGCCTGCGCCGTTTTCGATGGCGCCGGCCGCGATCAGGCGGTTGTTGCGGTTGATCTGGCCGATCAGTTCGTCGAACGAGATGTCATAGGTCTCGAAGACGGTGGGGTCGATCAGCACCTCCAGCAGCTCGACCCGCTCCCCGCCGATATCGACCTCCAGGACGCCCTGCACCCCCTCCAGCCGGTCCTTCAGATCATCGGCCAGCGCGTTCAGCGTGCGTTCAGGGACGGGTCCCGACAGGATGGTGGTCAGGATCGGGAACAGGGCGGTGTTGATTTCCGTGACGACGGGATCGGTCGCATCCTCGGGCAATTCGTTGCTGGCGCGATCGACGGCCTCGCGGACCTTGTCCAGGGCCGCATCGGCGTCAAAGCCCGGCTCGAATTCCAATTGCACGCTGGCATAGCCTTCGGCGGCGGTGGCGGTGACCCCTTCAAGGCCGGTCAGGGCCGACAATTCCGTTTCCAGCGGTTCCACCAGCAGGCGTTCGGCGTCTTCCGGCGCGATGCCCTCCAGCGAGGTCGAGACATAGACGGTGGGGATCGGAATCTCGGGAGAGCTTTCCTTGGGGATCGCCACATAGGTCAGCGCACCGACCGCCAGGATCAGCACCAGCAGCATGACGACCACCCGCGCGCGGTCGAAGGCAGCGTCGATCAGCCCGTTCATCCGGCGTCCCCTTCGTTATCCTCGGGGGTGGGCACGACCGGTTCGCCGGCGCTGACGAAACCCTGTCCGATGGTGATGATCCGCGCCTGTTCCGGCAGGCCGCTGACCCAGACCCCGTCGGTCTGCGCCTGTTCGACCACCACCGGATGAAACGCCACCGTGTCGTCATCCTGCACGGTCTTGACGCCCAGCTGCCCGTCCGTCCCAAGCGACAGGATCGCCGGAGAGATGAAATGCGCCGACATCTGCCCCGTGGGGATCGTCACCGTCACCGACAGCCCCGAGGCGATCCTGCCATCGGGGTTCGGGACGCGAATCTCGGCGCGGAAGGTGCGGGTTTCGGTGACGGCATCCTTGCTGACATATTCGACGGTCCCTTCGATTTCCTGTCCGGTGATGAACCGGACCGTCGCGCTGCCGCCTTCGCGGATGCGCGACAGGGCCTGCTGGGGAACCTGGATGACGATCTTGAGCGGATCGATGTCCAGCATCGTGCCGATTTCGGTCCCGGCGGGGACATAGGCGCCCTCTTCCAGGTCCAGCGCGTCAAGCCGTCCGTCGAAGGGGGCGCGGATGACTGCGGAATCGATCCCTTCCTCGGCCCGCGTCACGTCCGATTGCGCCCGCGCCAGCGCCGCGCGGGCCTGCGACACGCGGTCGGTCGTGGCCACCCCGCGTTCCAGCAGCGTTTCGGCATTGTCGAAATCGCGCTGCGCGGCGGCCAGTTCCTGCCGGGCGCGGGCCACGTCGGCCTCCTGCTCGCGGGTGCCAAGGCGGGCGATAATGTCGCCTTGCGCCAGGTATTCCCCACGCTGCGCCGACAGGACCGCGACGTCGCCGTCGATTTCGGCCCGCAGGATCGACCGGCGGTCGGGCTGTGCCTGGCCTTCGGCGGTGAAGACCTGGGTCACATCTTCGGCGCGGCTGTCGCGAACGGCGACGGTGATCGCCTCGACCCGGTCGACGGGGGCATCGGCCTCCTGGGGCGGGGCGGGCAGGATAAAGCCGCTGCCCATCCACGCCGTCAACGCCAACGCCAGGATGCCCGCCACCCATTTGGACCGCGACGCGCCCTTTTCATCCGCGAAATGCAGGGTCTGGGGGGAATGGGGATCACGAAGTTCATTCATCTGTCACTGGGTCCTTGGGGCGGGTCCTTGGGTGGGCAGCAGGCGCGCGCATGGACGGCGGTCTTGGGCAAGGGTGCCGCGTGCCACCTTGCGACATTCCGCCCCTGCGGCCAAGCGCGCAAGGCCCGACGAGCCGGACGTTGCGCCAATAGGTCGCGATGGGCGGGTTGCCGCACGGAACGATGGGCGCCGGTGTCGGTTGGGTCGGGTATCGACCGTTGCAGGAAAGGCACCCGGCATGAGCGACCCGATCTTCTTTGACAGCTGGTCCGGACTTTGGCGTGTCCTGATCGTCGGCAGTTTCGCCTATGTCGGACTGGTGGTGATGCTGCGCCTGTCGGGCAAGCGGACCCTCAGCAAGATGAACGCCTTCGACCTGGTGGTGACGGTGGCCCTGGGGTCCACCTTGGCGACCGTCCTTCTCAGCGACAGCGTCCCCCTGGCCGAGGGGATGGTTGCATTGGCCTTGCTGATCTGCATGCAATACCTGATCACCGTGGTTTCGGTCCGGTCGCAGCGCTTCCGCGACCTGATCAAGTCGGAACCCTCTCTGCTGGTCCATCGCGGCACATACCTTGAGGCGACGATGCGCCGTCAGCGCATATCCCCCGAGGAGATCCGGTCCGCCCTGCGCCAGGCGGGCCATGACGACGAGGCCTGGGTTCAGGCGGTGGTCCTGGAAACCGACGGATCGCTCTCTGTGGTGGCGTGACCGTCATGGCGCGGCCAGCCGGTGACGGGGCCGCGCCATGCCTCGAAGGCGCGGGCAAGGGCCATCACCGTCAGGTCGTGGAACCGGGGCGCGACGATCTGCAGCCCGATAGGAATCCCGGTCGTCGACAGGCCGCAATGGATTGAACAAGCCGGCTGTTCGCCCATGTTCCACGGCACAGTGAAGCAAATATGTTCAAAGGGCCGCGCGGGATCGTTCGTCGGTGACGCCTGATTCGCCGGATAAGAAATGTCGGCATTGACCGGCGACAGGATCGCGTCGACCTGTTGAAAGACCTGCGCCGTGGCGCGCCGCATCGCAAAGATCTGGTCAAAGCCCTGGGCCACCTGCTGGGGGGTCGCCAGCGCCCCTTTCGCCGCCCAGTCATGGATATAGGGCAGGATCAACGCGCGCCTGTCCAGCGGCAAAGCCTCGATCATCGACCAGAACCGCGCCCGCCAGGCATGGTCCAACCCGTCCAGCATCTGCCGGGTCAGTATCGGAGCGACGGGGATGACCGTCGCGCCGTGATCCTGGAACAGGCGGGCGGCGCGGCTGACGGCCTGAACGACCTGCGGATCGGGTGCATTGCCGCAGCCCGCATCCAGCATCAGCCCGATGTGCATCCCATGGACGTCCGCGGGCGGGACATCCCAGTCCAGCGCCTGATAGGGCAGGGCCGTCGCATCGCGCCAATCGGGGCGGGTGATCGTATGCATCAGCAGCGCCGCATCATCGACGGTGGGCGTCATCGGCCCGGCGCAGCGCCCGGTATAGTAAGGATCGATCGGCACCCGTCCCTGCGTCGGCTTGAACCCGAACAGCCCCGTCCACCCCGCCGGCAGGCGGACCGATCCGCCGATATCGGTGCCCACATGCAACGGCCCATAGCCTGCGGCCCCGGCCGCCGCGGCGCCTGCGCTGGACCCGCCGGGGTTCTGCGACAGACCCCAAGGGTTGCGCGTCAGCGGGTGAAAGGAAGACAGCCCCGATGACAGCATCCCGTAATCGGGGCAGGTCGTCTTGGCAAAGATGATGGCGCCGTCCTCGTGCAGGCGGGCGGCGGTGGGGGCGTCTTCGGGGGCAGGAACCAGGTCGATGGCGGCGGTTCCCATGGGCACCGGGTCGCCCCTGGTGGCGATCAGTTCCTTGACGGTCACGGGCATCCCGTCCAGCGGTCCCATCGGCGCGCCTTGGGCATAGCGCTCCTGCGCCGCCCGTGCCTGCTGCAGGGCGCGTTCGGGGCGGAACAGGTACAGCGCGCCGACTTTGGGTTCGGATGCCTCGACCCGCGCGATCAGGGCCGTCATGTAATCGACCGGCGACAGGCTGCGGTTGCGAAAATCGGTCAGGATGCTGCGGGCGGGACGGTCCAGCATGTCGGATTGCCTGGTGGATAGGGGCATGGGACTGACCTTTCTGGGTGAGTGAGTTCACGATGGTCTGGGGCGGACCTTGCGCCCGATCACGTCCAGGCGCGGCTCGGCCTCCAGCAGGCGGCGGGTATAGGGTTCGGCGGGGTGGTCCATGATCTGGCGCATCGGCCCACTTTCCACGATGCGACCGTCCTTCATGACCGCGACGCAGTCGCAGATCTGGTCCACCACGCCCAGATTGTGGGTGATGAACAGGACCCCGATGCGATGTTCGTCGCGAAGGTCCAGGATCAGCCGCAGGATCTGCTTTTGCACCGTCAGGTCCAGCGCCGAGGTCGCCTCGTCCGCGACCAGCAGGCGCGGCTTGGTGATGAGGGCGCGGGCGATGGCGATGCGCTGGCGCTGTCCACCGCTGAACTCATGCGGAAAGCGGTCCTGATCGGCCGCGTCCAGACCCACGTCCCGCAGCAATCGGCCGACCAGGACGCGTCGGTCGCGGCCCTTGGGGGCGGTGGGGTCCAGATGCAGCGGCTCGGCGATGATGCGGCCCACGCGGTGGCGCGGGTCCAGCGAACCATAGGGGTCCTGGAACACCATCTGGAAATCCCGCCGCGCCCGACGCAGGTCCCGCGGCGACAGGGCGAAGATATCCCGCCCCGCGATCTGCACCCTGCCCGATGTCGCGCGGTCCAGCCCCATGACGATCCGCGCAAGCGTCGATTTCCCCGACCCCGATTCCCCCACCACCCCCAAGATCTGCCCCGGCATCAGGGTCAGCGACACGTTGTCCAGCGCCCTGACCATGCCTTGGCCCAAGGGAAAATGCCGCGACAACCGGCTGACCTGCAACAAGGGCTGTGTCATGGGGCGTCCCTCAGCGTGGCGCGGACGCGTGGGGGCAGCGCGTCCAGCAGCGTGTAGGTATAGTCGTGACCGGGGCGGCGCAGGATGCGTTCGGTCGGGCCATGTTCGATCAGGGAACCGCGATACAGGACCAGCGTGTCATCCGCGATCCGCGCGATCACCCCCAGATCATGCGAGATCAGCATCAGCGCGATCCCCAGATCGGTGACCAGGTCATCCAGAATGTCCAGGATCTCGGCCTGGACGGTGACATCCAGCGCCGTGGTGGGTTCATCTGCGATCAGCAGGTCCGGCGTCAGCGCCAGCGCGATGGCGATCCCCACGCGCTGGCGTTGCCCACCCGACAATTCATGCGGGAAACTGTCGATGCGTTCGGCGGCGCGCGGGATGCGGACCATGTCCAGCAGGTGCATCACCCTGGCGCGGGCGTCGCGGCGCGACAGGCCCTGGTGCAGGATCAGCCCTTCGGCGATCTGCGCACCGATGTGCATCGCAGGGTTCAGCGCGGTCATCGGTTCCTGGAAAATCATCCCGATCCGGTTTCCGCGCAGCGCGCACAGGTCGCGTTCGGGCATGGTCAGGATGTCGCGCCCGTCAAAGCCGATGCGCCCCGTGGCGCGTGCGGTCCGGGGCAGCAGGCCCATCACGGCCAGCGCCATCACGGATTTTCCCGACCCGGATTCGCCCACGACCCCAAGCGTCCGGCCGCGCGCCAGCGACAGGTCGATCCCGTTCAGCGCCGGCCTTTCGCCGAAGGTGACGCGCAGATCGCGGATCTCCAGCATCATCCGGCCTGCCCCCGTCGCGGATCGGTCAGGTCGCGCAGCCCGTCGCCCAAAAGGTTCAGCCCCAGCACCGTGACCGCGATGGCCAGCCCTGGCGCCAGCACCAGATGCGGCGCCGCGGCCAGATAGGTCTGGCTTTCCGACAGCATCCGACCCCAGCTGGGGGTGGGGGGCGACACGCCCATGCCCAGAAAGGACAGGCCCGCCTCGGACAGGATGGCAAGGCCGGTCTGGATGGCCAGCTGCACGATGATCTGCGGCAGGATGTTCGGCAGCACATGTTCCGCCGTGATGCGCACGTCGTTCTTGCCGGCCATGCGGGCGGCGCTGATATAGTCGCGCGCCCAGATCTGGATCGCGGCGGCGCGGCTGATGCGGGCAAAGACCGGCACCATGAAGACCCCGATCGCGGTGATCGCGGTCCCCGCGCCCGGCCCCATCAGCGCCCCCAGCAGGATCGCCGACAGGATCGGCGGAAAGGCGAACAGCACGCCGTTGAAACCCATGACCAGCCGTTCCGCCCGCCCGCCCCCGGCCGCCGCCGTCATCCCCAGCAACGTGCCCGCCGCGCCGCCGATGGCCGTTGCCAGCACCGCGATGCCAAGCGACGTCCACGCCCCCGCCATGATGATCGACAGCACGTCGCGGCCGATCGGGTCGGTCCCGAACCAATGCGCCGCATCCGGGGCCTGCAGGCGGGCCACAATGTTCATCGCCGTGGGGTCGGCGGGCGTCCAGACGCGGCTCAGCACCGCCGCCCCTACCATGATGGCGGTGATCGCCGCGCCCAGGATCAGTGATTTCGGCAGGCGCATCACTGGCGCGCCTTCAGCCGGGGGTCCAGTCGGGCATAAAGCGCGTCGGTTCCGGCATTGACCGCCAGGACGATCGCCGCGAACAGCAGCACGACATTCTGAACCACTATCAGGTCGCGTTGCGACAGGGCCTGATAGGCCAGCGTGCCGATGCCCGGCAGGCTGAAGACGTTTTCCACCAGCACCGCGCCGGAAATCAGGAAGGGGATCTGCAGGCCCAGCATCGTCACCACCGGCAGCAGGGCATTGGGCACCGTGTGACGCCACAGCGCGCGGCGGCGCGACAGGCCCTTGGCGCGGGCGGTGCGGATGAAATCCTCGGCCGCGACGTCAAGAACCGCGGCGCGGGTGACGCGGGTCAGGACCGCCGCCTGCGGGATGGCCAGTGCCACGGCGGGCAGGATCAGCGCCGATGCCGCGCCCCAACCGGCGTCGCCCCAGCCCGGAAACCCGCCCACCGGAAACCAGCCCAGCTTCAGCGCGAAGACCAGGATCAGCAGCAGACCGATCCAGAAATTCGGCACGGCGATCCCCATCTGGGCAAAGACCGTGGCCAGCCCGTCGCCCGCCCGGCCCGGACGCGCCGCCGCCATCACCCCAAGCGGAATCGACACGCCAACCGCCAGCAGCGTCGCCATCAGCGTCAGCGGCAGCGTGACCAGCATGCGTTCCGCGATCAGCCCCGCGACCGGCACGCCATAGGTATAGGACTGTCCCATATCCCCGGTGACCACGCCGCCCAGCCATGCCAGATATCGCACCATCAGCGGGCGATCCAGGCCCAGCTGGTCGCGCAGGGCGGCCAGCGTATCCGCCTGCGCCGAGGTGCCCAGCATGATCTCGGCCGGATCGCCCGGCGCGGCCTCGATCAGCAGGAAGATCACCAGCGAGGTGACCAGCAGCATCAGCGCGGCCCCCGCCAGCCGGCGGATGCGGGAAGGGGACGGGGTCATCGGCGGATCACTGGGACCAGCGGATGTCGGTCATGTCGTTCGCAGGCACCGGCCCGTTTTCCCAGACACCCTCCAGGCCCGCCTTCCAGACGCCCAGCTTGGGATAGGAAAACAGGAACAACGCGGGCAGATCGCGGGCCAGCATGTCCTGCGCGGCCTGATAGCCTGCCGCCCGCTCCTCCTCGGAAGTGGCGGCGGCGATGGCGGCCATCTGGTCGCGGAAGGCAGCGCTGTCATAGTTGAAGTAATAGGGATGGCGGGCATAGATGCCGATATCCAGCGGCTCGGCATGGCCGATGATGGTCATGTCGTAATTCTTGTCCGTGAACACGTCCTGGATCCAGGCGGCCGGAAAATCCGAGGTCTGGATATTGGCCGTCACCCCCACCTGCGCAAAGAAGGCCTGCAGGATCTCGGCCGAGCGTTGGGCATAGTCGCGGTTGGGGACCTTGAAATCAAAGCTGAAGCCCTCGGCATGCCCCGCCTCGGCCAGCAGCGCCTTGGCCTTTTCGGGGTCATAGGGGAACAGTGCCGTCAGGTCCTGGTAGAACGGGTTGGCGGGCGAAAAATGCGACCCGATCGGCGTGCCCTGGCCGGCGCTGACGACTTGGACCAGGCTGGGCCGGTCGATGGACATCATCAACGCCTGACGGACGCGCGGATCGTCGAAGGGGGGGCGGTCGTTGTTCATGCCGGCCACCACCTCCATTTCTCCGGCGCCCGCGACGGCGGTGAAGGCGGGGTCGGTCGTGAACTGTTCGAACAGTTCGGGCGCGCTGAGGTCGCCGACGATGTCCACCTGCCCCGATTGCAGGGCCGCCGCCTGCGCCTGCGCATCCCCGATGAAACGGGCCGTCACCCGCGATATTGCCGGCGCTTCGCCCCAGTAACCGTCCCATGCCGACATGATGACCCGGTCGCCCTTGCGCCATTCATCGACCTTGAAGGGGCCGGTGCCGACGGGGGCGGTGCCGTTCGTTTCTGCGCTGGTGGGTTCGACCATGACGGCGGCCGGATAGCCCAGCCAGTAAAGCAGGTCGGCATTGCGTTCCGACAGCGTCAGGACCAGCGTCGCCGGATCGGGGGCCTGCACATCGGCAATGGCGGTGTAATTGGCCTTCTGGCCGTTGGTCGAGGTCTCGGACAGGATGCGCTCGATGGCGAATTTCGCGGTGGCGCTGTCGAAGGCGGCGCCGTTCTGGAAGGTCACCCCGTCGCGCAGCGTGAAGGTATAGGTCAGCCCGTCATCCGCGATGGCCCATTCCGTGGCCAGCTGCGGGACGATTTGGCCGTCACGGTCGATGGCGACCAGCCCTTCGAAGACGGTCTGCCAGGTGATCTGCCCCGCCGCCACCGGCGATGAAACGGTCGGGTCCAGGCCCTGAGGTTCGACCGATTGGGCGAATGTCACGGCGTCCGCGTCCTGCGCCATGGCGGGCGCGGTGGCCGACAGCATGATGGCAAGGCAGGCGCCGGCCAGCGATCGATGGGGTATGGTCATCATGTTATCCCAGTCCGAGGACACGAAGGGTCCGCTTCGGTTCGTTCCAATGTGACCAAACTGGACATGCAGGCAACCGTCTTGTGAAACGGCATGCGCGGTCACGGTGCTGCGAAAACCCTGACATCGCCACAAGGCGCGCGCAACCGCAAGCACCCGACCGAACCGGGCGACCGTCCTGTCGACATCGCCGCATCTTGGCGCGTTGGGCCTGCCGGTCGCCGCCCTGTTCCACCGCACGCGCGACAAGAGACTTGCCAATGCAACGGGCAGTTGACCATCATTCGGACATGTCTTCGTCAAAATGCCGTTACGAAACTTCGTTAACCATGTCGGCAAAAGCTGGCCCAGCCAGTGCCCTTTTGTTTCCGCATGCGTTTCGGGACCCTGCCATCAGGCGGCCCGCGACACGCCTGCCCCATCACAGTAAGGCTCTCCGATGACCGCGATCTTCATCAACGAATTCCACTATGACAATGCCGGCGCCGACGAGGGAGAGTTCATCGAGATCGCGGGCCCCGCGGGCACCGACCTGACGGGGTGGAGCGTCGCTCTCTATAACGGCAACAACGGCGCGATGTATGGCACGCTGCCGCTGTCGGGCGTGCTGTCGGACATGGGGCAGGGCTATGGCACGCTGACGGTCGCCGCGCCGGGCATCCAGAACGGGTCGCCCGATGCCATCGCGCTGGTCGATGGCGCCGGCGCGGTCGTGCAGTTCCTGGGATATGAAGGCGTCATGACGGCGGTGGACGGGCCCGCGATGGGCATGACCTCGGTCGATGTCGGCGTGGCCGAAGATGGCGGAACGGGCATCGGCATGTCGCTGCAGCTGACCGGATCGGGGTCGCAGGCCAGTGATTTCACATGGGCGGCTGCGGCGAATGCGACCCCCGGTGCGGCCAATACGGGGCAGGATTTCGTGTCGGGTCCCTCCGTCACCACCTATGCCATTGCCGACGCCCAGGTTGCCGAGGGTGACGACGGCATCGCCCAGATGGTCTTCACCGTCACCCGCAGCGATGGCGCGGGCGCAGCCAGCCTTGATTTCGCGACCGCGGACGGCACCGCCACCGCCGGCAGCGACTATGCCGCCGCGTCGGGCACAGTCGATTTCGCCGATGGCCAGACCAGCGCCACCATCCAGATCGCCATCACCGGCGATACCGATCCCGAATTGCCCGAAACCTTCAGCGTCACCCTGTCCGACCCCACCGGCACCCTGGCGATCACCCAGGCCACCGCCCAGGGCACGATCCTGAATGACGAGGTTACGCGAATCTCGACCATCCAGGGCAATGCCGACAGCCAGGGGTCGAACCCTGCGGGCGGAAACGACAATCGCGATGCCAGCCCGCTGGTCGGGCAGGTCGTGACCGTCGATGCCATCGTCGTGGGTGATTTCCAGGATGGCGACGGCGACCAGGGGCGCAGCTTGGGCGGTTTCTATCTGCAGGAACAGGATGCGGATGCCGACGGCGATGCGGGGACGTCCGAAGGGATCTTCGTCTTCGACGACGGTTTTGGCACCGATGTGCAGATCGGTGACCGCGTGCGCGTCACCGGCACGGTCGGCGAATATTTCGGCCAGACCCAGATCGGCAGCGTCACCGACGTGCAGGTCCTGTCGCAGGGCAACCCGATGCCGACGGCGGCGGTGCTGCAGCTGGGCGGCGATGTCTCGCGCGATCAGTCAGGCGGCTATCAGGCCGATCTGGAGGCGCATGAGGGGATGCTGGTCACCGTGCCCGACACGCTGACCATCACCGAACAGTTCCAGCTGGACCGGTTCAACGAGATCACGCTGTTCGACACCAACGGCTTTGAACAGACCGGACCGGGCGGCACGACCATCACCGGCGAACGCCCATTCACCTACAGCCAGTTCAACACCCCCGATGCCGCCGGCAATGACGCCTATCTGCAGGAGGTCGGCAGCCGTCAGGTCGTCTATGATGACGGTCTGAACCAGCAGAACCAGCCGATCGGCAATCTGGACGGGTTCCAGGGATATTCCGACGCGACCGCGCCCTCGATGGGTGACACGGTCACGAACCTGACGGGCGTCCTGGATTACCAATGGGCGGGCAGCTCGACCTCGGGGGCGACCTGGCGCATCCGGGCGACGCAGGACGGGCAGAACACGTTCGAGGACACGAACCCCCGCCCCGACGCCATCGCCGAGGTGGCAGGCGACATCAAGATCGCCAGCATGAACGTGCTGAACTTCTTCACCTCGATCGACGGGTCGGGCAACGAAGGCGTGGGACCGGGTCTTGACCAGCAGGGTCGCGGTGCCGACAGCGTCGAGGAATACGACCGCCAGCTGGACAAGCTGATCACCGCCATCGAGGGCACGGGCGCCCATGTCATCGGGCTGGTCGAACTGGAAAACGATTTCCTTGACCCCGGCATGGCTCCGGGGGCGACCAGCGCGCAGGGCGACAGGGGCCTGCCCATCGCGGCCATCGTCGCATCCCTGAACGAAAGCGCCGGGGCCGAGATCTGGTCCTGGGTCGATCCGGGCAGCGAATTCGTGGGCGACGACGCCATCGCCGGCGGCCTGATCTATCGCGCCGACATGGTGCAGGTGGCGCCGGGCACCGCGCCCGCCTTCCTGACCGACGCGCAGGTCGATCCGGCCCTGCTGGCGCAGAGCAGCACGGGCAGCATCTTCGACGGTCCCTCGACCAGCCGCGCTTCGCTGGCGACCACCTTCGAGACGCTGTCGGGCGGCGATCAGATGACCGTCGTGGTCAACCATTTCAAATCCAAGGGCGGCACCGGCGACGGCGCGGATGCCGATGCGGGCGACGGTGCGGGCAACTTCAACAACCAGCGCCTGCTGGCCGCGCAGGCGCTGGACGACTGGCTGGGGACGAACCCGACCGGGTCCGACACGCCGAACATGCTGTTGCTGGGCGACCTGAATTCCTATGCCTCCGAAGATCCGCTGGCCTATCTGATCGACACGGCGGGCTTCGTCGATCTGGCCGCCGAATTCGTGGAACTGGGCTATTCCTACCTGTTCGACGCGATGCTGGGCGGGCTGGATTATGCCCTGGCCTCGCTCGAGATGTTCAACCACATCGTCGATGCGATCGAATGGAACATCAATTCGGACGAAGCCGACGCGCTGGATTACAACCTTGATTTCGGTCGCGATCCTTCGATTTTTGACGGCGACACGCCCTATCGCGCCTCGGACCACGACCCGATCGTGGTGGGCATCGATTTCGACCAGGATGACAGCCCCGTCACGCCCGAAATCTATGACGGCGCAACCTTCGAAGGCGATACCGCCCCCACCGGCGCGCTGACCCTGGACCACAAGGGGTCCTTCGACCTGGCCGGGGCCGAGATCGCCGCCCATACGGGCGGGCGCCTTTACGTGACCGCCGCCACCGGGCTGCAGATCGTGGACATCACCGACCCCTCGGCGCCGGTGCTTGCCAAGTCCATCGACTTCACCGCCGCAGGGTTTGATTTCGCGACGACCGACATCACCTCGGTCGCGACCAATGGCAGCGTCATCGCCGTGGCCCTGCCCGCCGATCCCAAGACCGATCCTGGACGGGTGGTCATCCTGGATCTGGACGGCAATCTGGTCACCAGCTTCGACGTTGGCGCGCTGCCCGACATGCTGACCTTCACCCCCGACGGCACCAAGCTGCTGGTCGCCAACGAAGGCGAGCCCACCGACCTGTCGCTGTCGAACCCCAAGGGTGGCGTTTCCGTCATCGACCTTGCGACGGGCACCGTCACTCAGGTCGACTTCACCGCCTTTGATGGTCAGGAAAACGCCCTGCGCGAGGCCGGCGTGCGGATCTTCGACGGCCAGAGCGTGTCCGACGACTTGGAACCGGAATATATCGCCGTTTCCGCCGACGGACTGACCGCCATGGTCACGCTGCAAGAGGCGAATGCTGTTGCCGTCCTGGACCTGACCACCAACAGCTTCGACCGCATCGTGCCGCTTGGCGGCAAGGATTTCGCGGGGCTGCTGGCCGATTTCTCGGACCGCGATGACGGGATCAACCTGACGACCGGCAATCCGGTGATCGGGCAGTTCATGCCGGATGCGATCTCCTCCTATACCGGTGCGGATGGGCGCGACTACTATGTCATCGCCAATGAAGGCGACGACCGCGACGATTTCGCCCCCGAAGGCGACAGCACGCGCCTGAAGGACGTCGCCCTGGACCCCACCACCTTCCCCGATGCCGAAGCCCTGCAGGCTGATGAGGGTCTGGGTCGTCTGAACGTGTCGGGATCGTCGCTGCTGGATGGCGATACCGACGGCGACGGCGATATCGACCAGATCCTGACCTATGGGGGTCGGTCCTTCTCGATCCTGGATCAGGACGGTCGCATGGTCTTTGACAGCGGCGATGCGCTGGAGCGCATCCTGGCCGAACAGTATCCCGAGCTGTGGGATGACGGGCGGTCGGACAACAAGGGCCCCGAACCCGAAGGCGTCACCATCGGCCAGATCGGCGACAGCACCTATGCCTTCGTCGGGCTGGAGCGCGCCAACACCACGATGATCTTCGACATCACCGATCCCGCCAATGTCAGCTTTGTCACCACCGCAGGACAGGCCGGCGACACCGCCCCCGAAGGCACGCTGTTCATCCCCGCCGAGGACAGCCCCACCGGCGAGGCGCTGTATATCGTCACGAACGAGGGTTCCGCCACGATCGGCATCTATGGGGTCGAGGAGAGGCAGGCCCCGGTTTCGGAAACCTTCTCGCTGGAACTGCTGCATTTCTCGGATCAGGAGGGATCGACCGGCGCGCTGGCCGATGCCCCGAACCTGTCGGCGGTGCTGAACGGGTTGCGCGGCCAGGATCTGGGCGGCGACGGCATTGCCGACAACACGCTGACGCTGTCCTCGGGTGATGCCTTCATCGGGTCGCCCTTCTATGACGCATCGCAGGCGGTCTTCGGGTCGAAGGGCATCGGCGACATCCAGATCCAGAACGAACTGGGCGTGCAGGCCATGTCCCTGGGCAATCACGAATTCGATTTCGGCACCGCCAATCTGGCGGGTCTGATCAGCGGCGATGCGCCGGGCGACATCCTGGGCGCGGATTTCGCGGGCGCGATGTTCCCCTATCTGTCGGCGAACCTGGACTTCTCGACCGATCCCAACCTTGCGGGGCTGGAGGTCGCGGGCGGTCAGGCGCCGCAGGCGGGCACCGTCACCTCGTCGGTCGTGCTGTCGATGGACAGCGAACAGACCGGCCAGACGGAACTGGTGGGCATCGTCGGCGCCACCACGCCGACCTTGGCGCGGATCGCGTCCTCGGGGTCGGTGGGCATTGCGCCGGGCCAGTTCGACAACAACCCCACCCCCGAACAGCTGGACGCGCTGGCCGCTGAAATCCAGGCCGAGGTCGACGCCCTGCTGGCGGCCAATCCCGGCATGGACAAGGTCATCCTGCTGGCCCACATGCAGGTCCTGGGCATGGAGGAACAACTGGCACCGCGCCTGTCGGGCGTCGATGTCATCGTGGCGGGCGGTTCGAACACCCGCCTTCTGGACGAGGATGACCGCCCGCGCGACGGCGACAGCGTGCAGGGCCAGTACCCGATCTTCACCACCGATGCCGATGGCAACCCGATCGCGGTCGTGAACACCGATGGCAGCTATAAATATGTCGGCCGGCTGGTGGTCGATTTCGACGCCGACGGGCATATCATTCCCGAAAGCTATGATGCGGCGGTGTCGGGTGCCTATGCGACCGACGACCAGGGCGTCGCCGATCTGGGCGCCGAGGATCTGGTCGATCCTGAAATCCAGGCGATCGTCGATCAGCTGGAGGATCAGATCGTCGCCACCCAGTCCAACATCTTCGGCTATTCCGACGTCTTCCTGAACGGCAACCGCACGGGCACCGCGACGGCGACCGATCCGGACGGCGTGCGTACGCAGGAAACCAACCTCGGCAACCTGACCGCGATGGCCAACCTGGATTACGCCAAGGATTATGACAGCAGCGTCATGGTCTCGATCAAGAATGGCGGCGGGATCCGCGCCTCGATCGGCGAAACGGTGGTGCCCGCCGGCGCCACGGCGCCCATCCGCCTGCCCAATGGCGAACTGGTCGATGGCGAGGGCAACGTGATCAAGCCTGCAGGTGCGATCTCGCAGAACGACATCGCTTCGGCGCTGGCCTTCAACAACGGGCTGTCGCTGGTCACCATGTCCCCGGCCGAACTGCTGCAGGTGCTGGAACATGCGGCGGCATCGGCGGGGGGCGGCGCCTTCGGGCAATTCGCGGGCATCAGCTTCAGCTTCGATCCCGACCTGCCTGCCGGGGAACGCGTGACGCAGGCCGATATCGTCGATGAAAACGGCGCCTCGGTCCTGGCGCTGGTGCGCAACGGCGACCTGGTCGCCGATCCCGATCTTGCGATCCGCACCGTGACGCTGAACTTCCTGATCCCGAATGGCGACGGTTATCCCTTCGATCTGGCCAATCCCGATCGGGTGGACCTGTTCGATCTGGACAATGACGGCACGTCCGACGGGCTGCGCGACGGGGTGGCCGATTTCGCCGATAACGGCACCGAGCAGGATGCCTTCGCGGAATATCTGGCGGCCAATCATGGCACGGCGCAGACGGCCTATGCCGAGGCCGACACAGGCCGCGACCAGGATCTGGCGATCACCAACCTAGGCTTTACCAGCCAGGATGTGCGTCTGGATGCGGCGGGCAACGCCGACTGGTCGCAGATCACCCGGACCTTCGACGGAAACGGCACGCTGCGCGAACGCGTCATCGACGGCGATGATGGCACGATCACCACGCTCCGCTATGCCGCCGACGGGACCAAGCTGACCGTCACCACCGCCGATGCCGCCGACCTGACGCCGCGCGCCACCAGCACCGATGTCTTCGATGCCGAAGGCAACCTCTCGCGCCGCGAGGTCCTGCTGGACGACGGCCGCACCAAGACCGCCATCTTCGAGGGCGGAGAGCGGATCGGTCAGCTGATCGAGGATGCGGACGGTTCCTCGATCGCCCGCAGCTACCAGGACGGCATGCTGACCCAGACCCGCTGGACGGCTGCCGATGGCGACCAGAACGTCCGCGCCGAAGCCGGCGACGACATCGTCTTCGGTGGCATGGGCGATGACAAGCTGACCGGCGGCGCCGGGGACGATACCTTCGTCTTCTTCGAAGCGGGCTTCGGACAGGATCGCATCGCCGATTTCGACCTGGACGGCGACGACCTGCTGGATCTGACCGGTCTGGGCATTCAGTCGCTGGCCGATCTGGAGGCCCTTGGAACGGTCCGCCAGCAGGGTGCGGATGTCGTCATCCAGTTCGATGAAGACAGCATCACGCTGACGGGCAACCAGCTGAGCGATCTGACCGATCAGGACTTCTTCGTGCTAAACGTGGCCTGATCCCCACCTGATCCCCGGTCCCATGCCGGACGCGTAACCCGCGCCCGCAGCCCCCTGATAAGGGCTGCGGGCGTTCTATTGTCCGTCGATGCGCGCAAAGGCCGCCATCACCACCCGTTCCGATTGGTCCAGATAGGTCGCAAGGCGTTCGCTGGCAGCCTGGGGCTGGCCCTGTTGCAGAAGATCGACGATCTGCCGATTGGCCTCGATGAAGGGGGCGTGCAGCAATTCGGGCGTGTCCATCAGCCCGAAGGCCAGGCGCAGTTCGGCGGTGATCTGCGCGAAGAACCCCGCCAGCCGGGGGCTGTCGGTCAGATCTACGATCGCCGCGTGAAAGGCCATGTTCGCGCTGCCGACGCCCAGCCAGTCGTCGCGGTCGCGGCATTGCAACGCCTCTGACACGGCCTGCGCCATCCGGCCCACCGCCGCATGGCGGGGCCAGGCCTGGGCCAAGGCAGGCACCTCGATCAGGCGGCGGATGCGATAGATGTCCAGGATGGTCCCCATCGACGGCACCGCCACCGACATGCCGCGATTGGGCAGATGGGTCAGCAGCCCTTCGCGGGTCAGCAGGCGGAAGACCTCGCGCAGCGTGTTGCGCGACACCTCCAGCTCGGCTGCCAGCCGCGCCTCCGACAGGCGCTCGCCGGGGTGCAATTCACCCGATACCAGTCTGGCGCGCAATCGGCTGGCCGTTTCCTCGGCCAATCCCGGAGTGGTCGTCTGGCTTGTCATGGTCCGTCCCTGTTTGCGCCCCAGATTGATCGAATCGCCGCCCAATGAACAAGAGCCGAAGGTGGAATGCCTGATTTATTGGCAATTATCCGGCGAAACAGAACGGATTGTTCAACAAAATACACCATATCGTCATAAAAAAGTTGACCGATCATGGGCGCGGCGGGCAGCCTGTGGGCAATCAAGACATCAGATCCAGGGAGGATCCCGCCCATGCACGTTTCCGAACGGCCCGACACCGCAGCCCTGCGCGGAGGCCTGATCGCCGCGATCTTCCTGATGGCGACCTCGGCCATCGGGCCGGGTTTCATCACCCAGACCGCCACCTTCACGGCCCGCATGGGATCGGCCTTCGCCTTTGCGATCCTGGTGTCGGTGATCATCGATTTCGTGGTCCAGCTGAACATCTGGCGCATCACCGCGCTGACCGGGCGGCGGGCCTCGCAGACGGCGAACATGGCGATCCCCGGGGCGGGCTTCCTGCTGGCGGTGCTGGTCATCATCGGTGGTCTGGCCTTCAACGTCGGCAACATCGCGGGCGCGGGCCTGGGCCTGAACGCGATGCTGGGGCTGGACCCCAAGATCGGCGGCGCCCTGTCGGCGGTGCTGGCCATCGCCATCTTCCTGTCGCGCCGCGCGGGCCTGCTGCTGGACCGGATGATCGTGGGGCTGGGGCTGGTGATGATCGTGCTGACGGTCTTTGTCGCGCTGGTGTCGAACCCGCCCGTCGGCGAGGCGCTGCGTCAGGCGGTCTTCCCGGACTTCGTCGATTTCGCGACCATCACCACCATCGTCGGCGGCACGGTCGGCGGCTATATCACCTATTCCGGCGCGCATCGCCTGCTGGACAAGGGCCTGACCGGACCCGAAAATCTGTCCGCCGTGACCCGTGCCGCCCTGACCGGCATCGCGGTGACGGGCGTCATGCGCTTCATCCTGTTCCTGGCCATCCTGGGCGTGGTCGCATCCGGCGTGACGCTGGACCTGTCGGGCCAGGCGGCCAATCCGGCTGCACAGGCCTTTTCGGTCGCGGCGGGCGAATGGGGCATGCGCGTCTTTGGCATCGTCTTGTGGGCGGCGGCGCTGACCTCGGTCATCGGGGCGGCCTATACCTCGGTCAGCTTTCTCGACATCTTCGGCGTTCGGTCCGAACGCGCGCGCAGTCTGGCCACCGTCGCCTTCATCGCCTTTTCCTTGGCGGTCTATGTTGCGATGGGGACGGCACCGGCGGCGATCCTGGTCTTTGTCGGTGGCTTCAACGGGTTGATCCTGCCGATCGGTCTGACGATCTTCACCTATATCGGCTTTGCACGCAGCGACCTGATGGGCGGGCACCGTTACAACCGCATTCTGCTGTGGGCCAGCGCCATCACCTGCGCGTTGACCTGGTACATGGGGGCGGTTTCGGTCAGCAGCATCTTTGCCTTCCTGGGCCAATAAGGGGGAACACCATGACGACGATCGACCTGAACAGCGACCTTGGCGAAGGCTATGGCGCCTGGCAGATGGGCGATGATGCCGCGATGCTGGACATCGTCAGTTCGGCCAACGTGGCCTGCGGGTTTCACGCGGGCGATCCGCGGGGGCTGATGGCGACGCTGGAACAGGCCGCCGCGCGCGGTGTGGCGGTGGGGGCGCATGTCTCCTATCCCGATCGCGTGGGCTTTGGTCGTCGCAACATGGATGTGGCCCCCGATGACCTGCGCGCCGACGTGATCTATCAGATCGGCGCGCTGCAGGGGCTGGCGCGGGCGGCGGGCACGCGCGTCACCTATGTCAAACCGCACGGCGCGCTCTACAACACCATTGCGCAGGATGCGGGGCAGGGGGACGCGGTCATCGCGGCGATCCGCGCCATCGACCCGGACCTGGTGCTGATGGGCCTGGCCGGCGCACCGATCCTGGACCGCGCCCGCGCCGCCGGTCTGCGCGTCGTGGCCGAGGCTTTTGCCGACCGCGCCTATACGCCCGAAGGGGCGCTGGTGTCGCGCCGTCAGGCGGGGGCCGTCCTGCATGATCCGGAGACGGTGGCCGCGCGCATGGTCCAGCTGGCGACCACCGGGGTCATCCAGGCTGTGGACGGATCGGACCTGCATCTGCGGGCCGACAGCATCTGCGTGCATGGCGACAGCCCGGGCGCGGTGCAGATGGCGGCGCAGATCCGTCAGGCGCTGTTGGCGCGCGGCGTGACCATCGCAGCCTTCGCAGGTGCCGCATGACCCCGGCCGAGGCACGGGCCATCTGCCGCAACGGTCCCCCCCGCCCCACCGCCGGATTGGCGCGCGGGTTCACGCAATGCAACATGATCTCCCTGCCGCGCGATTGGGCCTGGGACTTTCTGCTGTTCGCGCAGCGCAACCCCAAGCCCTGTCCCGTCCTGGACGTGACCGACCCCGGCAGCCATGTCACCGCCCTGGCCCCCGATGCCGATCTGCGCAGCGACCTGCCGCTTTACCGGATCTGGCGCGACGGGGTGCTGGCGCAGGAAACGCCCGACGCGACCGAAGCCTGGGCGGAACATCCCGACCTGGTCAGCTTTCTGATCGGCTGTTCCTTCACCTTCGAGGCAGGGCTGCTGGCGGCGGGCATTCCCGTCGCCCATGTCGAACAGGGCTGCAACGTGCCGATGTATCTGACCGACCGCGAATGCCGCCCGGCGGGTCGGCTGTCGGGGCGGATGGTCGTGTCGATGCGGCCCATTCCGGCCGATCGCGTGGCCGAGGCGGTGATGATCTCGGGGCGGATGCCGGCGGTGCATGGGGCGCCCGTCCATGTGGGCGACCCCGCGGCACTGGGCATCACCGACCTGTCGCGGCCCGATTTCGGCGATCCGGTGGCGATCGGGCCGGGACAGGTGCCGGTCTTCTGGGCCTGCGGGGTGACGCCGCAGGCGGCGGTCATGGCATCGCGTCCGCCCTTTGCCATCACCCATGCGCCGGGGCACATGTTCATCACCGACACGCCCGACACCCGGTGGCAGACATGACCGTGCGTTTTCTGCCCGTCGGCCCCCGCTGCCTGCTGGTCGAGCTGCCGGATCTGGATGCGACGCTGGCCCTGTTCGACGCACTGCTGGCCGATCCCGTCCCCGGCGTGGCCGAGATCGTGCCCGCCGCCCGCACCCTGATGATCACCACCGATCCGGGCGTGGCCGCCGATGCAGCGCTGGCCGGTGCCATCGCCCATCGCCAGCCCGCCCCCGGCACGGCCCCTGCGCCGCGCAGCACCGAAACGGTGGAAATCCCCGTCACCTATGATGGCGAGGATCTGCGCGACGTGGCCGACCATATGGGCCTGACCACCGATCAGGTCATCGCCGCCCACCAGGAGGTGCTGTGGCAGGTGGCCTTTTGCGGCTTTGCACCCGGTTTCGCCTATATGACCTGCGACGACGCCCGCTTTGACCTGCCGCGCCGTTCCGCGCCGCGGACCCGCATCCCGGCAGGGTCGGTCGCGCTGGCGGGGCGGTTCTGCGGCGTATATCCGCAGGAGACGCCTGGCGGCTGGCAGTTGATCGGCCGGACCGAGCTGCCGATGTTCGACCTGACCCGAGACCCTTCGGCCCTGCTGCGTCCCGGCGTGCGGGCGCGCTTTGTCGAAGGGGCCGCCAAGGTTCATCCCGTGGCAACACCCGCACCCGCGACGACCCCGACCGGCTTGGCCGTGGTCCAGACCGCCTTTCCGATCCTGGTGCAGGATGCGGGGCGGATGGGCCAGGCGGGGCAGGGGGTCTCGGCCTCGGGGGCGTTGGATCTGGCGGCGCTGCGGCGCGCGAACCGCGCGGTGGGCAATCCCGCAAACGATCCGGCGCTGGAAATCACCCTTGGTCCCGTCCGCCTGCGCGCCGATTGCGCCATGACACTGGCGCTGGCGGGCGCGGGGCAGGCGGTGGTGATCCATCCGCAGGGCCGCACGACCGTCGCGCCGGGCGCGGCCTTTGCGCTGGATGCAGGCGATCAGGTCCAGATCGATCCGCCTGCGCGCGGCATGCGCAGCTATCTGGCGCTGCGCGGTGGGTTCGATGTGTCGCCGGTTCTGGGGTCCGCCGCGACGGACACCCTGGCCCATATCGGACCGCCCGCGCTGACATCCGGCGATGCCATCGCGCCTGCCGGACGTCCCGCCGGCGCGGTCGTCGATCCACAGCCCGGCCCCACCCTGCCCGCCGGGGATCAGGTCGTCGAACTGCCCGTGACGCTTGGACCGCGCACCGATTGGTTCAGCGCCCAGATGGTTGCACGGTTTCTGGAACAGGACTGGCAGGTGACGGCCCAATCCTCGCGCGTCGGGATCCGGCTGTCGGGTGAGGCGCTGAGCCGCGATGCCAGCGAACTGCCGTCCGAGGGCACGGCCACCGGAGCCATCCAGATCCCGCATTCCGGTCAGCCGGTGCTGTTTCTGGCCGATCACCCGCTGACCGGAGGCTATCCCGTCATCGCCACGGTCCTGCCGCAGGCGCTGGATCTGGCCGGTCAGATCCCCCCCGGCGCGCGCATCCGTTTCGTCACCGATACCCCCTTCGCCCCCATCACCCCGGAAGGCCAACCATGACCCTGTTCCATGACAGCGCCGATCTGCGCCCCATCGACCGCCTGCTGATCGCCAATCGCGGTGAAATCGCCCTGCGCGTGATCCGCGCCTGCCGCGACATGGGGATCGAAACCATCGCCGTCTATGCCGATCCCGACCGGGATGCGCCCTTCGTGCGCATGGCCGACCACGCCTATGCCCTGGACGGGTTCCGGCCGGGCGACACCTATCTGGATCAAGGCAAGATCCTGAAGATCGCGGCACGCGCGGGCGCCGATGCGATCCATCCGGGCTATGGTTTCCTGTCGGAAAACGCCGATTTCGCCCGCGCCGTGCAGGATGCGGGCCTGATCTGGGTCGGGCCGGACCCCGATGTCATCGACGCACTTGGCGACAAGATCCGCGCGCGCGAGATCGCGCAGGCGGTCGGGGCGCCTCTGGTTGCGGGCAGTCCGGGTCCGGTGGACAGCGGCGCGGATGCGCTGGCCTTTGCGCGCGAACACGGGCTGCCCATCGCCATCAAGGCGGCCTTCGGCGGCGGCGGTCGCGGCATGAAGGTCGCATGGGATCTGGACGAGGTCGAAGAGCTGTTCGACAGCGCGGTGCGCGAGGCCGTGACGGCCTTTGGTCGCGGCGAATGCTTCATCGAGCAGTTCCTGGACCGCCCCCGCCATATCGAGGCGCAGGTCTTGGGTGACCGCCACGGCACGGTCAAGGTCCTGGGCACCCGCGACTGTTCGCTGCAACGGCGCAACCAGAAGCTGGTCGAGGAAGCGCCCGCCCCTTTCCTGACCGACGAACAGCGCGACCGCATCCATGATGCGGCCCGCGCGATCTGCGCCCATGCCGGTTACAGCGGCGCGGGTACGGTCGAATTCCTGCTGTCGGCCAATGGGACGATCTCGTTTCTTGAGGTCAACACACGGCTGCAGGTCGAACATCCGGTGACCGAGGAAACGACCGGCATCGACTTGGTCGTCGCGATGATCCGCGTGGCGCAGGGCGCCGCGATTGCCGATGACAGCGTGCCGACGCCCCGCGGCCACGCGATCGAGTTCCGCATCAATGCCGAGGACCCGGGCCGCGGCTTTCTGCCGACCCCCGGCCCCATCGACCTGTGGCAGCCGCCGGGTGGTCCCGGCATCCGCCTGGACAGCGGCGTCGAACAGGGCGGTCAGGTCGCGGGCAGCTTTGACAGCATGATGGCTAAGCTGATCGTGAAGGGGGAGGACCGCCGGCAGGCCTTGGCCCGTGCGGTGCGCGCGCTGGACGAATTCCGGATCGGCGGCGTGGCCTCGGTCCTGCCCTTCCATCGCGCGGTCGTCATGGCGCCCGAGTTTCGCGCCGAGGATGGCGATTTCGGCGTCCATTGCCGCTGGATCGAGACCGATTTCGCTGAACGCCTCGCGGCGGCGGTCGCGCCGGCAGACCGTGTGACACCCGCCCCCGAAACCCCCATGCTGCGCCTGTCCATCGAGATCGACGGCAAGCGCCATGACCTGTCCCTGCCGCAGGGCATCCTGTCGGCCGCCCCACCGACGGGCGGACCTGAAAAGACCGAAACCGCGCCCGAACCGGGGGCCGTCATCGCCCCCGTTGCCGGCATCCTGTCCCTGTGGCAGGCGGATGACGGGGCCGACGTCACCGAAGGTCAGGTCATCGCCGTGATCGAGGCGATGAAGATGGAAACGCGAATCGAGGCCCCCCGCGCAGGCCGGCTGACGCACAAGGCCAGGCAGGGCGACACCCTGGCCCATGGCGCGCCGATCGCCGTGATCGAGGCCTGACGACCCCGGTCCTGCCCATAAAACCGGGCAGGACCCCCTGATCGCGATGCGATACGTGCAGATTTATGCGCGCGATCCCGCGCAGGCGATACTGACTTGTGGCTTCGTGCGCTTTGTGTTGCTAGTTTTCAATTGTTAAGCGTTGCGATTTTACGAGGCCATGATGACCCAGACCATCGACATGATGGGCCGCGATCCCCCATCCCTGGTGGGTCGGGCGGAATTTACCCTGGACATGATCCGCAACCTGCTTGTCGTGGCCGAAGCCACAGGGGAGGGGCGGCCGATCACGGTCGAATTCCGCAGTTTCGGCATCTGGGCGCTGACCCCCGAAGGACAAAGGCTGTTTGTCGGCCATGTCGAACGCACGCATCCCGACACGGCCGAACCGCCTCAGCCTGCCACATAGGCCGCAAGCGTCGCTGCGACCCCCTTTTCGTGCAGCCCGTGAAGCTGCGCGGCAAAGGCCTGTTGCAGGGTCGCGTCGTCCGAAAGATCCCCGAAGATCGCGGCATTGGCCAGGAAGGCGGCCGGATCGTTCCGGGCGGCCAGCGCATTGGCCTTCAGCTGTTCATGCTGGGCGTCGTTCGGTGCGATCGGTGAGCCGTCCTGGGTCGTGCCCTCGCAGTAACGGCACCACAGGGCCAGTTCCAGGGCCAGCCCGTCGATGGAGGCATGCGCCGCCAACCTGTCGCGCAATGTCGGCAGGATGAATTTGGGCTGGCGGTTCGACCCGTCCAGGCAGAGGCGGGGAATGGTGTCGCCGATGCGCGGGTTCGAGAAACGCTGCAGGATCAGCTGCAGGTAATCGTCATAGCTGACGCCGGGAATGGGATGCAGGGTGGGGATCACCTCGCGCGTTTCAAGGGCGGTCAGCCAGTCGACGATGCGCGCATCGGCCATGGCGTCATGCACGAAATGATGCCCCAGCAGCGCCCCGGCATAAGCGATGGCCGCGTGGCCGCCATTCAGAATGCGCAGCTTCATCAGCTCATGGCGGCTGACGTCCTGGACGAATTCGGCGCCCACCTGTTCCAGCGCCGGACGGCCCTGCGGGAAATTGTCCTCCAGCACCCATTGGCGGAACGGCTCGCAGACGACGGGGGCGGCATCGGTGATGCCGAAGCGGTCGCGCACCAGGTCGCGTTCCCGGTCCGAGGTTGCGGGGGTGATGCAATCGACCATCGAATTGGGAAAGGCGATGTTGTCCGCGATCCAGTCGGCCAGATCGGGGTCGGACAGGGCCGCAAGCCCGCGCAGGGTGCGCGCGCAGACATGGCCGTTTTCCGGCAGGTTGTCGCAGGACAGCACGGTGAAGGGCGCATGACCGGCATCGCGGCGGGCGCGGATCGCGGCCAGCATCATCCCGAAGACGCTGCGCGGGGTATCGGGGTGGGCGGCGTCATGGACCATGTCGGCATGGGACGCATCGAAACCGTCGGTCTTGGCATCGACATAATAGCCGCCCTCGGTGATCGTCAGCGACACGATCCTGATGGCGGGATCGGACATGGCCGAAATGACCGGTTTGGGGTCGATCGGCAGAAAATCGATCATCGACCCCAGCACCCGGGCGGACAGCCCCTCGGGGTCCAGTTCGACCAGGGTGCTCAGCCAATGCTGGGCAGCCAGGCGGTCGCGCATGTCGGCATCGCCGGGGCGGACGCCCGCACCCACCAAGGCCCAGTCATGGTCGCGACCGGTCGCGAAAAGCCGGTCAAGATACCATGCCATGTGGGCGCGATGGAAATTGCCCACCCCGACATGCAGGATGCCCGCCCGCAGCGCGCTGCGGTCATAGTCCGGGCGGCCCACATCCGCGGGCAGATCGGCAAGGGTGGATTGGCCGAGGGCAGTGGTCATGGTCGGACCTTTCGTCAAGGCGACCCTTGCCGCGATGCGTGATGCATGCGCGGGGGTCGGCAGATCATGGGGCGGGCTGGGGCATCAGGCGATGCGGTCGCCCTTGTCGTCAAAGCGGTGCATTTCGGCGGTGTCGGGCGTCAGCCAGACCGTGTCGCCGTGATGCAGGTCGATATTGCCGCCCGAACGGACGGTGATCGTCTCGGCCAGGCCGGTTTCCTCGACATAGAGGAAGGTGTCGCTGCCCAGATGTTCGCTGACGCCGATGCGGCCCTTCCACTTGCCCTCGGTCGCCGAGACCGAGATATGTTCGGGGCGAATGCCGATGGTGGTGGCGCCGAATTCGGCAGCGGCGGGCCCGCCGATCAGGTTCATCTTGGGGCTGCCGATGAAGCCCGCCACGAACAGGTTCTTGGGCGCGCGATAAAGGTCCATCGGGCTGCCCACCTGTTCGATCCGCCCGGCATGCAGCACGACGATCTTGTCGGCCATGGTCATCGCCTCGACCTGGTCGTGGGTCACATAGACCATGGTGGTGCGCAGGCGGTTGTGCAGTTCGCTGATCTCCAGGCGCATGCCGACGCGCAGGGCGGCATCCAGGTTCGACAGCGGTTCGTCGAACAGGAACGCCGCAGGTTCGCGCACTATGGCGCGCCCGATGGCCACGCGCTGACGCTGGCCGCCCGACAGCTGGCCGGGCTTGCGGTCCAAGTAATCGGTCAGGTTCAGCGCCTTGGCGGCGGCGTCGATGCGGCGGGTCTGCTCATCCTCGGGGATGCCGGCCATGCGCATCGGGAAGGCGATGTTCTTCCTGACCGACATGTGCGGATAAAGCGCATAGGACTGGAACACCATCGCCAGGCCGCGTTTGGCGGGGGGCGTGTCGGTGGCGTCCTTGCCGTCGATCAGGATGCGCCCGCCCGACGTGTCCTCCAGCCCCGCAATCAGGCGCAGCAGGGTCGACTTGCCGCAGCCCGACGGGCCCACGAAGACCACGAATTCGCCGTCATTGATGTCCAGATCCAGTGGCGGGATGACTTCGACGTCGCCGAACCGCTTGGTCACGTTCTCCAAGGTGATGCGTCCCATGGTCGTCCCCTTATTTCACCGCGCCGAAGGTCAGGCCGCGGACAAGTTGTTTCTGGCTGAACCAGCCCATGATCAGGATCGGCGCGATGGCCATGACGGATGCCGCCGAGAGTTTCGCCCAGAACAGCCCCTGCGGGCTGGAGAAGCTGGCGATGAAGGCCGACAGCGGTGCCGCGTTGGTGGTGGTCAGCTGGATCGTCCAGAACGCCTCGTTCCAGGCCAGGATGACGTTCAGCAGCATGGTGGATGCGATGCCGGGGATCGCCATGGGCGTCAGCACGTACAGGATCTCGTCCTTGAGCGTGGCGCCGTCCATGCGCGCGGCTTCCAGGATCTCTCCGGGGATCTCGCGGAAATAGGTGTAGAGCATCCAGACCACGATCGGCAGATTGATCAGCATCAGCATAACCGTCAGGCCGATCCGCGTGTCCATCAGTCCGGTGCGCAGAAAGATCAGATAGATCGGCACCAGCACCGCGACCGCGGGCATCATCTTGGTCGACAGCATCCACATCAGGATGTTCTTGGTGTTTTTCGTGGGTGAAAAGGCCATCGCCCAGGCCGCCGGGATCGCCACGATCAGCGCCAGGATGGTCGAGCCGACCGCCAGGATCACCGAGTTGGTGAACGGCTTCCAATAGTTGTTCTGGCTCTGCACCGCCTCGAAGCTGAACAGGGTGAAGGACGGGATCAGGTCGAAGCCCGAGATCGCCTCCTGTTCCGTCTTGAGGCTGGTGATGATCGTGTAGAGGATCGGGAAGAAGATCAGCAGGGCCACGATCCAGGCCGCGGCGGTATAGCCGATCCTGGTGCGGGTCGAGACTGCACGTGCCATGAGATGCTCCTCAGTCCAGGTTCTTGCCGACGGCGCGCATCAGGAAGACGGCGACGATATTGGCCAGGATGACGGCGATGATGCCCCCGGCAGCGGCGCCGCCGATGTCGAAGTTCAGTCGGGCCGCGCGATAGATCAGATAGGTCAGGTTCGTGCTGGCATTGCCGGGGCCGCCATTGGTGGTCACCAGGATCTCGGCATAGATGCCCAGCAGGAAGATGGTCTGGATCAGGATCACCACCGTGATCGCGCGTGCCATATGCGGCAGCGTCAGGTGGATGAACCGGCTGAACGCGCCGGCGCCGTCCATCTCGGCGGCCTCCATCTGTTCGCCGTCCAGCGACTGCAGGGCCGTCAGCAGGATCAGCGTGGCAAAGGGCAGCCATTGCCAGGCCACGATGATGATGATCGAGGTCAGCGGAAACTGCGCGAACCAGTCCACCGGCTGCGCCCCGAAGAACCGGGCGATATCGGCAAAGACGCCATAGGACGGATGCATGATCATGTTCTTCCAGATCAGCGCCGCCACCGGCGGCATCACGAAGAACGGAGAGATGATCAGGATCCGCACGATCCCCTGTCCGAAGATCGGCTTGTCGATCAGCAGCGCGATGGCGATGCCGCCGACAACGGTGATCGCCAGCACGCCCAGCACCAGGGCCAGCGTGTTCCAGATCGCGTCGAAGAAGGCGGGATCGGAATAGAAATACTGATAGTTGAACCACCCGGCCCAGCTGGTCCCGGTCGGGTTCAGCAGGTTGTAGTTCAGGAATGAATAATACAGCGTCATCCCCAACGGGACGATCATCCAGATCAGCAGCAGGATGATGGCGGGTGCGCGCATCAGGCGCGCAAGACTCGCGGTCTGGCGGGTGGCCATGGCTTGCGTCCTTCGGGGGATGGGTGGTGCGCCGCCCCGTCGATAGGGGCGGCGCGGGTCGTCTTACTTGGGATAGCCGGCGCGGGTCATCTCACGCGCGGTCGTGGACTGTGCCGCGGCCAGCGCGTCTTCGGCCGACATCTGGCCTGCCAGCGCCGCCGAGAAGGTCTGTCCGACCGCCGTGCCGATGCCCTGGAATTCCGGGATCGCGACGAACTGGCCGCCGGTATACGGAATGTCCTGAACCGACGATTTCTGCGTATCGGCGGCGTTGATCGATTCCAGCGTCATCGCGGCGAAGGGTGCGGCTTCCTGGTATTCGGCGTTCTCATAGAGCGACGTGCGCGTGCCCGGAGGTGCGGCGCGCCAGCCTTCGGCCTCGGCCACCATGTTGGTGTATTCCTTGCTGGTCGCCCAGGCCACGAAGGTCTTGGCCGCGTCCTGCTTCTGGCTGGAGGCCGGGATGGCCAGGTTCCACGCCCACAGCCAGTTGCCGTGGTTGTCGACGCCTTCCTTGTTGGGGAACTGGGCAAAGCCGACGCTGTCGGCGACGGTCGAATCCTCGGGGTCGGTCACGAAGCTGGCGGCGACGGTCGCGTCGATCCACATGCCGCATTTGCCCTGCTGGAACAGCGACAGGTTTTCGTTGAAGCCGTTCGACGACGCACCCGGAGGTCCGTATTCGTTCATCAGCGTCAGATAGTCGGTCAGCGTCGCCTGCCATTCGGGGCTGTCGAACTGGGGCGCCCATTCGGTGTCGAACCAGCGCGCGCCATAGCTGTTGGCCATGGCGGTCAGGAAGGCCATGTTCTCGCCCCAGCCCGGCTTGCCGCGCAGGCAGATGCCATAGACCTCGTTGTCCTTGTCGGTCATCGCCTTGGCGGCGGCGGTGATGTCGGTCCAGGTCGGGTTGTCGGGGATGGTCACGCCGGCGGCTTCGGCCAGATCGGTGCGGTACATCACCATCGCCGATTCCGCATAGAAGGGCGCGGCATAGAGCGTGTCGTCGACCGACAGCGCCTGACGGACGGCCGGGACCAGATCGTCGACGTCATAGCCTTCGGGCAGGTCGTTCAGCGGCGTCAGCCATTCCTGATTGGCCCAGATCGGAACCTCGTAGGTGCCGATGGTCAGCACGTCGTACTGGCCGCCATTGGTGGCGATGTCGGTGGTGACGCGCTCGCGCAGGATGTTTTCTTCCAGCGTGACCCATTCCAGTTGGATGTCCGGGTTCGCTTCGGTGAAATCCGAGGTCAACGACTGCATGCGGATCATGTCGCCGTTGTTGACGGTCGCGATGGTCAGGGTCGTCTTGTCCTGTGCAATGGCGGCACCGCCAATGGCACATAGGGCCGTAGCGCCCAAAAGGGCGCGCAATGTGGTGTTCATGAAGTCCTCCCTTGCCGGATGGGCATTTGCCCGACCGATGGGCATATCTTCGGTGGCAAACGGGATTCTGTCAATGACCCATGCGCAGAAGACCTGCAAAATTCTGCAAGCCGTTGACGTCGCGAAAAATTAAGGGGTTCGTGTCAGGCCAGAAGACGCTCGGCGGTCGCTTCGGAGGTGATCAGACCGCTGATCAGCCGACCCTTCAGCGCAGCCCTGATCGCCGGCAGCTTGGACTGCCCCGAAGCCAGCGCCACGACCGGTCTGTCGGGATCGGCGGTCAGGGGGGCCGAGGCGACCCGGCGGTTGAAGTCGCAATCCATGATCCGGCCCTCGCCGTCATAGACCCAGCTGGTGATTTCCCCCGCAGCCCCGTCCGCGATCAGAGCGCGGATCTCGGCATCCGACAGGAAGCCGTCCACATGCAGCGGGGCAGTCATGTCCATCTGCCCGATCCCCACCAGCGAAATGTCCGCCTGGTTGCACAGGTTGATCGTGTTGCGGGCGCCCAGCTGCTGCTGCATGGCGCGCAGTTCCTCGGGGCTGGGGGCCAGAACCGGCAGCGGATAGGGGAAATGGGGCGCACCTACGCGTTCGGCCAGGCGGATCGTGGCGTTATAGGGGGTGGCCGACCCGTCCTCCATCATGTTGCCAAGGCGGGACACGATGACATGCTGAGGGCAGGACATCCGCGGCAGCTGTTCGACCAGTGCCCGCAGGGTCCGCCCGGTGCCCAGGCTGATGATCCGGCGTTCGGGCGATTTCAGCACGCGTTCCAGCTCGGCGGCGGCGGCGATGGCGATGCCGGCCAGCAGGTCCGGCGCGTCGGGGTCCGAGGGCGCGACCTCGCAGATGACCAGCCCGAAACGCGCGCGCAGCGCCGCCGCCAGATCCATGCAGCGCCCGATGGGGTGATCCAGACGCACCTTGACCAGGCGTTCGCTGATGGCCATCGCCACAAGCCGCTGCGCGGTCTGGCGGCTGACGCCCAGCTTGCGTGCGATCTCGTCCTGCGTGTTGCCGGCGACGTAATAGAGCCAGCCCGCCCGGGCGGCGTCGTCCAGGCGCGTCGATTCGGGGCTGAAATGTCCGTTTGTCATCTGCGACCCCCCGCCGGGCGCAGATCGGCGATGCGGTCGGGCAGCTGCGACCAGTCGTCAAAGCTTTCGACGCCCTGATGGGCGGGTTGGTCGCGCAGATGCGCGCCGCCGGTGTAATGCAGCACGCGGATATCGGCCGCTTGGGCGGCCTGGATTCCGGGGGCGCTGTCTTCGATGACGATCGCCCGGTCGGGGGTGCAGCCCATCTGATCGGCCGCGAACAGGAACAGGTCGGGGGCGGGCTTGCCGCGCGCGACCTGGCTGGCGGTAAAGACATGCGCGCCGAAGCGATCGGTCAGCCCCAGAACCTTCAGCGTATGGGCCACGCGCGGCGGGCTGGACGATGTGGCCACGCAGATGCGCCGATCGCCCAGGGATGACAGCATCGCATCGAAACCGGGGGTCGGCTTCAGATCGGTGTCGAAGCGCTGCAGCAGGCGGGCGCGATAGGTCGCCTCGAAATCGGGCGGCAGGGCCAGGTCGAAGCGGCTGCGGATGGTGGCGGCGACGGTGGGAAAGCTGCGCCCTAGGAAATCGCGGCGCACGTCCTGCATGGTGATCGGCACCCCCAGCTGCGCCAGCTGATCGATCAGCACGCTTGCGGACAAAAGCTCGCTGTCTGCGATCACGCCGTCGCAGTCGAAGATGATCAGATCGACCTGCATGCGGCCTTCCCTTCCGGTTTTCTGCCGCAGACATAGTCGTAAAGTGCCGGTCAGGAAATAGGGGAACGGCCATGCCCCGTTCGCGCCATCACGCGCGGCCCCAGCAGAGCACTGGCCTCGCCCGCCTGATCTGGGTCAGCCGAATTCCTGCCGGGGCCCGACGCGCGCATCTGTTTGCCAGGTCCGGCCCGAGACCATGTTCAACAATCTTGTCGTTCGTTGAACATGGGTGTATTCAACAATCGAAAGGTTTGTTGAACATGTCGGCTGCACCCCATTCCGCCCTGGCCCACGCGGCCTATCACGATCTGCTGCGGTCGCTGCGCGACGAAGGTCTGCGCGACCTGCGCGGGACGCCAAGCCTGGTGACGCGCAACGGGCGCGGATACTGGTATGACAGCTTTCGCGTCGGGGCCGACGTGCGCAAGCGCTATATCGGCGAGGACAGCCCCGACCTGGCCGCACGCATGGAACGCGCCCGCGCCGATCGCGCCCCGGCCGACCAGCGCCGCCGCGACCGATCGCGTCTTGTGCGCCTGTTGCGGGCCGAGGGGTTTCTGGGCCTTGATCCCACCACCGGCAGCCTGATGGCGGCGCTTGCGGGGGCGGGGGTGTTCCGGCTTGGCGGCACCGTCGTCGGCACCCATGCCTTCCGTCTTTATGAGGGAGAGCTGAACCTGCGCCTTGGGTTGGATCAGGTGGCGCAGACCGATGATCTGGACATCGCCAGCTTTGAACGCCTGTCGCTGGCGCTGGAGGATGCCGCCGCCCCGCCGGTCCAGCAGGTGCTGGCCGATTTCGACTTTGACCCCGCGCCCAGCATCGAGCCCGGACGCGCATGGCGCTGGCGTCAGACTGCCGGCAATGCGCTGGTCGAGTTCCTGACCCCGGCCTTCGACCAGGAGGGTCTGCGCGACCTGCCCGCGCTTGGTGTGCAGGCGCAGGCGCTGCGGCACCTGAACTATCTGATCGCCGAACCCATCCACGCCGCCATCCCCTATCGCAGCGGGGTTCTGGTGCAGATCCCCCGCCCCGAGCGTTTCGCCATCCACAAGCTGATCGTCGCCGACCGCCGCCGCGATCAGGACCGCCTGAAATCGGCCAAGGATCGCGCGCAGGCGGCCTTGCTGATCGAAACCCTGGCCCGCGACCGCCCCGACGACCTGGCCGAGGCGCATGAGGATGCTCTGTCGCGCGGCCCCCGTTGGCGGGACCGGATCGCCGCCAGTCTGGCGCGCATGCCCGACACGGCCGCGATCCTGGCCGCGGTCTAATCCGTGACGACGATGCGGGTCTGCCAATCCTGGCAGGCCTGGGTCAGATCGCGGGGCAGGGCCTTGTCGGTGAACAGGCAGTTGACCTGCGACAGGCTGGCGATCCGGGCGGGGGCGCTGCGGGCCAGCTTGGAATGGTCGGCCACCAGGAAGGTGCGGCGCGACTGGCGCAGGATGGTCTGGCTGACTCCGACCTCCTGGATGTCGAAATCCAGCATGTCGCCATCGCGGTCCAGCGCCGAACAGCCGATCACCGCCAGGTCGAACTTGAACTGCTGGATGGTCTGCGCGGCCAGCGATCCGACCAGCCCGCCATCGGACCGCCGCAGACTGCCGCCGGTGACGATGACGTCGCAATCGGGATTGGCCGCCAGGATATTGGCGACGTTGATGTTGTTCGTGACCACCAGCATGTTGCGATGGCCCAGCAATTCGCGGGCCACGGCCTCGGTGCTGGTGCCGATGTTCAAAAACAGCGAGATGTTTTCGGGCACCTCGACGGCGCAGGCGCGGGCGATGCGGGTCTTGGCATCCTGATGCAGCGCGCGGCGATCTTCATAGCCGATATTGGCGACCCCCGAGGACAGGATCGCACCGCCATGCACGCGTTCCAGGCGTCCGGTATCGGCCAGTTCGGACAGGTCGCGGCGGATGGTCTGCAGCGTGACGCCGAAATGATCGGCCAGACCCTCGACCGTGACCTTGCCGTCGCGGCGCGCAATCTCGAGGATCTGGGGCTGGCGGAAACTCTGCGACATCCTGCGTCCTTTTTTCAAAGATGTGCCATGCGCGCATCGATCAGACAAGATGTTCGTTTTCTTGCGCTTTGTGCAATATGGCGAGGGGTTCACAGGCGATATCGGCCTGTGGGTCGCCGGATAAACGGCATATGCTGTGACCTAATGGGCGCAAAGCATTGAAACGGCGACCTATTCTAAAATGAAAAGAAACGAAAATTAGGGGCTTTCTTTTTTGTGCGCTTCGGTTCAGAACTTGGGGAACGCCAGACGTGGAAAGGAACGGCCCTTGTCCGACAGCAGCACCCCCGATCTTGTCGATCTGTTCGTGATCGGCGGCGGCATCAACGGCTGCGGCATCGCGCGCGATGCGGCCGGGCGCGGTCTGTCGGTGACCCTGGCCGAGATGGGCGATCTGGCGCAGGCGACGTCGTCATCCTCGACCAAGCTGTTCCACGGCGGGCTGCGCTATCTGGAATATTTCGAATTCCGCCTGGTCCGCGAGGCCCTGATCGAGCGCGAGGTCCTGTTGCAGGCCATGCCCCATATCAGTTGGCCGATGCGCTTCGTGCTGCCTTGGCATCCCGACATGCGCTTTGAATCCGATACGCCGACCTCGAAGCTCTTGGGGATGGTGATGCCTTGGATGAAGGGTCGCCGACCGTCCTGGCTGATCCGTCTGGGGCTGTTCATGTATGACAACCTGGGTGGTCGCAAGATCCTGCCCGGCACGCGCACCCTGTCGCTGGACGGCACGCCCGAAGGCGCGCCCCTGCAGGACCGTTTTCACCACGCCTATGAATATTCCGATTGCTGGGTCGAGGATTCGCGCCTGGTCGTCCTGAACGCCCGCGACGCCGAGGCGCGGGGCGCCTGGATCATGACGCGGACCAAGGTCGTGTCCGCCGACCGCCATGCCGATCATTGGGTGGTCACCGTCGAAGGTCCCGACGGGCAGCGCCGGACCCATCGCGCCCGGATGCTGATCAATGCGGGCGGGCCTTGGGTCGGCGACATCATCCAGGGCAAGATCCGCCTGAATTCCTCCGAAGGGGTGCGCCTGGTGCGCGGGTCCCATATCGTGACGCGCAAGCTCTATGATCACGACAAATGCTATTTCTTCCAGGGGACGGATGGCCGGATCATCTTTGCCATCCCCTATGAAACCGACTTCACGCTGATCGGCACCACCGATGCCGAACATCACGACCCTTCGGCCAAGCCCGAATGCACGCCCGAGGAACGCGACTATCTGCTGAATTTCGCCAACCAGTATTTCCGCCGGCAGCTGTCGGCGGATGACGTGGTCTGGTCCTATTCGGGGGTCCGTCCGCTCTATGATGACGGCGCGCAAAGCGCGACGGCGGCCACGCGGGACTATACGCTGAAGGTGGACAGCGACCGCGGCGCGCCGGTGCTGAACGTGTTCGGAGGCAAGATCACCACCTATCGCCGCCTGGCGGAATCGGCGCTGGAAAAGATCGGTGGGCATTTCGACGGATTGTCGGGCCCCTGGACGCGGGGCGTCGCCCTGCCGGGGGGCGATTTCCCGGTGGATGGGGTCGCCGATCTGGTGGCCTCGCTGCGCCGGGCGCATCCGTTCCTGACGGATCGTTGGGCGCTGCGTCTGGTCCGCGCCTATGGCCGCGAGGCGTCCGAGATCCTGAACGGTGCCATCACCGCCGCGGATCTGGGCGTCGATTTCGGCGCGACCCTGACCGAGGCCGAGGTGATCTGGCTGATGGATCGCGAATATGCCACCTGCGCCGCCGACGTGATCTGGCGCCGCAGCAAGCTGGGCCTGCACATGTCCGAGGCGCAGGTCCGGATACTGGATGAATGGATAAGGGCCCGCACGGGCCACATGGTCGCCGCCGCACCATAAGCGACGCGTCCTTGGGAGGGGAACAAGACATGACTTTGGAACTGAAAGGCGTCAGCAAGATCGTCGAGGGGCAGGTGCATATCCACCCCACCGATCTGACGCTGGAACGCGGCACCATGAATGTGCTCTTGGGACCGACGCTGTCGGGTAAGACCTCGTTGATGCGCCTGATGGCCGGGCTGGACAAGCCGGCCGCGGGGCGCATCTTTTGGAACGACAAGGATGTCACCGGCATGCGGGTGCAGGATCGCCAGGTGGCGATGGTGTATCAGCAATTCGTCAACTATCCGGCGATGACGGTCTTCGACAACATCGCCTCGCCCCTGCGGCTGATGGGTGTGGACGCGGCCCAGATCGACGCCCGCGTGCGCGAATCCGCCGACATGATGAAGCTGACGCCGATGCTGCAGCGCAAGCCGCTGGAACTGTCGGGCGGCCAGCAGCAGCGCTGCGCCCTGGCGCGGGCGCTGGTCAAGAATGCCGGGCTGGTCCTGCTGGACGAACCGCTGGCGAACCTGGACTACAAGCTGCGCGAGGAATTGCGCGTCGAGATCCCGCGCATCTTCGAGGCCTCGGGCGCGATCTTCGTCTATGCCACGACCGAACCCGAGGAAGCGCTGCTGCTGGGCGGCAACACCGCCACCCTGTGGGAAGGCCGCGTCACGCAATTCGGGCCGACCCCCCATGTCTATCGCCAACCGGCATCGGCCACGACGGCGCGGGTGTTTTCCGATCCGCCGATGAATTTCGTCGGCATGGACAAGCGCGGCGGCCGTCTGTCGTTCGATGGCGGGCAGGGTGCCGATGCGGGGGTGCTGTCGGCCCTGTCCGACGGGCGATATCAGGCGGGCTTCCGGCCCAACCATCTGCATTTGTCCCAGCCTTCTGATGACGCGCTGCGCTTTGACGCCACGCTGGTCGTGACCGAGCTGACCGGGTCCGAGACCTTCGTCCACCTGGACCACCACGGGCAGCGGTGGGTCGGGCTGATCCACGGCATCCATGACCTGCCCTTGGGCCGGACCCTGCCTGTCTGGCTGGATCCACGCCATGTCTATGTCTTCGCCGAGGATGGCCGCCTGGTCACCCCCGCCGCCTATGCAACCGCAGCCTGAGGGGGGACCGCGACGATGGCCAAGATCACGCTTGAAAACCTGGCGCATTCCTATCTGCCGAACCCGCAGTCGGAAGACGATTACGCGCTGAAACAGCTGGACCATGACTGGGATGACGGGGCGGCCTATGCGCTTCTGGGGTCGTCGGGCTGCGGGAAATCGACGCTGCTGAACATCATCTCGGGGCTGTTGATCCCCAGCCAGGGTCGCATCCTGTTCGACGGTCAGGACGTGACCCGCGCACCCACGGCGGAACGCAACATCGCGCAGGTCTTCCAGTTTCCGGTCGTCTACGACACCATGACGGTCCGCGACAACCTGGCCTTCCCGCTGCGCAACCGCGGCCGGGACGAGGCCTATGTCGCCGAACGCGTGAACGAGATCGCCCGCATGATCGGCATGGAGCACATGCTGTCGCGCAAGGCCCAAGGGCTGACCGCCGATGCCAAGCAGAAGATCAGCCTGGGGCGCGGCATGGTCCGCAAGGACGTGAACGCGCTTCTGTTCGACGAACCGCTGACGGTGATCGACCCGCACATGAAGTGGGAGCTGCGCACCCAGCTGAAGAAGCTGCATCATGATTTCGGTCACACGATGATCTATGTCACCCATGACCAGACCGAGGCGCTGACCTTCGCCGACAAGGTCGTGGTCATGTATGACGGCCGCGTCGTCCAGATCGGCACCCCCGAGGAGCTGTTCGAACGTCCCGAACACACTTTCGTCGGCTATTTCATCGGATCGCCCGGCATGAACCTGCTGCCGGCCAAGATCGACGGTCGGCAGGCGCTGGTGCCGGGCGGCACGACGCCCCTGGCGCAGGGCTACGGCCCGGCCGCCGGGAACGTCCAGCTGGGCATACGCCCCGAACATGTCCGCCTGTCGTCGGATCAGGGGCTGCCCGTCACCATTCGCCGGATCGAGGATGTGGGCCGCCACAAGATCATCCGCGCCGACCTGATGGGCCACGAGATCAACATCATCGCCCCCGAGGACCAGCCGATCGGGCCGGACATGACCCGCGCGGTCTTCGATCCGGCGCATGTCAATATCTACGCCGACGACTGGCGCGTCGTGCCCCTCTAGGGGCCGGCAAGGGGAGGGGAAAGAAAGATGGACAAGACAGTCAACAACAAGGCCTGGTTCCTGGTCCTGCCGGTGCTGGTACTGGTCGCCTTTTCGGCGGTGATCCCGCTGATGACGGTGGTCAACTATTCGGTGCAGGACACCTTCGGCAACAACGTCTTCTTTTGGGCCGGTCTGGACTGGTTCAGGGACCTGCTGGCGTCGGACCGGATGTGGAACGCCCTGGGCCGCCAGCTGGCGTTTTCCGCCATCATCATCGCGATCGAGATCCCGCTTGGCATCTTCGTCGCGCTGAACATGCCCAAGCGCGGCTTCTGGGCCAGCGTCGTGCTGGTGCTGATGTCTCTACCGCTGCTGATCCCGTGGAACGTGGTCGGCACCATCTGGCAGATCTTCGGGCGCGTCGATATCGGCCTGCTGGGATATGTCCTGGACGCCATCGGCATCGATTACAACTATACCCAGAACACGGTTCATGCCTGGGCGACGGTCATCGTGATGGATGTCTGGCACTGGACGTCGCTGGTGGCACTGCTGGCCTATGCGGGCCTGCAATCGATCCCCGACGCCTATTACCAGGCCGCCAAGATCGACCAGGCCAGCCGCTGGAAGGTCTTCCGCTATATCGAGCTGCCCAAGATGGCGGGCGTCCTGATGATCGCCATCCTGCTGCGCTTCATGGACAGCTTCATGATCTATACCGAACCCTTCGTCGTCACCGGCGGCGGTCCGGGCAACGCGACGACCTTCCTGTCGATCGACCTGGTCAAGATGGCCCTGGGGCAGTTCGACCTGGGTCCGGCCGCGGCCTTCTCGCTGATGTATTTCCTGGTCATCCTGCTGATTTCCTGGGTGTTCTACACCGTGATGACCAATCTGGACAAAAGGGGCTGATCCATGGGCAAGCGCATCAACGGCAGCGCCGTCGTCATGATCCTCTATCTTCTGTTCCTGATGCTGCCGATCTATTGGCTGATCAACATGAGCCTGAAGACCAATGCCGAGATCACCGGCACCTTCAGCCTGTGGCCACAGAACCTGACATTCGCCAATTACGCGACCATCCTGACCGATCCGGCCTGGTACATGGGTTACGTGAACAGCCTGATCTATGTGGTGATGAACACGGTGATTTCCGTCGCCGTGGCACTGCCGGCGGCCTATGCCTTCAGCCGCTATCACTTCATGGGCGACAAGCACCTGTTCTTCTGGCTGCTGACCAACCGCATGGCACCGCCCGCGGTCTTTGCGCTGCCCTTCTTCCAGCTCTATTCCTCGGTCGGGCTGTTTGACACGCATATCGCGGTGGCGCTGGCGCATTGCCTGTTCAACGTGCCGCTGGCCGTGTGGATCCTGGAGGGGTTCATGCGCGGCGTCCCGAAGGAGATCGACGAAACCGCCTATATTGACGGCTACAGCTTCGGGCGGTTCTTCGTGAAGATCTTCATGCCGCTGATCTCATCCGGCATCGGCGTGGCCGCCTTCTTCTGCTTCATGTTCAGCTGGGTCGAACTGCTGTTGTCGCGCACGCTGACCTCAGTGGCCGCCAAGCCTATTGCGGCGACGATGACGCGGACGCAAGGTGCATCTGGGGTGGATTGGGGCGTGCTGGCCGCGGCTGGCGTGCTGACCATCGTGCCGGGTGCTTTGGTCATCTGGTTCGTTCGAAATTATATCGCCAAGGGCTTTGCCCTGGGCCGCGTGTAAGGGGGGAATTGCATCATGTCCTGGATGGCCTGGACCATGCCGACGGCGCTTTTCTTCGCCACCATCGCGGTGTTGCTGATCGTCTTCACGATCCTTGCGGTCCGATACCCCGAAACGCCGCGCACCGGCGTCCTGGGGATCGAGACGACGCGCGGCGACCGACTGTTCATCACGCTTCTGGGCTCGGCCTTCATCAACCTGGCATGGCTGGGTCTGGTGGGGCTGGCACAGCCTTGGGCGTTGCTGGTCTGCCTGATCTACGCGGCCGCCGTCTTTCGGTGGGTGTGATCGCGCAGGGCCTGCGGGGGTAAGGATCCCGCGGGTCGACGACAAGAAACTGACGATATCCCAGGGAGGGAAAACACATGAACAGAAGATTGCTGTCCACCACTGCGGTGCTGATGGCGCTGACGGGCCCGGCCTTCGCCGACATCGAGGCTGCGCGCAGCTTCCTTGACGCCGAGATCGGCGACCAGTCGGTCCTGTCGCGCGAAGATCAGGAAGCCGAGATGCAGTGGTTCATCAATGCGGCAGAGCCCCTGAAGGGCATGTCCATCAACGTGGTTTCGGAAACGATCACCACCCACGAATATGAAAGCCGCGTCCTGGCGCCCGCCTTCACCGCCATCACCGGCATCGAGGTCACCCATGACCTGATCGGCGAGGGCGACGTCGTCGAAAAGCTGCAGACCCAGATGCAGACCGGCGAGAACGTCTATGACATGTATATCAACGATGCCGACCTGATCGGGACGCATTGGCGCTATCAGCAGGCCCGCAACATCACCGACTGGATGGCCGAAGAGGGCAAGGACTTCACCAACCCCGACCTGGACCTGGACGATTTCATCGGCCTGGCATCCGCGACCGGTCCCGACGACAAGCTGTACCAGCTGCCCGTCCAGCAGTTCGCGAACCTATACTGGTTCCGCCACGACTGGTTCACCGATCCCGACATCATGGCCGAATTCCGCGCCGAATACGGCTATGACCTGGGCGTTCCGGTCAACTGGTCGGCCTATGAGGACATCGCCAAGTTCTTCACCGGCCGCGAGATCGACGGCCAGGAAGTCTTCGGCAACATGGATTACGGCAAGAAGGACCCGTCGCTTGGCTGGCGCTTCACCGATGCCTGGATGTCGATGGCCGGCATGGGCGACAAGGGCGAACCCAACGGCTTCCCGGTCGACGAATGGGGTATCCGCGTCAACGAAAACTATCAGCCCGTGGGTTCGTGCATGGCGCGTGGCGGTGCCACGAACAGCCCCGCCGCCGTCTATGCCATCGAGAAATACATCGACTGGCTGAAGAACTACACGCCCCCCGCCGCTGCCGGCATGACCTTCTCCGAGGCCGGCCCCGTCCCCGCGCAGGGCAACATCGCCCAGCAGATGTTCTGGTACACCGCCTTCACCGCCGACATGGTCAAGGAAGGTCTGCCCGTCATGAACGAGGACGGCACGCCGAAATGGCGCATGGCCCCGTCCCCCTATGGCGCCTATTGGGAAGAGGGCATGAAGGTCGGCTATCAGGATGTGGGTGCCGCCACGCTGATGAAATCGACCCCGGTGGATCGTGCGCAGGCCGCCTGGCTTTACGCCCAGTTCATTGTCTCCAAGACCGTCGACACCAAGAAAAGCCATGTCGGTCTGACCTTCGTGCGTGACAGCACCGTCCGCCACGAGAGCTTTACCGAACGTGCGCCGCAACTGGGCGGCCTGGTCGAGTTCTATCGCTCGCCCGACCGCACGCGCTGGTCGGATACCGGTCTGAACGTGCCGGATTATCCGCGTCTGGCGCAGCTGTGGTGGCAGAATATCGGCGACGCATCCTCGGGTGCCAAGACCGCGCAGGAAGCCTTGGACGCGCTTTGCGAACAGCAGGAAGCCGTGCTGGAGCGTCTGGAGCGTTCGGGCGTCCAGGGCGATCTGGGCCCGAAGCTGAACGAGCCGAAGGACCCGCAGGTCTGGCTGGACGAGGCGGGCGCCCCCAAGCCCAAGCTGGAAAACGAAAAACCGGCACCGGTCACCATCGCCTATGAAGACCTGATCAAGCGCTGGCAGGAATAAGCCCGCGCCATGCGAAACGGGGGGCGCGGGCAGCCGCGCCCCCTTTTGACACGCCTGACAGGATGAATTGCCATGACCCATATCCTTGCCATCGATCAGGGCACGACCTCGTCCCGCGCCATCGTCTTTGACAGCAAGATGGCCGTCACCGCCAGCGCGCAAGAGGAATTTCCCCAGCATTTCCCGCAATCGGGTTGGGTGGAACACGACCCCGCCGACCTGTGGGCCAGCGTCGCCGCCACCTGTCGCGCCGCCATCGAAAAGGCGGGCAACCCCACCATCGCCGCCATCGGCATCACCAATCAGCGCGAAACCACGCTGGTCTGGGACCGCCAGACCGGCAAGCCCATCCACAATGCCATCGTCTGGCAGGACCGCCGCACCGCCGATTTCTGCCGCGAGCTGGAGGCCGCCGGCCACGCGCCGATGATCACCGAGCGCACCGGCCTGCTGGTCGACCCCTATTTTTCGGCCACCAAGCTGAAATGGATCCTGGACCATGTCGACGGCGCCCGCGACCGGGCCGAGGCCGGCGACCTGCTGTTCGGCACCGTCGACAGCTGGCTGATCTGGAACCTGACTGGCGGACAGGTCCACGCGACCGATGCGACCAATGCCGCGCGCACCATGCTCTATGACATTCACAAGGGCCGCTGGAGCCGCACGATCAGCGATCTGTTCGGCATCCCGCTGAAGATGCTGCCCGACGTGCGCGACTGTTCCGACGATTTCGGCACCACGCGGCCCGACCTGTTCGGGCGTCCCATTCCGATCACCGGCGTCGCGGGCGATCAGCAGGCCGCGACCGTGGGCCAGGCCTGCTTCAAGCCCGGCATGATGAAATCGACCTATGGCACCGGCTGCTTTGCACTGCTGAACACCGGCGACACGCCCGTTACCTCGACCAAGCGCCTGCTGACCACGATCGCCTATCAGCTGGACGGCAAGCCGACCTATGCGCTGGAGGGGTCGATCTTCATCGCGGGCGCGGTGGTGCAATGGCTGCGCGACGGGCTGCAGATCATCCGCCACGCCGCCGAGACCCAGCCCTTGGCCGAAACCGCCGATCCCGGGCAGCAGGTGATCCTGGTCCCGGCCTTCACCGGACTTGGCGCCCCCTATTGGCAGCCCGATTGCCGCGGCGCCATTTATGGGCTGACCCGCAATTCCGGTCCCGCCGAATTCGCCCGCGCCGCATTGGAGAGCGTCGGTTTCCAGACCCGCGACCTCTTGGAGGCGATGAAGGCCGACTGGCAGGCCAAGGGCGAAACCGCCCTGCGCGTCGATGGCGGGATGAGCGCGTCCGATTGGGCCATGCAGTTCCTGTCGGACATCCTTGGCGCCCAGGTCGACCGTCCCCGCGTGACCGAAACCACCGCACTTGGCGCGGCCTGGCTGGCAGGACAGAAATGCGGGATCTATCCCGACGCCCAGGGGTTTGCCGATGAATGGCGGCTGGACCGCAGTTTTACACCCCAGATGGACGATGAGGACCGCGAGGCCCGCTATGCGGCCTGGGGTCGGGCGGTCAAGGCGACGATGGCGCTCTAGCCCGCTTGTCGCGCTTGCCAAGGGGGGCGTTCCTGCGCAACCCTTGGCAAGCGCGACAAGGCAGGACCCAAGATGCAGGATGCACCCCGGATATTGCTGATCGGCGCGGGCCACGCCCATCTGGTCGCCCTTGCCACGATCAGGCGCCAGATGCCCGATGCGCAGGTCACCCTGATCGACCCTTCCCCCTTTGCCGCCTATTCCGGGATGCTGCCGGGGGTCATCGCGGGACATTATGAGGCCGCTGATGCGCGCTTTGACCTGGCCCGGATCGCTGCACGGCACGGGGTCCGCCTGGTCACGGGCAAGGTCGACGGCATCGACCCCTTGCATCGGCAGGCCACCACGACGGCGGGAAGGATGGGTTTCGACATCGCCTCGATCGATATCGGCATCCAGGGCGATCTGCGCCAGATCCCCGGTTTTGCCGAACATGCCGTGGCGGTCAAACCCCTGTCGGCCTTTGCCGATCGTTGGGCGCGCTTTCTGGACAATCCCGGTCCCGTCGCCATCATCGGCGGCGGGGTGGCCGGGGTCGAGCTGGCCCTGGCCGCGGCCCATCGCATCGGGCCCCATGTCACGTTGATCGAATCCGGGCCGCGAATCCTTGGTGAACTGCCGCCCGCGTCACGCCGCATGCTGCTGGAAGCGCTGGCCGACCGGCAGGTGACGGTCCACATCAAATCCCAGGTCGCCTGCATCCTGCCCGAGGATGTGATCCTGACCGACCGCACCCGTATCGCCAGCGACCTGACCATCGCGGCGGCGGGGGGGCGGCCCGCGCCCTGGCTGGCGCGCTGCCTGCCCTGCGATGCCAAGGGCTTCGTGTCCGTCGGGCCGGACCTTCAGGCCCAGGGTCATGTGGGCATCTTCGCGGTGGGCGACTGCGCGGTCATCACCGATGCGCCACGCCCCAGGGCGGGTGTTCATGCGGTCCGGCAAGGGCCGGTACTGGCCCAGAACATCCTGGCCCTGCTGTTGGACAAGCCGCTGCTGGCGCACAAGCCGCAGCGCCATCACCTGAAGATCGTCTCGCTTGGCGGCAAGTCGGGGCTGGCCCTGTGGCGCGGTCTGCATGTCGCGGGGCCCTGGGTCTGGCGGTGGAAGGACCGGATCGACCGCCGCTTCATGGCGCGCACCGGCCGCTAGGGCCCGCAGCGGCCCGCGCCGGGGATGATCTGCGACAGGATCGGATAGTGATCGCTTGGCCATTCCCCCGCAAAACGCTTGCGGATCGCGACGGGGCGCGCCGGCATGGCCGTGCCGCAATCATGCATGACGTGATCGATCGCGCCGAAAAGGTTCAGCCCACGGTCCAGGTGATAGGTCGCCCCCCGGACAGGCGTCAGGGCCAGCCCGGCCTGTTTCAGGATGTCGACGGTCTGCGATCCGGCCATGGCGTTCAGATCACCCGCCAGCACGACATGTTCGCCCGTCCCGGTCCATGCAGCTACCCTGTTGCGGACCAGCTGCGCCGAACGCAGGCGGTTCTGCCCGCTGCGATAGTCGAAATGCACGTTCACGACCCGGAGATCCCGCCCGCTGCGTCGGTCGTTGAACCGCGCCCACGTGGCAAAGGCCGGATAGGACCCGTTGAAGGTGCGCGAATAGATCACCTCGGGCGTTTCGGAAAAGAAGAACCAGCCCTGGTCCAGCAGCTCCAGACGCTTTGGACGATAGAAGATCGGTTGCGTCGACGGAAAGCTGCGCCAGTCGCCGGTCGCGGCGGCGCGATAATCGGGCATGGCGTCCAGCAGGGCATCGCGCGCCAGGTTCACCGCCCCGTCATCGCCGTGGCGAAAGCTTTCCATTTCCTGAAAGGCGATGATGTCCGCGCCAAGGCTGGCCACCGCCTGGATCATGGCTGGCTTGCGGCGGTCCCAATCGGCCACCGACCAAGCGCCGTCGGGCTTGTCCAGCAGGATGTAATGCACGTTGAAGCTGGCCAGCCGCAGATCCTGCGGCCCCGCCGCGCCAAGCGCCTGCGCCCCCGATCCCCGCCCGTTCCACAGATGCACGGCCCCGACCGCCAGCACCAGCAGCAGCGCGACCAGTCCTGCAATTCGTCCCGCCTTGCGCATTCGCATCGTCCCAGCCTTGCCATCAGGGCATGCGGGTGGTTGACCCTGCCGGACAGCAGGTTAAAGCAACCGCTTCTTCATGATAGGCAGGAACGGAACATGGGCAAGCACAAGGTCATCTTTGACACCGATCCCGGCGTGGACGACGCGCTTGCCCTCTATTACCTGGTGCGGCATCCGCAGGTGCAGCTGGTGGGCGTGACGACGGTCTTCGGCAATGCCCCCGTGGCGGTCACGACGCGAAACGCGCGGTTCCTGTTGCGGTCCTGGGGGGTGACGGTCCCGGTCCATGCGGGTGCCGCCCAGTCCCTGACCCCCGACATGCCGACCGAGAATTTTCCCGTCCACATCCACGGGCAGAACGGTTTGGGGAATATCGACATTCCCGAACAGCCCATTGATGAACCCGACAGCGCCGCGCAGTTCATCATCGACCAGATCCGCGCCAATCCGGGCCAGATCCGCATCCTGGCCGTCGGTCGGATGACAAACCTGGCGCGCGCGCTGCAGATGGCCCCCGATATCGCCGATCTGGTGGGTGACGTGGTCATCATGGGCGGCGCCTTCCGTGTCCCCGGCAATATCACCCCCGCCGCCGAGGCCAATATCTGGGGCGACCCCCTGGCCGCCGACATGGTCTTCGGGGCCGATTGGCATGTCACGGCGATCCCCCTGGACCTGACCACGCGGACCCTGATCACGCGGCGCGAATTGCAGGCCATTGCGGCCACGGGCGGGGCAGGGATGCAGCTGGTGGCGGACCTGTCGCAGGATTACATCAGCTTCTATGGCCAGGCGGGCTATGACGGGATGGTCATCCACGATTGCTGTGCTGCGGTCTTTCTGACCGACCCCGAGCTGTTCCGCCTGATCCACGGACAGGTCAGGGTGCTGTGGCAGGGGATCGGTCTTGGCCTGACCGTCATGAACCCGCGCGACCGCAAGGGTCCCGACGCCGAATGGGCCGATCTGCCGCTGCAGGCCTATGGCGCGGATGGGGACACGGACGCGATCCTGTCGCGCATCGCGCAGATCTGTGGAGGGGAATGACGGCGCCGGATAATGCTGATCCTGTGAACGATGGCGCGCGATTATACCGCCATATCGAACACAGAAGGCGATATTTCATGACTAATCAATGACAGTCCTCCCTCTTATCTGACAGTCATCGAAACGGCGCAGTCGTTTCCCTGACATTCACATACGGAGACTGAAACCATGAAATCCATCATGATCGCAATGACCGCCCTGACCCTGGCAACCACCGCTGCCGGTGCAGCAACCAGCGCCCGCAACGAACGCCCCGACGCCGTCAACACCGTCACCGCCGTCGAAACCATGGACGTCCGTGCGGATTCGGTGATGACCTCGGCCGAACTGGCCCGCGCCAACCTGAACGGCGACGAAATCCTGACCGTCACCGCCTTCCCGACCAGCACGAAAGTTGCAACCGACAACCAGGACCGCTAATGGTTCAGAAGCTGGTCGGTTCCGTCACGGAACCCTCCGACCGTCATGTCCAGTTCGGGCATGGCGGTCTTTCTTTATCTGGCACCGGGCCCATGGGCGTCTTGGCTGAACGCGACGGGTCCCTGTTGGACATCGGCATGGATATCAAGGTCCTCCGCAGTTTTGCGGCCATCATCGACGAGGGAAGCTTTGCCAATGCCGCGCGCAAGGTCGGCATTTCCAAAAGCATGTGCAGCAAGCTGATTTCGGATCTTGAGGCGGATCTGGGCACGCGGCTGCTGACGCGCACCACGCGGGCCGTCAAGCCGACGGCCATCGGGCTCAGCTTTTATGCCGAGATCAGCGACATCCTGGCCCGGCTGGACGCCGCGACCGAGGCCGTGCGCGCGGCATCGCAACGCCCGTCGGGGCCGCTGAAGCTGGGCAGCCCGGTGCAATATACGCTGAAGGTCTTTCAACCGCATCTGGTCCGCTTCATGGAGGAACATCCCGACATCCAGCTGGACGTGGTTTTGGATGACGGGCGTTCGGACCTGACCCGCGACGGTTTCGACGCGGTCATCCGCATCGGCAACCTGGAGGACAGCACCCTTCATGCCCGCAAGCTGCATGATGCGCGGATCATGCTGGTCGCTTCGCCCGATTACATCGCCGCCAAGGGCAGCCCGGACAGCCCCGCCCAGCTGCGCGATCATCAATGCCTGCATTACACCAACCTGCGCGGTCCCAGCACATGGCCCCTGCGCCATGAAAACGAGGTGATCTATCAAAAGATCACCCCGGCTTTTTCCTCGAATAACGGGGAACTGCTGCGATCGCTGGCCGTGGCGGGCAAGGGCATCGCGCTGGCCCCGGAATTCCAGGTCGCCGATGACCTGGCGCAGGGTCGGCTGGTTCCGGTCATGCCCGATTATGCGCTGCCCGGCGTGCCGGTCCATGTGCTCTACTCCAGCCGCAAGCTGGTGACGGCCGCGCTGGCCAGCTTCCTGGATTTCGTGGGTCACCTGAACCTGGACTGACGGGCTGGTGACAAATCGCCGCCTTGCACCGGTCGGCCCGACCTGCCCTGATGGGGCGTGCGGCACAAGGCAGGGGGCCATTCATGACCGATCAGGTGACCATCATCGGCGCGGGCATTACCGGCATTGCCTGTGCAAGGCTGCTGCACCGGGCCGGCCTTCGCGTGCGTGTTTTCGACAAAGGGCGGGGCATCGGTGGACGAATGGCCACGCGGCGCGGCCCCCAAGGGATGCAATTCGATCACGGCGCCCAGGATCTGCCGGTGTCCGACCCTGAGTTCCTGACGATGCTGCAGGGGCTTGGCGATGCGGTGGCGCCATGGGGTGATCGCGGGTGGGTCGGACGCCCCGGCATGTCCGATGTCGTGCGGGCCATGGCTGCCGGTCTGGAGGTGACCCAAGGCGCGATGTTTGCCGGGCTGCGTCGCGATGGGGCGGGCTGGCAGATTGCCCTCGACGACCGCTGGATCGATGCGGGCCGCGTCGTTCTGGCGATCCCCGCGCCTCAGGCCCGTGACCTGCTGGGTGCCGATCATCCTTTTGCGGCGGCGCTTGATCACGTGACCTATGACCCCTGTGTCACGCTGATGGCGGGCTTGTCGCCCGATGCGCCCCGGCCCTTTGCCTGGGCCGAGGGATCGGGGGCCGCCGCCTGGATCGCCCATGACGGTGGCAAGCCGGGCCGCCAAGGCCGGCCGCTGGCCACTTGGGTCATGCAGGCCGATCCGGAATACAGCGCGCGCCATATCGATCTGGCCTTCGACGATCTGGCGGCGATGATGGCCCCCGTTCTGCTGGACCGTCTGGGGGCGGAACCGCGACATCTGCAGCACAGTGCGGCGCATCGCTGGCTCTATGCCCGTGCGTCGCGCCCGCTTGGAGAGGCTTTCCTGGCCGATATGGATGCGGGTCTGCTGGTCGGCGGCGATTGGGCGCTTGGGCCGACCGCGCGGGACGGATGGGCCAGCGGCACGGCCATGGCGGCCCAGATCCTGGGCCATGGATAGGCGCCCGCCCCGGCCCCTTGCCGTCCCCTCGGGTCGGTTGACGCGGCTGATGCGGATCGGGGGGCTGGCCACCGGCATCGGCGGCCGCGCCATCGCGCAGGGCCTGGGTCAGCTGGCGACCGGTCGTCGCCCCGACGCGCGCGAACTGCTGATGACGCCGGCGAATGCCGCTCGTCTTGCCACGCAGCTGTCGCGGATGCGCGGTGCGGCGATGAAGGTGGGCCAGCTGGTCTCGATGGAGACGGGCCAGTTCCTGCCCCCGGAACTTGCCGTGATCCTGGAAGGATTGCAGGCGGGGGCCGATCATATGCCCGAACGCCAGCTGAGGACCGTGCTGACCCGGGCCTGGGGCGATGATTGGCAAACCCGCTTTTCCCGGTTCGACATGACGCCCATCGCGGCGGCCTCGATCGGACAGGTGCATCGGGCGGTGACGCGGGACGGGCGCGTTCTGGCGGTCAAGGTCCAGTATCCGGGAGTTCGGGCCAGCATCGACAGCGACGTGGACAATCTGGGGATGCTGCTGCGTCTGTCGGGACTGCTGCCCCAGGGTCTGGACATGGCGCCGATTCTGACCGAAGCCCGCCAGCAGCTGCATGCCGAGGCCAATTACCTGGCCGAAGCCGCCAACATGACCGCCTATGCCAAAGTGTTGGGCGACCGGCCGGGCATCGTCATGCCGGCACCCGATGCGGCTCTGACCTCGGATCAGGTGCTGGCGATGGATTTCATCGACAGCCGGCCCATCGACAGCCTTGTGACCGCCCCTGCCGAAACGCGCGATCGGGTGGGGCAGGACCTGGTCGATCTGGCCATGGATGAATTGTTCACGTTCAACCTGATGCAGACCGATCCGAACTTCGCCAATTACCGCTGGCAGGGGGACAGCGGTCGCATCGTGCTGTTGGATTTCGGCGCCCTGCGCGGCTTTTCCCCCGATCTGGCACCGAAATACAAGGCGCTGCTGCGGGCGGGACTGGCGCAGGATCAAGCGGCTTTGCAAAAGGCCGCCACCGACATCGGCTATCTGGCGCCAAATGCCGGTGACGATCAGAGGGTCGCGGTGATGCAGATGCTGGGCCTGGCCTTGGCACCATTGCGTCGCGGCGGGGTCTTCGATGCCGCGGAAACCCAGATCCCCCAGCAGATCGCCGATATCGCCCTGCGCCTGTCTAGGTCCCGATGCGCGGCGCATATGCCCCCGCCAGAGGTCATGTTCCTGCATCGCAAGCTGGGGGGCATGTTCCTGCTGATGGCGCGCCTTCGGGTGCGGATCGACCTGGACCGGCTGCTGACAAGGCTGAACGTCAGCTAGACCGTTCGGCCATGCTGTCGCCCGCCAAGGTGGCGATCCGGGTGAATTCATCGGCCATGGCCAGCTCCAGCGCGCTTCCCTCGGTGGGGACGGCGCCCGGATCTTCCTGTCCGTCCCGCATCACCTCGCGGTTGTCCATCCAGTCCATCATGGCGGTGCGATCGGCCTCGGGCAGGGCGGCGATCAGGCGGGCCAGAATGCGGCGATGGGCCAGCATGCGGCCCTCGAATGCGCTTGGGGTGGGTTCGGTCATGGCAATTTCCTTTCACGGACTGGGGTTGAACCCGCGTCGGTGGCACGAAGTTCCTGAGGTGGAACAACCACGCCATGCGCGTGTTGGGACCCGCAAACCGTGCAAGGGGTCAGGCGGGGGGAATACCATGTGGGACTGGGTGTCCGAAAACAGCGGGATCGTTCAGGCGGGAATGGCGACCGTCACGGCGATGGTCTGGATGGTCTATCTGCACATCATCGTGTCCGGGCTGCGGCGACAGCGCCGGACCGAAATCCTGGTGCATCTGGGCGGCGCACGCGACCTGTCGGCCCGCATTCTGGTCAGCAACCTGGGGTTCGAGCCGATCTATGTGCTGGAGATCATGCTGTCGGTGCGCACGGCGCAGGGGGAACGCATCTCCTCGGTCGCCGACCGGACCGAGATCGCGCGCGAACAGCACAGGACCCCGCGCGAGGCGACCCTGCAGGGGCCGCTGAAATCGGGCGATTCCGTGGATATCGGCAGCGTCACCGACCTTCTGGACCGCGCCCGCCACAACAGCTTCGACAATATCGACATCGAGGACATCACCGAGGTCGAGGTGACGGTCGCCGCGCTGACATCCGCCGACAGCCGCGTCGCCGCCGCCACCCGGCGTTTCCTGCTGAAGCATAACGACGAAACGATCTGCCTGCTGCCCAGAAACCTTTACGCCAAGCAGATCAGGTCGCGCTGGCGCCGCCGCCAGATCGAACAGCGGCTGCGCCAGATGCTGTGACGGTCAGTCCGCCCCGAACAGGTCGCGGGTATAGATGCGGTCGCGGACATCATGCAGGTCCTGGGTCACGCGGTTGGCGACGATCAGGTCGGCGCGTGCCTTGAACTGGGCCAGATCCGCGACGACATCGGATCCGAAGAATCTGTCGTCGGTCATCGCGGGCTCATAGACGATGACCTCGAGGCCCTTGGCCTTCAGCCGTTTCATGATGCCCTGAACGGCGCTTTGGCGGAAATTATCCGAACCGGCCTTCATCACCAGACGATAGATGCCGACGACCTTTGGGTTCCGGGCCAGGATCGCGTCGGAAATGGTGTCCTTGCGGGTGCGATTGGCATCGACGACGGCGGCGATCAGGTTCTGCGGCACATCGCGGTAATTGGCCAGCAGCTGCTTGCTGTCCTTGGGCAGGCAATAACCGCCATAGCCGAAGGACGGGTTGTTGTAATGGGTCCCGATCCGCGGATCCAGACCGACGCCCTCGATGATCTGGCGGCTGTCGAGGCCTTGCGACATGGCATAGCTGTCCAATTCGTTGAAATAGGCCACGCGCAGAGCGAGATAGGTGTTGGCGAACAGCTTGATCGCCTCGGCCTCGGTCGATCCGGTCAACAGGATCGGCACGTCGTCGTCCAGCGCCGCCTCGGCCAGCAGGTCGGCAAAGGCGCGCCCGCGGGGGCTGTCCTCGCCCACCACGATGCGCGACGGGTGCAGGTTGTCATGCAGCGCCAAGCCCTCGCGCAGGAATTCCGGGCTGAAGATGACCTGGTCTGTTCCCATCTTGTCGCGCACGTGGCGGGTGAAGCCCACGGGAACGGTCGATTTCACCACGATCAGCGCCTGCGGGGCCAACCGGATCACGTCGGCGATGACGGCCTCGACGCTGGAGGTGTCGAAGTAATTCGTCACCGGGTCGTAATTCGTGGGCGTGGCCACGATCACCACGTCGGCGTCGCGATAGGCCACGGCGGGGTCGGTCGTCGCCGTCAGGTCCAGCTTGCGATGGGCCAGATGATCCGAGATGTCGTCATCGACGATGGGGCATTTGCGCCCGTTCAGCATCGCCACGCGGCTTTCATCCACATCCAGCGCGCGGACGCTGTTGCGTTCGGCCAGCAGGACGGCGTTCGACAGACCGACATAGCCGATCCCGGCCACCGCAATTCGTTTTCCCGCCATATGCCGTTCCAAGCCCCGCTGATGTTTTGCCGAACCAGCTTAGCAGGTGGCGCGGGCGCCGCAATGGCGCCCGCATTCACCTTTCGGAGGAGAGATCAGGCCGCCCACTTGGCCTTGGCCCGCCAAGCATGCAGAGCCGGTTCGGTATAGCCCGAGGGCTGTTCCGCGCCGGTCAGGATCAGGTCCCGGGCCGCATTGAAGGCGGGCCCGTCAAACTCCGGTGCCATCGGGCGATAGGCGGGATCGCCCGCATTCTGGGCATCGACCTTGGCGGCCATGCGGCGCAGGGCCTCCTCGACCTGATCCTGCGTGATCAACCCGTGTTCCAGCCAGTTGGCCAGGTATTGCGCGCTGATCCGGCAGGTGGCGCGGTCCTCCATCAGTTGCACATCGTCGATGTCGGGAACCTTGGAACAGCCGATGCCCTGATCGACCCACCGCACGACATAGCCCAGGATCCCCTGCGCGCTGTTGTCCAGCTCGCGCATCACCTGGTCCTGCGGGATCGGGCCATCGGCCAGCGCCGGCGTCAGCAGCAGGTCCAGACCGGGCAGGGGCTTGTCCTTCAGGTCTTCCTGACGGGCCGCGACATCGACCATGTGGTAATGCAACGCGTGCAGCACGGCGGCAGTCGGGCTGGGCACCCATGCCGTCGTGGCGCCCGATTTCGGGTGGCCGATCTTGACCTCGAGCATTTCGGCCATGGCATCGGGCTTGGCCCACATGCCCTTGCCGATCTGACCGCGCCCCTTCATGCCCGCGGCCAAGCCGATCAGCACGTTGCGATCCTCGTAGGCTTTCAGCCAGGTCGAGGTCTTCATGCCGTCGCGCCCGACGAAGGGGCCCGCCTGCATCGAGGTGTGAATCTCGTCGCCCGTGCGGTCCAGGAAGCCGGTGTTGATAAAGACGATGCGGTGGCGGATCGCGTGGATGCAGGCGGCCAGGTTCGCGCTGGTACGGCGTTCCTCTTCCATCAGGCCCAGCTTGACGGTGTTGGGCGCCAGCCCCAGCACCTTTTCGACATGGGTAAAGACCTCATCGGCGAATGCCGCTTCGGCAGGGCCGTGCATCTTGGGCTTCACGACATAGATCGCGCCCGCGCGGCTGTTGCCCAGACCCTGGGTCCGCTTCAGGTCGTGGATGGCGCAGGCGGTGGTGACCATTGCGTCCATCAGGCCTTCGGGGGTCGGCTGACCGTCGATCTGCACCGCATCGGTGGTCATCAGGTGACCGACATTGCGCACCAGCAGCAGTGCGCGACCCGGCAGGGTCAGGGTGCTGCCGTCGGGGCGGGTGATCCGGCGGTCATCGGCCAGGCGGCGGGTCATGGTCTTGCCGCCCTTGTCAAAGCTCTCGGTCAGGTCGTCCTTCATCAGGCCCAGCCAATTGCCATAGACGGCCACCTTGTCGGCGGCATCCACGGCGGCGACGCTGTCCTCGCAATCCTGGATGGCGGTCAGGGCCGCTTCGACCACGATGTCGCGCAGGCCGCTGGCCGAGGCCGCGCCGATCGGGTGGTCGGGGTTCAGCACCAGTTCGACATGCAGCCCGTGGTGGCGCAGAACCAGCGCCGTATCGGCGCCGTCCGTGCGGGTGCCGACAAAACCCGTCGGATCGGCCAGGGCCACGTCCTGACCGTCGACCGTCGCGCGCAGACCTGCCGCGTCGGCGGCATAGGCCGTCACATCGGCATGGCTGCCTTGGGTCAGCGGAAAGCTGTCATCCAGGAACTGCGCCGCCCTTGCCACCACCGCATCACGGCGCGCCGTGTCGAAGCCGCCCGAAGGCACCGGCCCCATCACGTCCGATCCGTACAGCGCATCGTAAAGCGATCCCCACCGCGCATTCGCCGCGTTCAGGGCAAAGCGGGCATTGCTGACCGGCACGACCAGCTGCGGACCGGCCAAGGTCGCGATCTCGGGGTCGACATCCCCATTTTCGACGCTGAAAGGCGCAGGTTCCGGCACCAGATAGCCGATTTCGGTCAGGAATGCGCGATAGGCCGCAGGGTCCATGTCGGGATTGGCCCGGTGCCAGTCGTCGATCTGCCCCTGCAGCGCGGCGCGCTGATCCAGCAGCGCCCGGTTCCGCCCGGCGAATTCCGACAGCAGATCGGCATAGCCCTTCCAGAAATCATCCGGCTGCACGTCGGTGCCCGGCAGCACCTGCGTGTCGATGAAATCCGCAAGCCGGCCGTCGATCTGAAGGCCGTGGCGATGGGTGGTGCTGTCGGTCATGCTGTTCCTCCGGATTGCGGTGGAATCGGGTACCACCGCCTGTTGCGTCAGCTTGGCATACGACAGCGGGGGCGCTTTGCCAAGTATTTTGAAAAATCCTTCCATTAAATTGCAAAAGCTGGATCATGCTTTTTGCCAAAATTAGTTGACAAAATTTATGGGGAATATCACACCTTCTGCAAAGGAAAGGTTTCGCCATGTCGCTCATGTCCAGCCACCGCCGTGTCGGCGTTATTCCTCGGGCCTCGGGGGCTGCGGCGGCGGCGTTGAAGGCGCGGGCCAGCGCGTGGGAGGCACCGCTGACCGAAACGCCCGGTGTGCTCAGCCTGTTCGTCTGGGGCTGCGAATTGCGGCTGACCGCCGAATCCGACAGCACCCGGGTCGAATTGCTGGCCCCCGAACTGCGCCTGATCGGCAATCTTCAGGACAGCGCGTCCGAGATCTTTGCCGAAGCGGGGCTGGAGGTCGCATGGGATCATGTCGACGAAGGCGCGCTGGCCCCCGGCCTGTCGCTGATGCGGGTGGCGGGCGTCAGCCATCCCAGCCCCGGCTTCCTGCGTGTCCGCCTGACCGGACCCGATGCCGAGCGTTTCGGCCGCGACAGCCTGCATTTCCGCCTGCTGCTGCCCGCAATGGGGCGCGATCCGGTCTGGCCGCGGGTCGGAGCCAAGGGGCGCACGATCTGGCCCGAGGGCGATGATGCCCTTCACCGTCCCGTCTATACCGTGGCGGCACAGGGGCAGGGTTGGTTGGATTTCGACATCTTCCGCCATGACGGCAGCCCCACCTGCGCATGGGCTGAAACCGTCCGGCCCGGCACGCAGGTGGGCATCATCGGACCGGGCGGGGGGTGGTGTCCGCAGGTGCCGGCGCTGTCCATGTTCGGCGATCAGACCGCCTTGCCGGCCATCGCGCGGATGCTGCACCTGTCGCGCGACCTGGTCCCGGGGCCGGTCCAGGCAATCGTCGATGCCGATCCCGCCGATCTTGAGGCCCTGGCCGATGACCCCCGCGTCCGCATCCGGCACGACCTGCTGACGGCGCTGTCGCAGGCCGATCTGCCCCAAAACGGCTTTGTCTGGTTCGCGGGTCATGCGCCCGATGCCCGTGCCGCGCGCAAGATGCTCTTGGATCGGGGCGTGGCCAAGCGCGACTTCATGGCCGCCGCCTATTGGGACTGAGGCGAGGCGGGCGGTTGCCTGACCATTCGCCGGCGGGCATGCTGCAATCGGACAGACATCACAGGCCCGACCCATGATCCGCGCCCATCTGGCGACCTTTCCCCCGCGCGCGGGGATCCTGATGCAGACCGTCGCCTCGATCCTGCCGCAGGTGGACCGGTTGTGCATCTGCCTGAACGGCCATGATCGCATTCCCGACGCGCTGGCCGCCGATGACCGGATAGAGGCGATGATTCCCGACCGCGACCTGAAGGATGCCGGCAAGTTCGCCTTTCGGACCGCAGATGACGACATGGTCTTCACCATCGACGACGACATCGTCTATCCGCCCGATTATGTCAGCCGGACGATGGCCTTCTTTGACGATCTGCCGGCGGATCGGAACGTGCTGGGTTTTCTGGGCAGTGCCTGGGTCGCCAAGGACGACAAGGGGCAGCAGGGGTGGAAGAACTGGATGTTCCACAAGCGGGCGCCCCACATGGTCAAGGTCGATATCCTGGGCACCGGCACCGCCTGTCAGCTGGGGCGCAACATGCCCCGGCTGGACCAGATCGAGGATGCCAGGGGCTTCGTCGATCTGCGCCACGCCCGCCACCACGCACAGGCGGGCCGGTGGATGTGGGTCGTGCCGCGTCAGAACGGCTATCTGACCAGCACCATGACCGGCGATCTGGAAAGGACCGGCCTGTTCCACACGGTGAACCTGGCCCGCCCCCCGGCCATGGTCGCCGAATTGCGCGCCCTGATGGCGGAACTGGGGCCCCATTCGGGCGAACAGCTGGCCCGTCTGCGCGCCGCGGGGCTGGTGGCGGCGTAAATTGCATCGCGTGTCTGTTTCCGCGGTCCGAATGTCGCAAATCTGCCACGTCGGATCGCGGCGCGCTTCTAGGTTCGGGTCACTGCCACCGCCAAGCGCCTAGGGAACGATCTGCGCCATGACATATGCCCCTTCGACTGCTCAGCTGATTGCCGAACGCCTTCCCGACCACGCCTTGCCGCGCGATCTTTATTGCGGGGAACAGGCCTATCGCGACGATCTGGACCAGATCTGGTACCGCGAGTGGCTGTTCGTGGGGCCGTCCTGCGAATTGCCCAAGACGGGCAGCTTCGTCACCATGCAGGTGGGCGAATGCCCCATTGTCGTCACCCGCGGCGATGACGGTCGGCTGCGCGCCTTTCACAACGTCTGCCGCCATCGCGGCCAGCGGCTTTGCGCCAAATCCAGCGGCAGCAACCCCAAGCTGGTCTGCCCCTATCACCAATGGACCTATGACCTGACGGGCAAGCTGGTCTTTGCCCGCGACATGGGACCTGATTTCGATGCGTCGAAATACGGGCTGAAGCCGGTCCATTGCGTCGACCTGGCGGGGATGGTCTTCATCTGCCTGGCCGATGTCCCGCCGGCGATCAGCGATTTCGCGCAGAACGTGATGCGCTATGCCGCGCCCTCGGGGCTGGCGGATGCCAAGATCGCCCATTCCAGCACCATCGTCGAACAGGGCAACTGGAAGCTGGTGATGGAGAACAACCGCGAATGCTATCACTGCGGCGGTTCGCATCCCTCGCTTTGCCGGACCTATTCCGACGATCCGTTGATGACGGTGATGGAAGGGCCGAACGCCGCCAGCCCCGAGATCCTGGACCACTGGGCCCGCTGTGACGCCGCGAACCTGCCGTCGCGCTTCGTCAATGATGCGCGGATGCAATGGCGCATGGCCCGCGTGCCGCTGATGGACAATCAGGAAAGCTTTACCATGTCCGGCAAGGCCGCCGTCACGCGGCGCATGGGCAACATCCCGTGGAACGATGCAGGCAGCCTGATGCTGTATCACTTCCCCTCGACCTGGAACCATTTCCTGCCCGACCACGCCATCGTCTTCCGCGTCCTGCCGATCAGCCCCACCCAAACGCAGGTCACCACCCATTGGCTGGTCCACAAGGACGCGGTCGAGGGTGTGGATTACGACATCGAGACCCTGACCCGCGTCTGGCTGAACACCAATGACGAGGACCGTCAGGTGGTCGAGGAAAACCAGAAGGGCATTCTGTCGCCCGCCTATCAGCCCGGCCCCTATTCCCCCACCCAGGAAGCGGGCGTCATCCACTTCGTCGATTGGTATTGCGGCCTGATGTCCGCCCGCCTTGGAATGCAGCACGCCGCAGAGTGATCCGATGAAAAAGCCCCGCCTGAACTGGAACGTCGAACCCTGGTCCGACAACGAACACCTGGAATGCGTCATGGTCGTGCCGGAAACGCGCGACACGACCACCTTCATCTTCCGGGCACCTTCGGGCGCATGGTTCGATTACCAACCGGGACAGTTCGTGACGCTGGACCTGCCGGTTCCGGGGGGCAACGTCCAGCGCACCTACACGATCTCGTCCTCGCCCTCGCGGCCGCTGTCGATCTCGGTGACGGCCAAGGCGCAGGCGGATTCGATCGGCACGCGCTGGATGATGGACCATCTGAAGCCGGGCATGCGGCTGAAGGCCTATGGGCCGGGGGGCATCTTCAGCTTCCACCGGCACAGGGCGCCGAAATACCTGTTCATCTCGGCGGGGTCGGGCATCACGCCGATGATGTCGATGACGACATGGGCGTGGGACCAGGCGCAGAATGCCGACATCACCTTCGTCCATGCGGCCCGGCGGCCTTCGGACATCATCTTCCGTGAACGGCTGGAACAGTTCGCCGCCCGCGTGCCGGGCGTCCAACTGCGCTTCACCATCGAGGAGCCCGAGCCCTATATCACCTGGACCGGATACCAAGGGCGTTTGAACCAGTTGATGCTGGGCCTGATGGCGCCCGATTACCTGGAGCGCGAGGTGTTCTGCTGTGGGCCCGAACCCTTCATGCAGGCGGTGCGCGACATGCTGATCGCGCTTGGCTATGACATGGACCGCTATCACCAGGAAAGCTTCGGCGCGCCCGTCGCCACCGAGGCCGAAGCCCCCGTCATCGAGGATATCGCCCCCGACGAGGATGCCCGCGCCCAGATCACCTTCGCCGCCAGCGGCGTGACGGCGGCCTGCGCGGAAACGGATACCGTGCTGGCCGTGGCCAAGCGTTCGGGTCTGAACATCCCCTCGGGCTGCACCTTCGGGCTGTGCGGAACCTGCAAGATCCGCAAGACCGCGGGCGATGTGCACATGGTCCACAACGGCGGGATCAGCGATGACGACATCGCCGAGGGCTGGATCCTGGCCTGCTGTTCCAACCCGATGGGACCCGTCACGGTCGAGGTCTGAGCGCATCCGGCAAGGTTCCCCTATCCGCGTGATCATGTGCGGATGGGCCTGAACAGGCGCTGCGCATGCTTCTCCACCCCGGAATGATCGGGAATTCGCGGTGAGTTGCGCCTGACCTCCAGACGTCTTCAGCAGGTGGCACGGGATGACGAAAAACGGGCGGCACCCTGCGGTGCCGCCCGTTCCATATGTCGTTGACCGGGGCTCAGATGAATTCGATATGCGCGGCCAGGCCGGACAGGTCGGTCATGTTCTGGAAGATGATCATGTCGCCATCACCAAAATCCAGCGCGGCCATGCCGTCCACCGTCGTGCCATACATATCGATGACGTCCTGGGCGCTCATGGGGGCGTCGAACAGTTGGCTGCTCAGCTGCAGGACATCGCTGTCCCCACCGGTGGTGAAGTCGACAAAGCTGTCGCGGCCATCGCCGTCCTGGAAGATGAAGGTGTCGGACCCCGCACCGCCGGTCAGCATGTCTGCTCCGGCACCGCCATCCAGGACGTCCTTGCCCTGGCCGCCGCTCAGCTCATCGCCATCGCCGCCGCCGCTCAGACGGTCGTTGCCATCGCCGCCTTCCAGGCGGTCGGCCCCGTCGCCACCGAACATCTTGTCATTGCCGGCACCGCCGAACAGCTTGTCGTTCCCCTGGCCGCCAAACATCTTGTCGTTGCCGGCGCCACCGTCCAGCACGTCATTGCCGACGCCCCCGGACAGGTTGTCATTGCCGTCATTGCCGCGAATGGTATCGTCGCCCGAATCGCCCATCACGGTATCACGGCCCGCACCGCCTTCGACCAGATCACCCCCTGCGCCGCCGTTGATGACATCATCACCGGCATCGCCCTTCAGGTGATCGCTGCCCCCGCCGCCCTTGACGAGGTCATCACCGTCACCACCCTTGATGATGTCCGCACCGTCGGTGCCCATCAGATCGTCGTCATTCACCGTTCCATCGATCGTAGCCATGTCTTCCTCCATCGGAAAAAAAGATACTCGTTTAAAAGCCGGTGCCGACATGACCCGGCGCCTTTAAGGCCTGCCCACCCGGGCCGACCTGCAGTCGAATTGTCAGATTGAAGATTGCGATCTCCGACATTCCCCATCATCAAGGCAAAAGGAATGACCTTATGCCCCGGCGCCACATGGGCCAGTTGGAAACATTATCTTTATCCGACATGCGCTTGGCTTGGCAGCCTTGCAGAAAATCCGGTTCCTGGACGGTTCCGGATGGGCAGAAGACAAGGTGAACAACCTTATTCTTTCTACGCTCTATACTAATAGATAGTTAAAATTATAATGACAACAAAATTCTTTTAATCAATAAAAGTTATTAAGTTGTTATTGCATCTAAATACTACCGCGGGGGTTGTTTTAAAGCGTTTTGGGACTGATCAGGATCAATCAAGCAGTTTGAATAGATAGGCGCCATATCCGGTTTTCCCGAAAGTCCTGGCCTGGCGGGCCAGATCCTCGCGGGTTATCCACCCCGATTCGAAGGCGATTTCCTCGGGGCAGCCGGATTGCAGCCCTTGGCGGTTTTCCAGCGTCCGGACGAAATTCCCTGCGTCCAGCAGGCTTTCATGGGTTCCGGTGTCCAGCCAGGCAAAGCCGCGCCCCATCCGGTCGACATGCAGCAGCCCGTCATCCAGATAGGACTGAAGCAATGTGGTGATCTCAAGCTCTCCGCGTGCCGATGGGGTCACCTTGGCCGCCCGATCTGGGGCCGTGCCGTCAAGAAAATACAGCCCCGTCACCGCAAACGAGGAGGGCGGCACGGACGGCTTTTCGACAATGGCCCGTACGCCGCCCAGTTCGTCGAAATCGATGACGCCATAGCGTTCAGGGTCGCGCACGTGATAGCCGAAGACGGTCCCGCCCGTCGGTCGCCCATCGGCAGCCAGCAGCATCGGGGGCAACCCGTGCCCAAAGAAGATGTTGTCGCCCAGGACCATGGCCGACGGCGCCCCGTCCAGAAACCCGGCGGCCAACAGATAGGCCTGTGCCAGACCCTCGGGGCGGGGCTGCACGATATAGGTGAAGCGCAGCCCCCATTGACCGCCATCGCCCAGCAGCCGCTGGAACTGGGACTGGTCCTCGGGGGTGGTGATGATGGCGATCTCGCGGATGCCTGACAGCATCAGCACCGTGATCGGGTAGTAGATCATCGGCTTGTCATAAAGCGGCAGCAGCTGCTTGGAGACGGCCAGCGTGATCGGATAGAGGCGCGTTCCGCTGCCCCCGGCTAGGATGATGCCCTTGCGGTCGGTCATGGCTGCCTTTCGCCGTTCAGGATGCGCCCCAAGGCCTGGCGCCAGTCGGGCCGCTCGATGCCGAAGGCCCGCCGGATGCGGCTGCACTCCAGCCGCGAGTTCAGCGGCCGAAGCGCGGGTGTGGGGTAATCTTCGGTCGGGATCGGATCGACCCGGCAGGACAGCCCCGCGTCGTGAAAGATCTGCGTGGCGAAACCCGCCCATGAAATGTCTGGCGCGCCCGACAGGTGAAAGATGCCGCCTTTGCTGGGATCGTCCCGCATGGCTGCGGCCATCGTCAGAAGGGCGACGGCAATGTCGGCGGCCGGGGTCGGGCCACCCACCTGATCGTCCACGACAGAGATGCTGTCGCGCGACGCCCCCATGCGCAGCATGGTCGTCACGAAATTCCGCCCATGACCCGAAAACACCCATGATGTCCGCAGGATCGCCGATTGCCCGCCCTGTTCCATCACCGCCCGTTCACCCGCCAGCTTTGACGCCCCATAGACGTTCAGGGGGTCGGTCGCTGCGTCTTCGGCACGCGGCGCGCTGCCCTGACCCGAAAAGACATAGTCCGAGGAGATGTGCAGGAAGGGAATGTCGCGCATCCGGCAGGCCAATGCCATGGAGGCGGGCGCATCGGCATTGATCCGGTGGGCCATCTGCGGATCGCTCTGGGCCTGATCCACGGCGGTATAGGCGGCCGCATTGATGACGGCGGTCGCGTTCCCGATGGCGTTTGCGCAGGCCTGCGGATCCGCCAGATCGGCTTGGTCACGGCCCAGAAACCGCGCGTCCGGGGCCAGGGCCGCCAGTTCCCGCGCCACCTGGCCCGTGCGTCCAAAGACCAGAAGCCCTTGCATCATGCCATCCCCAGACGCTGTCCGACGCCCTGCCGGTTCAGCAGGGGTCGCCACCAGCTTTCGTTCTGCAGGAACCATTCGACCGTTCGCCGCAGCCCCTGTTCCAGCGTGACCGAGGGCCGCCAGCCCAGTTCGGATCGCATGCGGGTCGGGTCGATGGCATAGCGTCGGTCATGGCCGGGTCGGTCGGGCACAAAGCGGATCAGATCGGCATGCGGGGCGGCGCCGGGCCGCAGATCGTCCATATGGGCGCAGATCATGCGGACAAGATCGATGTTGCGCGCCTCGTTTTCGCCGCCGATGTTATAGCTGCGCCCGACCCGGCCCTTGTGCAGCACCGTCAGCAGCGCATCGGCATGATCTTCGACATAGAGCCAGTCGCGGATGTTGCCGCCATCGCCATAGACCGGGATCGACCGCCCCGCCAGCGCATTCAGGATCACCACCGGCACCAGCTTTTCAGGGAAATGATAAGGCCCGTAATTGTTGGAACAATTGCTGAGAACCACCGGCAATCCATAGGTTTCATGCCAGGCCCGCACCAGATGATCCGAGGCTGCCTTGCTGGCCGAATAGGGGCTGCGCGGGTCATAGGCGGTGGTTTCGGTGAACTGACCCGTGGCTCCAAGACTGCCGAAGACCTCGTCGGTCGAGACGTGATGAAATCTGAATCCCGCCGGCCGTCCCGCCGCAGCCCAATAGCTCCGCACCGCCTCGAGCAGATGGAAGCTGCCCAGGATATTGGTCTGGACGAAGGCCGCCGGCCCGTCGATCGAACGGTCCACATGACTTTCGGCGGCCAGATGCATCACCGCGTCGGGTCGGTGAAGCGTCAGAATCCGGTCAAGCGCATTACGGTCGCGAATGTCGGCCTTGTCAAAGGAATAGGCCGGGTTCCCTTCGATCGATGCCAGATTGTCAAGGTTCGCCGCATAGGTCAGGGCATCAAGGTTCACCACCCGGTGGCCGCGCGCAATGGCCAGTCGGACCACCGCCGATCCGATGAAGCCCGCGCCCCCTGTGACCAGCAGCTTCATGTCGCCTGCCATGAAAACGGCGACTGCCAGCCGGCGAATTCTGGGGCAGCACGGTCCTTGTCCGACAGGATGGGGCTCTCTACCCCCCAATCGATGCCAAGGGAATCCCACGCCACTGCACCATCACAGTCGGGATCATAATGGTCGGTGCATTTATAGACGATCTCGGTATCGTCCTGTCTTGTGACGAAGCCATGCAGGAACCCTGCCGGAATCCACAGCTGGCGACCGTTCTCAAAGCTCAGATCCACGCCCACCCATTGCCCCCAGGTCGGGCTGCCTCGGCGGACATCCACCGCGACATCGAACAGCGCCCCGCGCCCACAACGCACCAGCTTGCCCTGGGCATGGGGCGGGGCCTGGTAATGCAACCCGCGCAACGTCCCCGCATGGCGCGACACGGAATGGTTGTCCTGGACAAAGTCGGGCAGATGCAATCCCGCCGCATCCAGACTGCGCCGGTTCCAGCTCTCGCTGAAAAAACCGCGGCTGTCGCCATGCCGGGCGGGGGTGATGACCGTCACGCCCGGCAAGGCTGTCGTCTGGATCTGCATGGTCGCCTCCGGGTCGTGTTGGGGGGACAGGGTTAGCAGCCCTGTCCGGCCAGTCAATGACCGCCGTGATCTCCCTCCGGGGAAAGATCGGCCGGGGCGGGGACATGATCGACCAGCATCCAGTCCATCAGACGGCGCGACACCTCTTCCGAAAGGATCTTGTCCTTGCCCGCCACCTCGACCTCGACCGGCATGAAGTCCAGTTCGTCCAGCAAGGCGACGAACCGTTCCATCGCCAGGGCGCCCTTGCTGGATTTGACGTTCTTATGGGCCGACTTGAAGATGGCGCGGGCATCGTCGGTGAACAGGGTCCAGACAAAGCCCGACATCACCTTGCGCCGCAGATCGGGCATCTGCGCCTCGGCGTCGCGCAGGGCGGTGACGGCCAGGGTCGGCACATCTTCCATGGTCGGTTCGCGCCCTTGGGCATGGAGGGCGGCGGCACGGTCGCGGAAGGCCTGAATGGCCAGTTCCCAGAAGAAGGGTGCCTCTTCCAGGTATTTGTTCAGGACGTGCAGGCGGGAATTGGTGATGCGGTTATCGGCCACCGCCAGCTGCAAGTGGTCGCGACACAGCGTGGGCCGGGGTTCCTTCAACAACTCCTCCAGCTCGGCCGCCAGAACGGGTTGGGGGACCTTGTCGGGATGGACCGGAACCGGTTCGCCGGGGACCAGGTTGCGCAGCAGATGCGACAGATCTGTCAGATCGGGTTCATCGCGCACCAGGAAATCATCCGGCATGGCACGCGCAGCGATCAGCGAGACATAGCCGATATGGGTCTGCAGGCGCGGCACATGGCGGTTGCGTTGCCGCACATCCTCGGCCGAGCCGAATGCGCCGCTTTCGGAAAAATCGAAATAGTGTGCGCCGGTCTTGTGCGCCAGGATCGAGCCGACGGATTGATCATGGCGATGGTCGCGAAAGACCTCGTGGGTCTTGCCCATCTCGTCGGGCTGGTCGGTCAGGATGCGGGGGTCGCGGCAATAGTCCAGCCATTGCTCCAGGAACGCGAAACTTTCCTTCGACGGCATGAACAGCAGCGGGCCCGCGCAGACCTGGGCCGCCAGACGTTGTTCGTCCGTATCGGCATCCATCAGGATGAAGGCGTCCCGCTTGGTGTAATGCCCCTGGATCTGCCAGTTCGAGATGAAGCCGTGGATGAACCGCTTGGGCGTCAGGGCGCAGAGTTCGACCGCCGCATGGGGGAAGGACGGAAACTGGTGAAAGCTGCCCGCGCCGTACCGGCCCGCGTCGTTATAGATGACGATGTCGTCGGGGCCGACCTCGCGCAGCTTCTGCAGGATGATCCACGGCTTCCACAGCCAGTAGCCGGCGCCACGTTCCTGTTCCAGGATGAAGCGGTTTTCGTCCCAGAAGGGGGTCTTCTTCAAATTCGCCTCGGTGACATGGCGGGCGCTGTCGAACCCCACCTTCAGGGCCGAGGCACAGTAATCATCGGCATTGCGGGCAAAGGGTTCGACCCCGTTCGAATAGACCAGGAAATGTGCCTGCCCGACCCTGCTGTGACCACGTCTCATACTTGCTCTCCTGCCTTTGGGTGGGCATCGGGGCCACCCGCCCCCTTACGACTTTGCCAGTTTCTTGTGACGCCGCATATATTGCGTCTTGTCCGGGTAACGGATCATCAGCCGTTCCAGGAATGCGCGGGCCTCATTGACCTGGCCCGCCTGTACCAGCAGGTCGGATTTCAGCATCACCAGCGGAGGATGGTCGTCGGCCCATTGCAGGGCCCAGTCCAGGACCGCCCCCGCCCCCGCGGCATCGCCCAGCTTGGCCTTCATCTCCGCCAGCGCATGTTGACGCCGCCAGTTCAGCGGTGCCAGCGACAGGCCCTTTTCCAGGATCCGCACGGCATCGGCGGTTCGGCCCGCGTCCCGCGCCGCGTCGGCCGCCAGGAAATAGACCGACGGGAACTGCAGCTGCCCCTCGTCGATGATCCCGACCAGCAGATCGGCCGCGCCTTCCACATCGCCGGCGCGCAGCTGGAACAGCCCGCGCATGGCCCGAAAGATCGTCACTCCGGGGTCCAGCGTGATCGCCCGGTCCATCGCCTCAAGGGCCTCATCGTGCCGGTTCTGTTCGTGGCGCAGCTCGGCCAGCCGCTTGTGAAACAGTGCGACCTCGGGCTTGGCCTCGATGGCACTCAGCAGCAGCACCTCGGCGAGGCCCGGGTCACCCTCGCGCAGGGCGATCATGCCGGTGAAGCTGTCGAAATGCGGCTTGATGTCGCCCGACCAGCTGCGACGTTCAAGAATGCGCAGGATCGAACGGAAATGACCCCGGAACCGATAGTGACTGCGCAGGTCGGACCGCGTGAAATCGGGCCATTCCCAGACCATCACCCGGTTCGTCGGGATCATCTTGTCAAAGCTCAGGATGCCCGCTTCGACCGGTGCGGTGTAGAATGTCTTGATGTGATCGACGATGAAGCGGTTCGGGAACAGCTGTTCGATATGCGTGTCGGTGACCCAGAAATTGCCGTCATGGTAATCGCCCCGGCTGCGCAGAAGGCCCGCAAGGGCGTTGATCTCGCCTTCGACCGGTTCGTGCCAGAAGGCCGAGGTGATCTGCTCCATCGCCTCGGCCTTCCGGCCCAGCATCAAAAGCGCCAGCCCGTGATAGAGCGCGATCTGGGCATAGCTGCGCTGGAAGGTGACAAAGCCGCGATCGACCGCCGGGCGCAGATCGCAGATCGCCTGATACTGACCGTCAAGAAACATCTCGCGGACGGCCATGGCATAGATGAAGGCGATGTTCAGACCGGATTGGATATGCTGACGCGCCAGATCGACGAATTCGCCGCGACGGCCGGTCTTGGTCAGATGCTCGCAGGCATAGACCAGATATTGCCCGATTTCGCCCTGGTTGGCGAACAGGTCGGGCCGGTCCTTCAGGCGGCTGGCCAACAGGTCCAGTGCCGCATGGCGCGCATCCGGCGTGATATCGGATTCGACATCGCGGAAATCGCCGCCGCCGATGGTCTTGGCGGTCGAGCTGAAGGCCGAGGAGGGCGGCGCGACGATCAGGTCCGACATGGAGATCGCAAACAGCTCCAGCGCGTCGCGCTGCACCTCGGTCAGGGTGCCGGTATCGGCGATGCGGTCAAAGGTCAGCAGGTCGGGGAACATGCGGGTATAGCGGTCCAGCACGCTTTGATTGTCGCTGAACAGGATGGTGCGTGCCGCCGCGCCGTCCAGGTTCGCGCGGATATGGGCCTCGAAGAATTCGTCGGGGACGAACTTGTTCGGCCAGGCGCGGTTCATGGCCCGCAGGTCGCTGGTCAGATCCCCGCGCCGGATGTGATAGGCGACCGTCCGCCGCCCGTCGCGCAGCTTGCCGCGCAGGGCCTGCAGGTGGCGGGCCAGATCCGGGTTCAGGGGCAGGGTGTCGACCACGTCGCGGAAGATGCGGTGGACCTCGGCCTCATCCTCGAAGGGCATTTTCAGGACGTCGAAGGGCGGGTCCAGCAGGACGTGCATGCCGCCCTTCAGATTGTCCAGGAACTGTTCCTTGGTCGCGCTGTGGATGACGGTGCCGATCGCGGTCGCATTGCTTTTCATCGCCTGATAGGTGGGCTTGTCGATGAAATGGTCGCGGACGAAATCCTCGGCGAAAAGCTGGGTTCCGTCGCCCAGCCCGTCGCTGTCGCGCCAATGGACGACGAAGGGCAGATCGAAGCTGCGCGCGAAACGCATCGTGTTCAGCAGCGCGATCAGCCGCCCCCCCATCCGGTCGGCGCGAAAGGCGATCAGTTTGCCCTGCTGATCCGACATGGCCATCAACCGGCGCGGTTCTCGAGGAACCAGCGATAGGTCTCGGCGACGCCGCGTTCCAGATCGACCTGCGGTGTCCAGCCCATCGCCATCAGCTTGTCCGAGGACATCAGCTTGCGCATCGTGCCGTCGGGGCGGGTCAGGTCGTTCTCGATCCGGCCCTGGTATCCCGTGACGCGGGCCACCAGTTGCGCCAGATCGCCGATGGAAATATCCGTGCCGCTGCCGACGTTCAGGTGGGACAGCATCGGGTCGGTATTGGCCTGATAGGTTTCGCGGTCCAAGTCGAAGACGAACAGGGATGCGCGCGCCATGTCGTCGACATGCAGGAATTCGCGGCGCGGCGTGCCCGTGCCCCACATGACGACCCGATCCAGCCCATCCCGCGCCGCTTCGTGAAAACGGCGGATCAGGGCGGGCATCACGTGGCTGTTCTCGGGATCGAAATTGTCGCCGGGACCATAGAGGTTTGAGGGCATCACCGACCGGTAATCGGTGCCGTATTGCCGGTTGTAGCTTTCGCAGAGCTTGATGCCCGCGATCTTGGCGATGGCATAGGGCTCGTTCGTGGGTTCCAGGATGCCGGTCAGAAGCGCATCCTCGCGGATGGGCTGGGGTGCCTCGCGCGGATAGATGCAGCTGGACCCCAGCTGCAACAGCCGCGTCACCCCGGCGGCCCAGGCCTCGTGGATGACATTGCATTCGATCATCAGGTTCTTGTGGATGAACTCGGCCGGATAGGTGTTGTTGGCATGGATGCCGCCCACCTTCGCCGCCGCTAGGATCACCGCGTCGGGACGTTCGGTCGCCATGAAGTCGCGCACCGCCGCCTGTTCGGTCAGGTCCAGTTCGCGGCTGGTGCGGGTGATCAGGTCAAGATCCTCGCCGGCATCGCGTCTTGCCTGCAACTGGCGCAGGATGGCGCTGCCGACCATGCCGCGATGACCTGCCACGAATATCCGCGTCATGTCGAACCTTAGCTTTCCTGATAGAGCGGCAGGTCATAGCCATGCGTCTTCAAGAACGCATGGCGGCGTGCGGCCTTGAGGTCTTCGCTGACCATTTCCCGGCACATTTCCTGCGTGGTGATCTGGGGCGTCCAGCCCAGCTTTTCGCGCGCCTTGGTGGGATCGCCCAACAGGGTTTCGACCTCGGTCGGGCGAAAATAGCGCGGATCGACGCGCACGATCACCTGGCCGGGGGTCACGCCGGGGGCATCGTCACCCTCGACCGATGCGACGATCCCGACCTCGGCCTCGGCCCTGCCCTCGAAGCGCAGGGTGATGCCCACCTGGCTGGCCGACCATTCGATGAACTGGCGCACCGAATACTGGACCCCGGTGGCGATGACGAAATCCTCGGGCTGATCCTGCTGCAGCATCATCCACTGCATGCGAACGTAATCCTTGGCATGGCCCCAGTCCCGGAGGGCGTCCATGTTGCCCATGTACAGGCAATCCTCCAGCCCCTGGGCGATATTGGCGATGCCACGGGTGATCTTGCGGGTCACGAAGGTCTCTCCCCGACGGGGGGACTCGTGGTTGAATAGGATGCCGTTGCAGGCATAGATGCCATAGGCCTCGCGATAGTTCACCGCGATCCAATAGGCGTACATCTTGGCCACCGCATAGGGCGAACGCGGATAGAAGGGCGTGGTCTCGCGCTGCGGGATTTCCTGGACCTTGCCATAAAGCTCCGAGGTCGAGGCCTGGTAGAACTTGGTCTTGCCCTCCAGTTTCAGGAACCGGATCGCTTCCAGGATGCGCAGCGTGCCAAGCGCATCGACATTGGCGGTGTATTCGGGCGTCTCGAAGCTGACGGCGACATGGGATTGCGCGCCCAGGTTATAGACCTCGTCGGGGCGGACGGCCTCCATGATGCGCATCACGGAAGACGTGTCGCCCAGGTCGCCGTAATGCAGGAACATCCGCGCATCTTCGGCATGGGGGTCTTGATAGATGTGGTCGATGCGCTGCGTGTTCAGCGAGGAGGACCGGCGCTTGATGCCGTGCACCTCGTAGCCCTTTTCCATCAGCAGTTCCGCGAGGTAGGAGCCGTCCTGACCGGTGATCCCGGTGATAAGAGCCCGTTTCGTCATCGAAATTTCCTCGTTCACACAGGTGTACTCGTCATGGTGGGCAAACTCCGCCCGCACAGGTCCGGTTTACGGCACGACCCGCCCTTTCTCCAAGAGACAAGTTCGCCGGATGGCCCGGACCGCACGGGCAGCATGTTTTCGCCGCATATCGAACCAGACCATGATGCGGCAACGATGAGGTGACAAGACAATGGGCAGAAATTGATGGATTTTGCCGCGCCGCCAAGCCTCAGGAAACGGAGGATGGCAGAATCACCCGATGTTCGGACTGGCCGCGTTCATCCACCGTGACCGCGAAGGTGCAGCCGTCATCGGGACCGGGCGCGTCCAGCCCCTGCCGTGCCGATGTGGCAAACAGGGTGTCCAGATCCGCCCCGCCGATCGAAGGGCAGGAGATATGGGCCGCAGGCAGCATCACCGCCCGGTCGAACCGCCCCTGCGCGTCATATCGTGCGACGCGGCCCGCCCCCCATTGCGCCGACCACAGGCCGCCTTGGGCATCCATCACCGCGCCGTCGGGGCTCAGCCCTTCGGCGCGCAGGTCGATGAAGGGCTGCGGATCGCCCACAGGCCAGCCATCCGCGTCCAGCGCGACCCGCATGATGACGCCCTTGTCGGTATCGGTGAAACAGGCGCTGTCGCCCTGTGGGGCAAAGCAGATGGCGTTGGTGATGGTGATATGGGCGAACAGACGCCGCAATTCCCCGCGACAATAGCGCCAGATCGACCCGGCACCCGCTTCGGCGTTCAGCCCCATCGTGCCGATCCAGAAACCGCCCTGCGGATCGGCGCGCCCGTCATTCGATCGGGTGACGGGGTTGTCCGCCTCCAGATCCACCAGGGTTGTGCGGGTCCCGTCGCGCAGGTCGAACAGCAGCAGCGCCCGCGACGACGCCACGATCAGCCGGTTCGCATCCACGATCCCCGCCGCCGAGACATGGTCGACGAAATCCCAATGCCGACGCTGGCCGCCGACGGGTTTCAGATACATGCGCTTGCCGATGATATCGAACCAGATCAGTGCGTTCAGGTCGGAATGCCACAGCGCGCCTTCGCCCAGGGTGCAGGGGGTGTCGTCAAAGATCATGCCGCCACCCCGTCCCATGCCGCGACCATCGCGCGGGCCTTGGCGGTCACCGTCGCCGCGTCATCGCCGGGCTTGTAAAGCGACGATCCGATCCCGAAACCGGCCGCACCGGCCTGGCGCCATTCGCCCATGTTTTCGGCCGAGACGCCGCCAACGGCCCACATCGCGGTGTTCGCAGGCAGGATCGCCCGCATGGCGCGCAACCCCTTGGGGCCGATCAATTCGCCCGGAAACAGCTTCAGCCCCGAGGCGCCCGCATTCAGCGCCACGAAGGCCTCGGAAGGGGTCATGATGCCCGGAAAGCTGTCCATGCCGGCGGCCCGCGTGGCCTGGATGACGGCGGCGTCGCAATTGGGCGACAGGACCATGCGCCCGCCTGCCGCGGCCACGGACTGGACCTGGTCGGGCGTCAGCACGGTGCCCGCGCCGATCGTGGCCCGGTCCCCGAAATCGCGGGCCAGCAGGGCGATGCTGTCCAGCGGGTCGGGGGAATTCAGCGGCACCTCGATGCGGGTGATGCCGGCGTCGATCAGGGCTTGGGCGATGGCGGGGGCCTCGGGCGGGGTCAGGCCGCGCAGGATGGCGATCAGGGGGCGGGACATGGCGGGGCCTTTCGGTCAGGTTGTCTTGAATTGCTGATGGGCGGCGGCAAGGCCGGCAAGGGTCGCATCCTCGACCGACATCAGCGCGGCGGGGACGCCCTGCGCCCGCAACGCCTGGTCATAAAGCGACGACAGCGCCGGGGCGCCGATGATGGTGACGTCGCAGCCCAGCCACCAAGGCTTGGCCGCGGCCAGTTCCCATCCGATCAGCGTGCCGGACAGGCGCGCCCGCGCCACGGCCGGGTCCAGCCCCGACAACAGCGATTCCGCGCGCAGCTGGAACAGGCCGCCATAGCCGCGTTCGGGCCGCGCCATCGCGTCGGAGACGGCCGCCAAAAAGGCATCGGGGTCGTGATCCTGGCCGCCCACGGAATGGCGCAGGACCGACTGGCCCGCGATCAGGCCGAACAGCTCGCCCGTCATCAGGCTTTTGAAATTGCAGATCTCGCCCGCGGAAATGCGGACCCATTTCGTGTGGGTTCCGGGCAGGCAGGCGATGCCGTCGAAATCGGGCGTCATGGCCAGCAGACCGGCGATCTGGGTTTCCTCGCCGCGCATGACGTCGGCGGGGTCGTCCTGCCGGATGCCGCAGACGATGCGGACGGGACGCCCGCCCGGATCGCCCGGAACGGCGACCATGCGCGGCGTGGCGGGGCAGGGGACGGGGGCATAGGGGGCCTCGACCCAGCCCTGGCGCGATCCGACCATGCCGCTGGCGATGACGGGGACGGCGGGCCATCCTTCGGTCGCCTTGGCAAGGGCCGGGGCGAAATCATCGGGGCCCAGAACGCCCATCCCGCGGTCCGAGGCTCGACGTTCCACCACCCGGCGGCCCGACATGGCCCAAAGGCGCAGGTTCGTCGTGCCCCAATCGGCGGCGATCCAGTCAATATCGGCAGTCACAAACGCATTCCTTCAATCACGGCGACGGTCTGCGGGAAGGCGGGCGGCAGGGCAACCCCCTGCGCCATCAGCGCGGCCCCCGTCAGCGTCACCTCGTCCTGACTGATCGCCGTATGGGACGTATGGTGCCCAAGCGGCTTTTCAATCATCCGCAACCTGTAGCGCGCCCTGGGATCAAGCCCCGTCAGGCGCAGCGGGGGTGGCTGGACGGCCACAGTGCTGTCCAGCGTCGCCGCAAAGATCACCAGCCGCGATCCGTCCGCCGCCATCTGCATTTCGGCCAGCGCCCCTTGGGGTCGGTCCAGCCGCCAGATGTCGCCCGCCAGCATCCAGTCGCGATTGGCCTTCCACCACGTCGTGACGCGGGTCAGCGTTTCGGCCTCGTGCTCGGTCAGTTCGCGCGGGTCCATCTCGAAGCCCATATGCCGTTGGGCGGCGGTCCAGGCGCGCAGCGCCATCGGCAGCACCCGCCCCGAGGTGTGGCAGTCGCGCGGGCCCACATGGCTGCCCGTGGCGATCGCGGGCAGGAAAGCGGCCGCGTGATGCTGGATGCGCAGGCGTTCCAGCGCGTCGTTGCTGTCGGACAGCCAGACGCGCGGGCAGCGTGTCAGGATGCCCGCATCGATGCGGCCCCCGCCCGAGGCGCAGCTTTCGATCTCGACCTGCGGATGGGCCGCGCGCAGGCGGTCCAGCAGGTCATAGACGCCGCGCGTCTGGCCCGCATCGGGGAAGGGCGTCAGGCGGTTGTGATCCCATTTGACATAGTCGATGTCCCAATCGCGCAGGATCGCGTCCAGCCGCGTGAACAGGTGGTCGCGCACATCGTCGCGCGTCATGTCCAGATGCAGCTGGTTGCGGCCCCGGATCTGGTCGGCAGGTCCCAGCACCCAATCGGGATGGGCGCGATAGAGGTCGCTGTCCTCGTTGATCATCTCGGGTTCGAACCACAGGCCAAAGCGCATGCCCAGTTCCTGCACCCGGTCGATCAGCGGCTGAAAGCCATGGGGGTGCTTGCGCGGATCGATCTGCCAATCGCCAAGCGAGGTCGTGTCATCGTCGCGCCGCCCGAACCAGCCGTCATCCAGCACGAAGCGTTCCGCCCCAAGGGCCGCCGCGCGGGCGACGATGTCCGAGAGTTCCCGGGCGTCGTGGCGGAAATAGATCGCCTCCCACCCGTTGTAATGGACGGGGCGGGGCTGGCGGGCCGGGGGCAGGCGGTCGCGAATGGCGCGTTGGAAGGGGATGGACACGCTGTTCAGCCCCGCATCGCCCCGCGCCAGCAGCAGCTCGGCGCTGTCAAATCGGGTGCCGGTGGCGCGTTCGGACCCCGAGGCGTGGCCCAGCTGGATCTGGCGGCGACCCTCGGGCAGGGCCTCGACCACCATGCGGTGACCGCCCGACCAGCCGTAATGCAGGGCCATCACCTCGCCCCGCGTATGGGTCGTGCCGGCGGTGGCCAGCCACAGATGAGGGGGGTGTTCATGCCCCGAGCGACCCGTGCGGGCATCGCGGATGCGGGCGCCGTGGTCCAGATCGCTGGTCACCGGCTGGAATTCGCGCGTCCATCGGCCCGCCAGCTCGGTCAGCTGGTCCATATGCGGCGGGACGGGCAGGGCGGCGGCGGCCAGCCAATGCAGGCGGATCGGACGATTTGCGGTCAGGCTGGCGGAGATGGCGACCAGCCCATGCGGTTGTGGACGGATGCGGTGGGTCAGGGTCAGACCGTCTGCCGCGTGAACCAGCGTCAGCCCATCGCCCTGATCGGCGGATTGCAGCGCCCATGCCGGTTCCAGGGGCGTGCCGTCGCCGTCGAACGCCACCAGCCCCGGCTGGCCCGGAAAGCTGCGCCGCGCCTCGGGCAGCAGCGACAGGGGCGGCAGCTGGTCCAGCATGCCGCCGGTCAGGCCACCCGCACCTGCCGCCACCAGATCGCCCAGATCCTGATCGGCGGGCAGGGGTGCGCCCCAGTAATGACAACAGGCCACGCCGCCATCGCTGCCGAAGACCAGGGTCTGAGCGGCGGTATCGATGCGCCAGACCCTCATTTCACCGCACCCAGGGTCAGACCGGCGATGAAGTGCCGCTGCATCAGGAAGAACATCAGGACCGGCGGCATGGCCGCCAGAATGGACCCCGCCGACACCAGGTGCCAAGCGGCGACCCATTGGCCGTTCAGGCTGTTCAGGCCGGCGGTGATCGGCTGCGTCTCGGCGCCCGTGGTCAGCACCATCGCCCAGAAATAGTCGTTCCAGATGAAGGTGAAGACCAGCACCGACAGCGCCGCGATGGCCGGGCGGACCAGCGGCATCACGATATACCAGAAGATCTGCCATTCATTGACGCCCTCGACACGCGCGGCCTCGATCAGCTCGCGCGGCAGGGCCTTGATGAAGTTGCGCATGAACAGCGTGCAGAACCCGGTCTGGAAGGCGATGTGGAACAGCGCCAGACCGGTGACGGTGTTGTAAAGACCCATGTTCACCGTCAGGTCGCGCACCGGCACCATCAGAATCTGGAAGGGCACGAAATTGCCCGCCACGAACATGAAGAACACCACCAGCGACAGCCGGAACTTGTAGACCGCCAGCGCATAGCCCGTCAGGCAGGACAGACCGACCGCGCCGATCACCGTGGGGATGGTGATGCGGAAGCTGTTCAGCAGGTATTGGGCGATGGGCGAATTGCGGAAGACGTCGGCATAGTTCTCGAAGGCGATGCGCGACGGGATGCCGAAATAATTGCCGGCCGCCAGGTCGCCCGACGGACGCAGCGAGGTCAGCGCCACCCCCAGCAAGGGCAGCAGCCACAGGACCAGCATGATCGGCAGCGCGATCTTGTAGCTGCGCTGAAAGGCGGGGGACATGGTCTGGATGGGACGGGGGAACATCGGATCAAAGCCCTCTCTCGTCGCGCCACATCTTCCAGATGAAGCCCGTGATGAAGATCATCATGATGGCGAACAGCACCACGGCGATGGCCGCGCCATAACCCATGCGATAGCCGTATTCCGACAGCGCCTGTTCGTACATGTAATAGGACAGCACGCGGCTGGACCCGAAGGGCCCGCCCGAGGTCATGATGCTGACCAGGTCGAAGCTGCGCAGCGCGCCGATGACGGTCACAACCACCGCGATGAAGGTCGCCGGGCGCAGTTGCGGCAGCACGACATGCCACAGCATCCGCCATCCCTTGGCGCCGTCCAGGCGCGCGGCCTCGATCTGGTCGGGGGCGACCGCGTTCAGGCCGGTCAGATACAGGATCATGCAATAGGCGATCTGCGGCCACAGCCCCGCCGCGATGATGCCATAGGTGACATAGCGTTCATCCGCCAGGATCGCGACGCCAGTGCCCGTGACCCATTCGATCAGCACGTAAAGCAGCCCGAAGCCCGGCGCATAGAACCATGAAAAGATCAGCCCCACGACCACCTGGCTGATGACGAAGGGAAAGAAGAACAGCGATTTATAGATGCGGATGCCCTTGACCGTCTGGTTCAGGAACAGCGCGATCATCAGCCCGATGGGCACGGCCAGCAGATACAGGGCCAGCCAGATGACATTGTTCTTCAGGCTGGTATAGAAGGCGTCGTCCCACCACAGCTCGGAATAATTGGCCAGTCCGACCCAACGCATCGGTCCAAGGCCGTCCCATTCGTGGAACGAGACCCAGACCGACTGGAAGATCGGGATCAGCACATAGACGGCGAACATCAGCATGCCCGGCGCCAGGAACAGCCAGGGTGTCAGGCTGTTGCGGCGCCTGCGGGCGCGCGCCTTGGGCGGGTGAATGTCGGGAAGGGCGGTCATGCGGGACCTCCGGGGAAAGCGGGTGGGTGCGTGGGGGATGCGGGCGGACCGATGGGGACCGCCCGCATGATGTCAGCCGGCTTCGCGCTGGCGCACGCGCTCCAGCCGTTCCAGGATGGTGTCCAGGCGTTCGGGACGGACCATGAATTCCTGGAAGCCCTCCATGCCCGCCTTGGCCATTTCGGGGGATGCGTCGCGGTCGAAGAACTGGGCGATCCCACCCTCTGCCGTCGACAGCAATTCGAACCCGGCCTGCAGGTAGGGATCATCCCCGACCGAGCTTTCGGCATTGATCGGCAGCTGGCCAAGCGTCTGGTTCATCTTGGTCTGCACGTCGGCGCGGGCCAGGAAGGCCAGGAACAGCTTGGCGTCCTCGGGGTTCTTGGCGCCGGCAGGGATGTGGATCGTGTCGGTCGGCGCCTCTTCGGCGCGCGGGATGTCGGGGTTGATCGTGGGGAAGGGCATGAAGCCCAGGTTGTCATTGGTCATGCCGCCATCCTTGAAGGTGGCCGCGGCAAAGTTGCCCATGACGTAATTGGCCGCCTTGCCCTGGACGATGTTGGACACCGCATCCTGCCAGTCGATCGCGGCATGGTTCTTCGAGATATAGGGCAGCAGCTTTTCCCATTCGGCGAAGACCGCCTTGACCTTGTCGTCGGTCCAGGGAATTTCACCGCGCGTCAGCTGCATGTGCCAGTCATAGCCGTTCGTGCGCAGCGACAGGTAATCGAAGATCCCCGCGATGGGCCACAGCGCCTTGGAACCGGTGGTCACGCAGTCGATCCCGGCCTCCTGGAACTTGGCGCAATTGGCCAGGAACCCTTCCCAATCTTCGGCAGGTTCGACCCCGACCTGCTGATAGACGTCCCGGTTATAATAGATGCCCCACTGATAGTAGGTATAGGGAATCCCCCACTGCTTGCCGTCGATGGTCATGGCCGATTCCGCCGAATGCAGGCTCTCGCTCAGCCCGTTCTCGGCCCAGACATCGGACACGTCCATGAACTGGTTGGCCTGAACGAAGGGCGCCATGCGGTTGCCCGCGTACCAGTTGGCCAGATCGGGCGCATCGGCCGTCAGGAAGTTGCGGATGGCGGTCTTGTAACCCTCGTGGTCGAAGGTGTTTACCGTGACCTTGATGTCGGGATATTCGGCCTCGAAATCCGCGATCAGCTGTTCGAACGCCGCCTTGGGCGCGGGGTCGGACGCATCCGTGTTCATCACCAGTTCGCGGGTCTGGGCAAAGGCGGGTGCGGTGGTGGCCAGCAGCGCGGCCAGCAGCAGCCCTCGTTTCGTATGGACCATGGTCTCCTCCCCATTAGGTTCCAAATAGTGAAACTCAGTTTTGAATATTGAAACTATGCTGCGAATCGATTAGCCTTGTCAACAACGGCAATGCTGCGGAGAGGAGGCCATGGCATGACGACCCCGCAACGCGAGACGTCCGACGGCACCGTGGGCCGCACGCTGGCCGTGCTGGATCTGGTGGCCGAATTCGGCCGCCCCGTCCGCTTTGCAGAGATCCTGCTGAAGGCCGGCCTGCCCAAGGCGACGCTGTATCGTTTCCTGCAGACGCTGGCCCATCAGGACATGCTGGCCTTCGACGATGTCCGCCAGACCTATGCACCCGGCATGCGTCTGGTGCGGCTGGCCCATTCGGCCTGGGCGCAGTCCAGCCTTGCCCCGGTTGCGCAGGATGTGATGGACCGGCTGGCGCGCGACATCGGCCAGACCGTGCATCTGGCCCAGCTGGACAATGGCGCGGTGCTTTACGTCGACAAGCGAAACGCCCGCCAGCCGGTCGAGATGTTCGCCCAATCCGGCAAGGTCGGCCCCGCCTATTGCACCGGCGTCGGCAAGGCGATGCTGGCCCATCTGCCCGAGGATCGGCTGGCCCAGGCCATCGCGCGGCAATCCTTTCACGCCCATACCGAACACACGCTGACCACGCCTGCCGCCCTGCGCCAGGATCTGGCCCGCATCCGCGAGCGCGGATACGCCCTGGACGACGAGGAGCACGAGGTCGGCATCGCCTGCATCGCCGCCCCGATCCTGTCGGGCAATGGCCGCGTGATCGGCGCGATTTCCGTGACCACCACCACCGACACGACCAGCCGCGACCAGCTGCTGGCGCTGGCCGGTCCCGTCCAGCAAGCCGCGGCGCAGATCGCCGCAGCCGCCGACACATGGCGGTTCCCCGAACACAAGCAAGCATGAGGTTGCCATGTCCGGCGTCCAGTTGACCCGCGTCACCAAGGATTTCGGCCCTGTCAGGGTCATCCACGGCGTCGATCTTGATATCCGGCAGGGCGAGTTCTGCGTCTTCGTCGGCCCCTCGGGCTGCGGCAAGTCGACCCTGCTGCGCATGATCGCGGGCCTGGAGGACACGACCGAGGGCCAGATCCGCATCGAGGACAAGGACGTCACCGATGCCGAACCCGCCGACCGGGGCGTCGCCATGGTGTTCCAGACCTACGCGCTTTATCCCCACATGACCGTCGCCCAGAACATGGGTTTCGGCCTGAAGATGAACCGCCACCCCAAGGCCGAGATCGCCGCCAAGGTGGCCGAGGCGTCGCGCATCCTGAAGCTGGACCCGCTGCTGGAGCGCAAGCCCGCGGCCCTGTCGGGCGGCCAGCGCCAGCGCGTGGCCATCGGCCGGGCCATCGTGCGCGGTCCCAAGGTCTTTCTGTTCGACGAACCGCTGTCGAACCTGGATGCCGAACTGCGCGTGGAAATGCGCGCCGAGATCGCCCGCCTGCACCGAGAGATCAAGGCGACCATGATCTATGTGACCCATGATCAGGTCGAGGCGATGACCATGGCCGACAAGATCGTCGTTTTGCGCGCGGGGCGCATCGAACAGGTCGGCAGCCCGATGGAGCTCTATGACGACCCCGACAACCGCTTCGTCGCGGGCTTCATCGGCAGCCCGGCGATGAATTTCGTGGCCGGGCGCGTGCAGGGCGGCCAGGTCGTGACCCCGGCGTTCGACGCGCCCCTGGACCGGCAATCCCCGAACCTGATGGATGGTCGCAAGGTGGAAATCGGGTTGCGCCCCGACACGCTGCAACTGACCGATCACGGCAATTTCCGCGTTGATCTGGCCGAGAATCTGGGCGGCGTCACCTATGCCCATCTGACCGCACCGTCGGGTGAAAAGCTGGTCGTGCAGACCACGCGCAGGCTTGATCCGGCAGGCGGCGGCACGGTCGGTGTGACCATGGACCCGGCGCAGGCCTATTTCTTTGACGCCGAAAGCGGAATGCGCCTGAGATGAGCGATATCGAACTGGCCCTGGTGGGCCTGGGCACCATCGCCCGCGCCCAGCATCTGCCCGCGATCGCCGCGACGCCGGGCATGACCCTGACCGCCGTCGCCAGCCGCAACGCGCGGCTGGACGGGGTGGCGAACTTCACCGACATCGACACGCTGCTGGACGAGATGCACGATGTCCAGGCGGTCTCGCTTTGCACGCCGCCGCAGGGGCGCTTTGAACAGGCGATGGCGGTGCTGCGCGCCGATTGCCACCTGATGCTGGAAAAGCCCCCCGGCGCCACCCTGACCGAACTGCAGATCCTGGCCGCCGAGGCCCGCCTGCGCAGCCTGACGCTGTTCACGACCTGGCACTCGCGCGAGGCGGCGGCGGTGGATGTCGCCCGCGACTGGCTGGCCGACCGCGTCGTCCACGCCACCCATATCGACTGGTGCGAGGATGTCCGCAAATGGCATCCCGGCCAGGACTGGATCTGGCAGCCGGGCGGGCTGGGGGTCTTTGATCCGGGCATCAACGCCCTGTCGATCCTGACCGCCGTGCTGCCCGATCCGGTGCGCCTGACCGGTGCCGATCTGCACATTCCCGAAAACCGCCAGACCCCCATCGCCGCCGAACTGACGATGGATGCGGGCCACCCCGTCACCGCACGTCTGGACTGGCGCCAGCAGGGGGCCGACCTGTGGCAGATCCGCTTTGACACGGATGCGGGCACGGCGCTGCTGGATCAGGGCGGCGCCCGTTTCAGCGTCGATGGTGAACCCGTGGCCCAAGGTGACAACGCCGAATACGCCCGCCTCTATGCCCGTTTCCGCGACCTGATCGCCAATGGCGACAGCGATCTGGACCTGTCGCCCCTGCGCCTTGTCGCGGATGCCTTTCTGACCGGCCGCCGCCATGCGGCCCCCGAATTTCAGGACCAAGACCCATGAAGATCACCCAAGTCGAAACCTTCATCGTCCCGCCGCGCTGGTGCTTCGTGAAGATCAGCACCGACGAAGGCGTCAGCGGTTGGGGCGAACCCGTCCTGGAAGGCCGTGCCGCATCGGTCGCCGCCTGCGTCGAGGAACTGTCCGATTACCTGATCGGCCGCGACCCGCGCCTGATCCAGGACCACTGGACGGTGATGTATCGCGCCGGTTTCTATCGCGGCGGCGGCATCCACATGTCGGCCATCGCCGGCATCGACCAGGCGCTGTGGGACATCAAGGGCAAGGATCTGGGCGTGCCGGTCCATGCCCTGCTGGGTGGCCAGCTGCGCGACCGCATCCGGGTCTACAGCTGGATCGGCGGCGACCGGCCGGGTGACACCGCGCGGATGGCGCGCGAATGCGGGGATCGCGGCTTTACCGCCGTCAAGATGAACGGCACCGAGGAGATGCAGTTCGTCGACAGCCATGCCAAGGTCGATCAGGTCCTGGAACGTGTGCAGGCCATCCGCGAGGAGATGGGCCCCGATTTCGGCATCGGCATCGATTTCCACGGCCGCGTGCATCGCCCCATGGCCAAGGTGCTGGCCAAGGAACTGGAACCCTTCCGCCTGATGTTCATCGAAGAACCCGTTCTGTCGGAACATGCCGAGGCGCTGCGCGAGATCGCCAACCACTGCTCGACCCCGATCGCGCTTGGTGAACGTCTGTATTCGCGGTGGGATTTCAAGGCGATCCTGAAGGGCGGCTATGTCGACATCATCCAGCCCGATCCCAGCCATTCCGGCGGCATCACCGAGACCTATCGCATCGCGGCGATGGCCGAGGCGCATGATGTGGCGCTGGCGCTGCACTGCCCGCTTGGGCCCATCGCGCTGGCCGCGAACCTGCAACTGGACGCGGTCTGCTACAACGCCTTCATCCAGGAACAGTCGCTTGGCATCCATTACAACCAGGGCAGCGACCTGCTGGATTATCTGACCGACCCGTCGGTCTTTGCCTATGAGGACGGGTTCGTCGCGATCCCGCAGGGGCCCGGTCTGGGCATCGAGGTGAACGAGGACAAGGTTCGCGAAATGGCCGCCCAGGGGCACCGTTGGCGCAACCCCGTGTGGCGCCATGCCGACGGCAGCTTTGCGGAGTGGTGATCATGCGACAGGTTCAAAGACTGAATGACGGCTGGATCTTCTCGGACGGTTTCGACGAAGGCCATATCGGCAGTCCGCGCGACGGCGAAACCGTCACCCTGCCGCATAATGCCGTCGACCTGCCGCTGAGCTATTTCGACGAAACCAGCTATCAGCGCCCCTTCACCTATCAGCGCGTGATCGCATGGGACGATGCGTGGCAGGGCCGCCGGGTGCAGCTGAAATTCGACGGCGCGATGGCCGACAACGTGGTGTGGGTGAACGGCACGCAGGTCGTGGCGCATCCCGATGGCTATACGCCCTTCGTGGCCGATCTGACCGATCATCTGCGCCCCGGCGACAACCTGATCACGGTGCGCGTGGACGGTTCGGAAAACCCCGCCATCCCGCCCTTCGGCGCGCAGATCGACTATCTGACCTATGCCGGCATCTATCGCGACGTCTGGCTGATGGTGCTGCCGGAACGGCATCTGACGAACGCGCGCATCCTGACGCCAGACGCGTTGTCCGACGCCAAGACCGTCGTGATCCGGCCCGAAACCACCGCCCCCGGCCCGGTGCGGGCGCGGCTGCTGGACGGCGAACGAGAGATCGCCGCGACCGAAGGCGAGGGTGAACTGACCCTTTCCGGTCTGACCGGGTTGCGGTTGTGGTCCCTGGACGACCCGGCGCTTTATACCGTCGAACTGAGCCTGCCCGACAGCGGCGACGTCACCACGCATCGCTTTGGTTTTCGCACCGCCGAGTGGACGCCGCAGGGGTTCCTGCTGAACGGCCAGCCCGTCAAGCTGCGCGGCCTGAACCGGCACCAAAGCTTTCCGCATGCGGGCTATGCCGCCGGACGCCACGCCCAGGAACGCGACGCCGAAATCCTGCGCCGTGATCTGGGTTGCAACATGGTGCGCACCTCGCATTATCCGCAAAGCAAGTGGTTTCTGGACCGCTGCGACGAGATCGGTCTGCTGGTCTTCGAGGAAATCCCCGGCTGGCAGCATATCGGCGACCGGGCGTGGCAGGATCGCAGCGTGGAGAATGTCCGCGCCATGATCACCCGCGACTGGAACCACCCCAGCATCGTCATCTGGGGCGTGCGCATCAACGAAAGCCCGGACAATCACGATTTCTATGTCCGCACCAGCGCGCTGGCGCGCGAGCTGGACCCGACGCGGGCCACGGGGGGCGTGCGCTGCATCACCGACAGCGAGATGCTGGAGGATGTCTATACGATGAACGATTTCATCCTGGACGAATCCGAGCTGCCGCTGATCAACCGACCCCGCACCGCACTGCGCCCGTCCGCCGAGGTCACCGGGATCAAGAAGCCGGTGCCCTATCTGGTCACTGAATATAACGGCCACATGTTTCCGACCAAGGCGCAGGACCCTGAACTGCGACAGATGGAACACGTGATCCGGCACCTTGAGGTTCTGAACGCCGCCCATGGCGACCCGGCGATTTCCGGCTGCATCGGCTGGTGCATGTTCGACTACAACACGCACAAGGATTTCGGCGCCGGCGACCGCATCTGTCATCACGGCGTCATGGATATCTGGCGCGAGCCGAAATTCGCGGCCCATGCCTATAGCAGCCAGAAGCCGCCTTCCGAAGGGGTGGTGATGGAGCCTGTGACCTTCTGGGCGCGGGGCGAACGCAATATCGGTGGCATCCTGCCCCTGATCGTGCTGACCAATTGCGACGAGGTCGAGTTCGAATGCGCAGGCGTCACCCGCCGCGTCGGTCCCGATCGCGAACGGTTCCCGCATCTGCCGCACCCCCCTGTCATTATCGACCACCGCCATATCAGCGCCGAGGAGCTGGGCCAGTGGGGCATGAGCTGGCATCCGGGCCGCATCACCGGTTATCTGGACGGCAAGGTCGTAGCGCGCCGCGATTACGTGGCCGATCCGCTGCCCACCCGGTTGCAGATCGATCCCGACATGGACCGCGTCCCGGCCGATCCGGACATCGATCTGCGGGTCATGCTGCGGGCCTTGGACCAGACGGGCAATCGTCTGCCCTTCCTTGATGGCGCCGTGCAGGTCCATATCGACGGTCCGGCCAGGTTGATCGGCCCCACGTTGCGGATGCTGCAGGGGGGCACGACGGGTCTGTGGCTGCGTCTGACGGGCCAGGCGGGTCCGATCACGATCACCGTCCGCCACGATCAGTTCCCCGAAGCGCAGACCACCATCAGCGTCGGCTAGACCTTGGCTTTGGCCAGCTTGCCTTCGACCCGGCGGAAGGCGGCCTGCAATTCGCGGCTGAATTCGCCGGGCTGAAAGCGGCGCAGCCCGGAATGGGCGGCGCAAAGGTGGCGCAGGTCGTGACATTGCGCCGCCAGTTCCGCGATCCAGTTGCGCAATTCGGCCAGCGCATCGGGTTCGGGCTTCATCGCCTGCGCCATGGTCGGATGCAGGAAGACGCGGGGTTTGGGGAAAAACCGCTTCAGCAGGCGCGGGACCGGCATCAGGTTGATCGTGTCGTCGACATGCAGGGTGCGGCTGGCCATGTGCCACGCCAGCAGCGACCCGGCATGCACGCGGTCATTCCCGTCGATATAGTTGATCCCCCGCGGCAGGGAAAACTGCAGGTCGGCGGCAAACATCGCGGCCACTTCGGGGGATTCGACGGGCTGGGGTTGCCAGTCAAGGTTCGAATGCTTGTCCCAGTGCCGCCGTGAACCGAACAGCTTGGCTTGGGGAAAGTCGCGGGCGATACCCGCGCAGTGCAGCGTGTGATGCGGGTGCAGGTTCAGCACCGCGCGCACCGCGCGCCCCTGATCGGTCAGTTGCATCACGCGGTCGCGGATATTGCCCGTCAGCGGATAGCTGTCCAGCATGGCAAAGCCGCCATCCGACAACCGGACCAACCCGGCCTGCGTGCCGACATTCAGGACGCCACCCAGCTTCAGATCGCCGCGGATGGTCCAGAAGCCCTGCCCCAGATCATGGATCGCTTCGGTCATGGTGGTCCTTTCGGATTTATGCGCCCGGCGGGCAGGCGCTGTCCTGATTGGCGGGTTGGGTCTGGCCCGCCTTGGCGCAGATCTCGCGCAGGGCGGGTTTCATGCCCTCCTCCAGGGTGGGATGATAGAAGGGCAGGGACAGCAGATCCATGGCGGTCAGGCCGCGTTCAACCGCCCAGACCAGCAGATGGGCCAGATGTTCAGTCCCCGGCGTACAAAGGTCGGCCCCCAGCAGGTGTCCCTGCGGATCGGCATGCAGGACCATGCATCCCTCGGCGCGCGCCTCGGCCCGGGATCGGCCCTGGTTGGAATAATCCGCGCGCCCGGTCAAGGCCCCTTCGGGGGCAAGCCCGATCGATGCATGGGCGGGGTCGGTGAAGATCACGGAAAACGCGGTCTTGCGCCGGTCCGGGGTGACAACCGAAAATTGCGCGGCATTGGCCCCCGCAATGGCGCCTTCGTCCGAGGCTTCGTGCAGTAGGGGCACATCGGCATCGGCATCGCCCGCCATGAAGATCGGCGCATCACCGCATTGCAGGGTCTGGCGGTTGAACAGCGGCGTGCCATGGTCGTCCAGCGCCAGACCGGCCTTGTCCAGGTCCAGCCCATCCAGATTGGGCGGGCGGCCCACGGCCACCAGCACATGCGAAAAAACCGCGCTGTCAGAATCGTCGCCCGACCAGTCGATCCGGACGCCGTTCTTGGCCGCGGCTGCCGTCGTGTCGCAGCCCAGTTTCAGAGTCACGTCGCGGCCGACAGCCTGTTTCAACGCTTCGGCCACCTGCGGATCACGGGCCTTGCCCAAGGTGGTGGCCTTGTCGAACAGCGTCACGGCAACGCCAAGCCGTCCCATGGCCTGGGCCAGTTCCAGCCCGATGGGGCCACCGCCGATGACGGCCAGGTTCTCGGGCAGGTCCGGCAGTTCGAAGATGGTTTCATTGGTCAGCGCACGAGGCCCCAGATCGCGGAAAGGGGCCGGCATCAGCGGGCTGGAGCCGGTCGCGATGACGATGGCCTTCGCCTCGATCCGGCGACCGTCGTCCAGCGCCAAGCTGTTCGGGCCGGCGAAGCGGGCGCGCGAACTGATGGCGGTGCCGTCGGGCAGCTTGTCAAAGCTCTCGCGGGTGGCGCGGACGAAATGGTCGCGTTCGTCGCGGACCCGCTGCATCACCGCCTTGCCGTCGATGCGCAGGCCTTCGGGATGAATGCCGAAGACCGGGGCGCGACGGATGTCATGGGCGGCGTGGGCCGCCGCCAACAACAGTTTCGAGGGCATGCAGCCCGTGTTGGCGCAGAGCGTGCCGCGGAATTCCGGGTCGATCAGCAGGGTGCGGGCACCCTGCTTGCGCGCTGCGGCCTCGGCGGCGATGCCGGCGGTGCCGGCACCGATGACCGCCACGTCACAGGTCAGCTTGCCCTGGGGGTCGCTCATTTCAAGGTTACCGCCTTGATGTTGACGAATTCCATCATGCCAAAACCGCCATGTTCGCGGCCATAGCCCGAATTCTTGACGCCGCCGAAGGGCATCGAAGGCTTGGCCACGTCGAAGCCGTTGATGAAGACCATCCCGGTGTCGAAATACTTGCTGGCCAGTTCGACCGCACGATCCTCATCCTTCGAGAAGATGCCGCCACCAAGGCCGAATTCGCTGTCATTCGCGATGCGCATGGCGTCGTCATCATCCTTGGCGCGGATGACCGATGCGACGGGGCCGAACAGTTCCTCGTCATAGGCGGGCTGGCCGGGCTGGACGTTTTCCAGAACCGTGGCCGGATAAAAATACCCCTCGCGGTCGGGGATCTGGCCACCGCAAAGCAGCTTGGCACCCTTGTCGATGCTGTCCTGCACCTGCTTGTGCAGATCGTCGCGCAGGTCCTTGCGGGCCATCGGACCAAGACCCGTGGCCTCATCCTCGGGGTCGCCCAGGGTGATGACCTGCATGGCCTTGGTATAGGCCTTGATGAACTGGTCATAGACGGCGTCCACCACGACGAAACGCTTGGCGTTCACGCAGGTCTGGCCGTTGTTGTACAGACGACCGGTGACGCAGGTCTTCACCGCCAGATCCAGATCGGCATCCGACAGCACCAGATAGGCATCGTTCGAGCCCAACTCCATCACCGTCTTCTTCAGCGCCTTGCCAGCCTGTGCCGCCACGATCCGCCCCGCAGCCGAACTGCCGGTCAGGGTCACGCCGCGCACCAACTTGTGCTCGATCACCTTCTCCGAGGTGTCGTGATCGATCAGCAGCACCGTGAACAGGTTCTTGGGCAGGCCCGCGCGTTCGATGATGTCGCGCAGCATGATGCCGCTGCCGGTGACGTTGGCCGCATGTTTCAGCAACACGCCGTTCCCGGCCATCAGGTTGGCGATGGTATAGCGTGCGGCCTGATACAGCGGAAAGTTCCACGGCTGGATGCCATAGATGACGCCGGTCGGCTGATAGGTGACGATGCCCTTGCGGCTGCCCATGACCTCGCGGGTTTCATCCGCCAGATGGTCGGGGCCGTGATCGGCGGTCCAGTCGCAGATGGCGGCACAAAGGTCGACCTCGCCGCGGGCGTCCTCCAGGCGCTTGCCCATCTCGGCGGTCATCAGGCGGGCATATTCTTCCTTGCTGTTGCGCAACTCGCGCCCGATGGCCCGGATCTTTTCGGCGCGGTCCTTCAGCGAAACCAGCCGCCAATCCAGGAATGCCTCGTGGCACGCGTCGACCTTGGCCAAGGCTGCATCGACACCCTCCAACGGGTAGGTCGTCAGCTGGGCCTCGGTAAAGGGATTGACGGTGGTGATGTTGCCTTCGGTCATGTCTTGCTCCGATATTGCAGTGTCGGAGCGTCAACGGGGCCCGCCGCCCCGCCGTTCCATGCAATCACCGCACGGCTGCGTGACGAGTTGACGCGGTCAGATCCCCGTCTGCACGGCAGCCAACCCCTTGGCGATGATCGGCCCGGTCGGGCGACCGGTGGGCGACCCGCCTTTGGGTTCCAGCGTGATCTCATAGAGCTGGTTGTTGCCCGGGTCGGGCAGGTCCGGACCTTGCAGCAGCGTCGCGCGGGGACCGTCCAGAACGCCAAGTGATTGCGGCCCCATCTGCGCCGAGGGCAGGGTCCAGGTCTGCAGGCTGAAGCCCTGCGGCACGTCGATGTCCGATACGAAACGGATCTGGGCGGTGTCGTTGCCATAATCGCTGACCACGGCGCGCGGAACACCGGCATCGTCCAGCAGCACGGCCATGACGACGGGCTGGGGTTCGGGGCGCTGCATCGCGCCGCCAAAGCCCAAGGCCACGCCAAGGACCAGCGCGGCGGCGATGCCTGCCATCCAGCGGCGGATCGGGGCGGCGGGCAGATTGGCCGCCATGGGCGGCGCGGTCGGATCGACGCCCAGCATATGGGCCGGGCATGCGGGGGGATGATCCTGGGCGACTTGGGCAAGGCGATCTTGTACCCGCGCGGCAAAGCCGGCCGGCAGCGCCTGCGGGGGCGCCGACAGGTCCAGCGGGATCAGCGCATCGCGGATATGGGCAACGCGTTCGGCCAGGGCCGGGTCGGTGGCCATCACGGCCTCGAACAGCTCGGCTGCGGCTGGCGACATCAGCCCAAGCGCATAGTCGTCGGCAAAGCCGGTCAGATCGTCCTGAAATCCGTTCATGACAGGCATTCCTTCAGCGAGGCCAATCCGCGGCGTATCCAGGACTTGGCAGTCCCAAGCGGCACCCCTTGGCGGGCGGATATCTCTCCGTGGCTGAAACCGCCGACATGGGCAAGCAGTATGGCGCGCCGCGCGGGATCATCCAGCGCATCCAGGCAATCGCCAAGCCGCGATGATCCGGCCAGCATCTGCCAGCCTTCCTCGGGGACGATCTGGTCGCGGGCGTCCTGCATGCGGGTCAGTTCCTCGGGGGACATGCTGGACAGGCGGCGACCGTCGCGCAGGATCGTCAGGCAGCGGTTGCGCAGGATCGCATAGATCCAGCCCCGCGCCGACCCGGACGGCCCACGCTGTTGGGGGGACTTGCGCCAGATCAGGACCATCGCGTCCTGGACGGCCTCCTCGGCCAGATCGTGGCGGGTCAGGATGCGCAATGCCACGCCGAACAGCTGCGATCCTTCCAGTTCCAGGATCGTGTCGATGCCTTCGGGATGCCCTTCGGCGCAGGCCTGAATGGCCTGTTCCAGCCTGCGACTGCGCTGCGCGCCGTGATCATCCATGAATACGCTCCACCCCTGACGGGTGCATCCTGGCGCGATTTGACCCTTCTTTGCAACCGCTGTCCCCCAGAATGAAAGTCACGGCAAGGGATGCGCTGATCACGTGGCGGGCGCCCTGCTTTCGTTGCGTCACATTGACGCCCGACCGGTGCCGGGGGCATCTTTTCGGGGCGTATTCCTTGCAACCCCGGGGAAACATGGCTTTGATACACGGATGTTTGATCAAGACCAGACTGGAAAGTCCGCTCTATCGGCCAGTTCGGGCTGCTGGGCGGCGGCATCTTTCGGATGCCTGACCCGACCTGGATCGAAAGGATAAACGATGACATCCCTGAAAGCAGTTCTGGCCGTCACCGGCCTTGTGCTGGCCGCACCCGCCGCCCATGCGGCCGAAGATTGTGGCAGCCTGACCATCGCAGAGATGAACTGGGCCTCGGCCGGCTTGGCGGCCTGGGTCGACAAGCTGATCCTGGAGGAAGGGTTCGGCTGCGATGTCGGGCTGGTGACGGGCGACACGGTGCCCACCTTCACGTCGATGAATGAAAAGGGCGAACCCGACATCGCGCCGGAACTGTGGGTGAACGCGGTCAAGATCCCGCTGGAGGCCGCCCAGAAGGAGGGCCGCATCGTCATCGCGTCGGAAATCCTGTCTGACGGGGGCGAGGAAGGGTTCTGGATCCCGACCAGCATCGCCAAGGAAAACGACATCACCACCATCGAGGATGCCCTGGCGCATCCCGAATTGTTCCCCGGTGCCGAGGACGGCAGCAAGGGCGCCTTCTTCAACTGCCCGTCCGGATGGGCCTGCCAGATCATCACCGCGAACCAGTTCCGCGCCCTGGGCGCCGAGGACAAGGGCTTCGAACTGGTCGACAGCGGATCGGCCGCGGGTCTGGACGGATCGATCGGCCGCGCCTTCAACCGCGAGGAAGGCTGGCTGGGCTATTACTGGGCGCCGACCGCAGTGCTGGGCAAATACGACATGACCCGCCTGGAACTGGGCGTCGGGCATGATGCCGAAACCTGGAACACCTGCACCGTCGTGGCCGATTGCCCCGATCCGCAGCTGAACGACTGGCGCCCCGCCGAGGTCTTTACCGCCGTGACCCAGGAATTCGCCCAGGATAACGCCGTGACCATGGATTATCTGGGCAAGCGCAGCTGGACGAACGAGACGGTCAACGCGCTTCTGGCATGGATGGGCGACAACCAGGCCACGAACGAGGATGGCGCCTATTACTTCCTGGAGAACTTTCCAGATGTCTGGACCACATGGGTGTCCGAGGATGTCGCGGAAAAGGTCAAGGACGCGATCTGAACCCGCTGACGGGGGCCATGCGCCCCCGTTTCGCACCCTTCCCGGATACGTCCCAAAGAAAAAGAAAAACCGATGGATCTTGTCAATTTCCCCGAGATGAGCCGAGGCGATCTGCGTGACCTGCGCATCGCCGTCGATACGGCCTTCCGCAGCTTCACGCGCGCCTATGGCGAGACGCTGGAACAGATTTTCCACCCCATCCAGATCCTGCTGGTGTTCATCGAAAACATCCTGATCGACAGCCCATGGGTGCTGGTCCTGGCCGGGATCGCCCTGCTGATCTGGGCGCTGAGCCGCAGCCCCAGGATCGTCGCGGGCACCGTGATCGCCCTGCTGCTGATCGGCTATTTCGGCATGTGGGAAGACACCATGCGCACCATCGCCATGGTCGCCGTCTGCACCCTGATCGCCGTGGCGATCGGCATTCCGACCGGCATCCTGATGGCGCGGTCGAACCGGGCGAACCAGATCGTGACGCCCATCCTGGACATGATGCAGACGATGCCCAGCTTCGTCTATCTGATCCCGGTGGTGATGATCTTTGGCCTGGGCAAGGTACCGGGCGTGATCGCGGTGGTGATCTATGCCGTTCCGCCGATCATCCGCCTGACCAATCTGGGCATCCGCCAGGTTGCCGCCGACGTCCTGGAGGCCGCCGACGCCTTCGGGTCCAGCGCGGGCCAGAAGCTGCGCGACGTCCAATTGCCGCTGGCGCTGCCCACCATCATGGCGGGCGTGAACCAGACCATCATGATGAGCCTTGCGATGGTCGTCGTCGCCTCGATGATCGGGGTGCGGGGCCTGGGCCAGCCGGTGCTGCAGGCGATCAACAACCAGTATTTCACCCTTGGCGTGATGAACGGCCTGGCGATCGTCGCCATCGCCATCATCTTCGACCGTGCCACCCAGGCTTACGGCAAGCGTCTGCAGAAGCATCTGGAGGCCGTCCATGGATGAAGCCACCCACGACATCGAGATCCGCAACCTCTACAAGATCTTCGGCCCGAATGCCGCCGCCCATATCGGCGACGTCAAGGCCGGGATGACCAAGGAGGAGCTGAACGCCCGCCACAACCACGTGCTGGGCCTGGAGGACATCAACCTGACCATTCCGGCCGGGCGCATCCAGGTCGTGATGGGGCTGTCGGGGTCGGGGAAATCCACCCTGATCCGCCATATCAACCGGCTGATCGACCCGACGGCGGGGCAGGTGATCTTCGACGACCGCGACATCGTGCAGATGTCCCAAAAGGAATTGCGCGATTTCCGCCGCCAGAAGACGGGCATGGTGTTCCAGAAATTCGCGCTGTTCCCGCATCGCACCGTCCTGGAAAACACCATCTATGGCCTGAAGGTGCGGGGTGTTTCGGAAAAGGAATGCCAGGAAAAGGCGCGCCGCTGGATCAGCCGCGTGGGGCTGGAGGGGTTCGAGGACAACTATCCCAACCAGCTGTCGGGCGGCATGCAGCAGCGCGTGGGTCTGGCCCGCGCCCTGACCAACGACCCCGAGATCCTGCTGATGGACGAGGCGTTTTCGGCGCTGGACCCGCTGATCCGCACCGACATGCAATCGGTGCTGCTGGACCTGCAGGCGGAACTGCGCAAGACCATCGTCTTCATCACCCACGATCTGGACGAGGCTTTGCGCCTTGGCGACAAGATCGCCATCCTGCGTGACGGTCGCATCATCCAGCAGGGCACCGGCGAACAGATCGTGCTGCGTCCGGCGGATGATTACATCAGCAGCTTCGTGCATGACGTCAAGCGCGGCCATGTCATCACGGTCGGCACCATCACCCGCAGGGGTCAGCACGCCGACACCCCGATCACCCTGCCGTCGACCACCCTGCTGGAGGAGGCCGCGCGGGCCATGACCAATGCCGAGGTGAACCGCGCCAATGTCACCGACAAGAACGGCGCGCATCTGGGAATGATCACCTTGTCGAAAACCGTGGCCGAGATGATCGCCCCGGACACCAGCGATGACGAGGTCCCCGAGGCGATCCCGGCCTGAGCCGGGGCCTTCGGTCCTGACCGAAAAAAGGGGCCGCGTGCAGACGCGGCCCCTTGGCATGTCGGGGATCGGATCAGATGAATTCGATCTGCCCGGCCATTCCTGCAAGATCCGTCAGGTTCGCAAAGACGATGACGTCGCCGCCGCCGAAATCCAGCGCCGCATTGCCGTCGATCATCGTGCCGTATGTATCCAGCACACCTTGCGCGTCCATTCCGCCCGTGACGGCGCCGGACAGGACCAGATGATCGTTCTGCGCCAGGCTGAAATCGGTGAAGACATCCATGCCGTCGCCCAGGTCGAAGACGAAGCTGTCTTCGCCGCCGCCGCCCGAAATAATGTCGTCACCCGCGCCGGCATCCAGCCGATCCTTGCCGTTGCCGCCCTTCAGCACGTCGTCGCCGCCACCGCCGAACATGCGGTCATTCCCCTGACCGCCCAGCAGCAGATCGGCGTTCATCCCGCCGTCCAGCACGTCTTCGCCCGCGCCGCCCGACAGCGTGTCTTCGCCCGCACCGCCGCGCAGCCTGTCATCCCCGGCCTGGCCTGCGATCAGGTCATTGCCGGCCAGACCCTCAAGCAGGTCCTTGCCGCCGCCGCCCAGCATCACGTCATCGCCGGCCGAGCCCTTGACCTTGTCCACACCCGACGTGCCGATGATCGCGACGCCGGGGTCGGTCGGATCCGTGGGATCTGTCGGGTCCAGCGGGATCACCTTGACCACGGTGTTGCTGCCCTGGTTCTGGACGGCCAGGCCGGTGACTTCGCCGGTGACGGTGACAAAGGTGTCGGCAACTCCGTCGTCATCGGTGTCGATCTCGATGACGCCATTGTCCAGTTCGGCATCGTCCTGATCGAAGATGGTGTTTTCAAAGACCAGCTCGTCATCCTCGTCCATGTTGACGACGACGTCGCCATTGAATTCCTCGGGGGTCCCCGAGGTGGTGTTCTGCTGGCCGGGCTGCAGCTGCAGTTCCTCGGGCAGCAGCGAAGGCGACAGGTTGCCGTCGCTATCCGGTGCGACTGGCGTCAGCACGCCGCCGCCGCTGCCACCGCTGACCAGCGACATGCCGTCGATGAACATCGCGCTGTCGAGGATCGAGTCGCCGGTATCGGCCACGCCGATCATCACCGCATTCGTGCCGGCGATCAGGGGGGCGCGGATGATCAGCTTGTTGCTGAAACCGTCCCACTCGACGCCATAAGCGCCGGCCGTGTTGTTGATGAAGTTCGTCGAACCGTCGCTCAGCGGATTGACGTTCGAGCTGATCACGCTGAGCGGTGTGGTCGGATCATTGTTGAACAGCGCATAGTTCACGCCGTTCACGATGATCGCACCGACATCGACGAACGAACTGTCTGAATATTCGGGATATTCATCCGACCCGAAGACGATCTCGACGCGCAGGGTGTCGATCAGGCTGCCTTCGCTGATCATGATGTCAAAATTCAGCACCGAAGCGTCATTGGTCGTTCCGGCACCCGAAAACGCCGCCGCGGCTACCGCCGACAATTGCGGATCGCCCGGTTGGCCAAGATCGACGCTGAAGCCGGCGTTGTTGTTCAGATCATCGACGAACCCGCCGCTGGACAGCATCAGGCCGTCGGAATAGCTGACCGAAGTCGCATCGGGCACAAGGCCCGCGATGTCGAAACTGTCCACGTCGAAGATTGCGTCGGTGCTGCCGGTATAGCTGACATTGGCAGCGGCGCCACCCAGCTGGGACTGCACGAAATCCGCCGCCAGATCATCGGCGGTGGTTCCTGACGGCGCGGCAGCCAGAATGTCGGTATAGGATTGAAAAACGCTCATCTTTGCCTCCTCGGGCTCAAAGCATACTGATCAAGCAACACATCGCTTTGCCGGACCCCTTGGGCGAAAGGCGCAGGTTCCGGCGAACATCGGAAGGTTAAGATGAGATTTAAATTTTAATCAAGGATTATTGGAGAAAGTATTTTCAATCTAAAGTTGAGTAAATATTCGCAATTCCAAAATACAACATTATCAATAGGCTGGAATAATTTAACAACCCGTGCTGCCCGTATTGTCGCCGAATAGCTGCGGCGCCGATCCTGAAACGGGGTTGGAATATAACTGGGGCAGGGGCCGGAATGACCGGATGCCCTGGGGGTCAGGAAACCCGACGCCGTTTGCGGCCGGTGTTGATTCCCCTTCCGATTGCGGTGGCAATCTCGGCGCAGGCGGTAATGCCCTGCACGAAGGGGCGGTCATGCATCAGATAGGGGATCGACCCGAAGGCGATGCGACCCGAATAGCCCTCTGTGTCGATCAGGCTGTAATCTTCGGCGACATCGGGGAATTCATGGCCGGATGCCAGCAGCGCCTGCCGGAGGGACGGAAAGGGAATGTCCTGGCTGGCCAGCGGTTTCTGACCCCGTGCGTCGATGAAGACCTGATAGACCTCGGTGCCCTGGGCGGTCTTGATCTGTGTCTGGTCGGCCTCGCGTGACATGTCATAATCCTGGCCCAGGGCCTTGATCGACAGCACCCCCGCGTCGCGCAGGGCCAGAATGCGCCGGATCGATTCCGAAGGCACGGCCGCGTAATTGTCGACAAAGACCTTCTTCATCCCCGTGTCGAAACGGTCCCGATCGCTGTCGGAAAGGTCGTGAACGATGTCCTCGACCCGTTCATGCATCCGCAGCAGGGCATAGCGCCACGACACGGTGATCCTGGCATCCTTGTTCCGTTCGACCTCGGTCAGGTTGCTGCGGGCCCATTTGAACGGATCGGCAGCCTCGCGCTCGGCGAAATAGGCGTCGGCAAAGCTGTCCGCGTCCAAGCCTCCAAGGCCGATCCGCAGGGCATAGGCGGGATCGGCGCGCTTGATCTCCTCGCGCACAAGATCAAAGAGGTTGTCCAGGGGCGCGTCGGATGCGGCGCAGGCCGCGACCGCTTCCTCGGTCAGGATGGTCAAGGGTTGATAGGGCAGCGGGCAATAGAAATCCGCCTCGGGCAGGATACCAGTACGCGACATCAGGGTGATCCTGAGGTCCTTGTTTTGCAGGTCGAATTGCAGATCGTCGTCATCATGGCGGAAATGCCCATGCTGGTTGGCAACCGCCATCGCCGCGTCGATCGAACTGAGCGAGGTTCCCATGATACCGACCCGAGTGGCAGGAATGGCCGCCTCGATCAGGCCGGACCACGGGCTGGGGAAATAGCTGCGGCTGGCTTCGTCGTCGTCGGGGAACTGGTGTCCGGTCGCCAGGATCACCTTGTCGAACAGATCGTCCGTGCCATGTTCGGTCGTGACCGTCAGCCCGTCCGGTTGGGCGACGATATCATCCACCTGGGTGTCTTCATGGATATGAATAATGTGACCCCGCTGCCGGGCGGCGGCCACGAGCGACATCAGCTGATCGCGGAAATATTCCCCCAGCAGCAGCCGGGGCGTGAACTGCCGGTCATGCAGACCCTTGGTGTCCAGCCCGTAACCCGCCAGCTTGTTCTGGGGCTGTGTCTTCAGCCACTCCAGATAGGTGGTCATGACAGGCGGGATCTCGATGCTGGCGATATTGGCCAGCATGGCCTTGTTCCCATTGTCGGGGGAATAGGGCATGCCGATCCCGGCGCGCGAACCCTTTTCGAACAGGGTGATTTCAAGTGGGATTTCCGTCTGCACGATCTGTTGCAGGGAATAGATCCCCATTGGACCGGTTCCGACAATTGCGATGCGCTTGGTCATGGTGCCCCCGTGAATGCCGGAAAAACGCGCGGGTATGGGGGCAGTTCCGGCGGGTAGCGGTTGATAAATGTGTGGGACAGGGGAAAAGGCGGGTCCGGGGGTTGATGGCAGGCATATGACATCCATATACCATCCATACAGATGGAGATTGGAATGGGCCAAGTCAGTCAGCTGCGTCAGAAGCAGCCCGAGAATGAAAAGATCACCCTCAATCTTGGGTTCGTGGACCTGGGACGGATCGACCTGCTGGTGCAGGAGGGCTTTTATTCCAACCGCAGCGATTTCATCCGGACCGCGATCCGCAACCAGTTGGACAGCCACGCACAGGCGGTCGAAAAATCCATCGAGCGGCACGTGATGGAGCTGGGGCTGCGCGATTATGACCGTGCGGCGCTGCAGCGCCTGCGTGATGCCGGCGAAGTGCTGCATGTAAAGGTGGTGGGTCTGGCCCGCATCGCGGACGACGTCCCGGTGGAACTGGCCTTGGCGACCATCGGTTCGATTACCGTGCTGGGGGCGCTTCAGGCCCCGGCGGACATCAGGGCGGCACTGGCCGACCGTATCAGATAACGCCCTGGAAAGGACGACCCCATGAATGACTTCCTGAAAGGCGTATTGCGCTCGGCCAGCAACGGATCGCAGATGCCGTCCCTGTCGGCGGCCAACGACCTGGTCAACCGCACCCTGGCCCGTCACGGCCTGTCCGGAAACGGCGCTAACGCCAATGCATCCCAGGGCGCGCTGTCCCAGATGATGGCCAAGCTGCAGCCGAAATCCGGCGCGACGGCCCTGACCATCCCCGACGGCGCCACGCTGGCCGAGGGCAGCTTTTCCTGCGCGGCGGGAACGCGGCGGTTCCTGACATATGTGCCCGCGTCGGTTGGCAAGCAGGGCGATCAGCCCCAGGGACTGATCGTGATGCTGCATGGCTGCACGCAGACCCCCGAGGATTTCGCCACCGGGACGGGTATGAATGCGCTGGCGGAACGCCATCGCCTGATCCTGATCTATCCCCAGCAATCGCGGGGCGACAATGCGCAGTCCTGCTGGAACTGGTTCAGCAGGGGCGATCAGCGACGCGACCGGGGCGAACCCGCGATCATCGCGGGCCTGACGCGGCAGGCGGCCGACGGGCATTCCATCCCCCCGGAGCGGACCTTCGTGGCGGGTCTGTCGGCGGGCGCGGCGATGGCCGTGATCCTGGGGCAGGCCTATCCGGATGTCTTTGCAGCGGTCGGCGCCCATTCCGGACTTCCGGTGGGTGCGGCCAAGGATGTCGCCTCGGCCTTTGCCGCGATGGCCGGGCAGGGGTCCGATGCGTCGCTGACCGGGCAGGCCATGCGGGTGATCGCCTTTCACGGCACGGCCGATTCCACGGTGCATCCGTCGAACAGCGATGCCATCGCACGGCAGGCGCTGGATCCCGCGCAGGCCCAAAGCTTGCAGGCCGAGGAGCATGGCCAGGCGAACGGGCGCGATTTTCGACGCAGCATCACCTATGCCCCGAACGGCAGCGCCGCGATCGAACACTGGACGGTCGAAGGGCTGGGTCACGCATGGTCCGGCGGGCAGGCGGCGGGCAGCTATGCCGATCCGAAAGGCCCCGATGCCAGCGCCGAGATGATCCGCTTTTTCCTGAACCATCCGGCCGCCTGATCCAAGGGTGTGCTTGTCAGCATGGCGGCTTTGCTGCCATGCTGTGCATCAAGGATGGGCTGCCATGACACAGACGAACCGACTGACCGACCTGCTGGGGCTCGACCTGCCGATCCTGCAGGCACCGATGGCCGGGGTCGCCACGCCGCATCTGGCGGCCGAAGTGTCCGGGGCGGGCGCCTTGGGGGCCCTGGGCCTGGGGGCCACCGATGCCGCATCCGCGCGGACCGCCGTCGATGAATTACGGCAAAGAACCTCAAGGCCCTTCAACCTGAATTTCTTCTGCCATGCCGATCCCATCCGCGACCCTGCCATCGAGGCGGCATGGATCGCCCGCAGCGTGCCCCTCTTTGAACGGTTCGGGCACACGCCCCCGCGGGCGCTGTCCAACCTCTATGAAAGCTTTCGGCACGATGACGATCTGCTGGATCTTGTCCTGGACCTGCGCCCTGCCGTGGTCAGTTTCCATTTCGGGCTGCCCCGACCGGACCAGATGGCGCGGTTGCGGGCGTCGGGCCTGATCCTGATGGCGTCGGCCACATCGGCGGCCGAAGCCATGGCCGTGCAGGAGGCCGGGTGTCATGCCGTCATCGCGCAAGGCTGGGAGGCGGGCGGGCATCGCGGCATCTTCGACCCCGCGGCAGCTGACGCCCGACAGGTGACGGACAGCCTGCTTCGCGACGTCCTATCGGCTGTCGATCTGCCTGTCATCGCGGCGGGTGGTCTGATGACGGGGCACGATATCGCACGCGTCATGGCGCTTGGCGCGGCGGGTGCGCAACTGGGCACCGCCTTTGTCGGCTGCCCCGAAAGCGCAGCCGACGCCGCCTATCGCGACCGGCTGTCGCTTGGGGGCGACACCGTGATGACCGCGGCAATTTCAGGCCGTCCCGCGCGATGCCTTGGCAATGCCTTGACCGAATGGGCAGCGGATGCCCCCGATGCCCAGATCCCGTCCTATCCCTTTGCCTATGATCTGGCCAAGGCCTTGGCCGCTGCCGCGCGCAGCCAGGGGGCCACCGCCTTTGCGGCGCAATGGGCGGGGACCGGGGCCGATCACGCCCGCGTCATGCCGGCCGGTCAGCTGGTCCAGACCCTTGCGTCCGAGCTGGCCGCGGCGCTGTGATGGACCCGGTCACGCAGGTTTGCCGACTGCGCCATTGCAAGTTCCGCAATGAGGTGCAAAGCCCCTGATCAAGATCAAAATCCCGAAATCACGGCATCCACGCAGGAGCAGAAATTGACCATCACCGTTGTCGCATCGATCCGTCCCGCAGCAGGCCAAGCCGATTATCTGTCCAGGCTGCTGGACCAGCTGATCCTTGATGTCCGCGCCGAACCGGGCAACATCTGCTTTGACACCTATGTCGAGATCGAGGGGTCAAAGATCGTGATCTTCGAGCAATACCGCGACGAAGCCGCGTTCAGGGCGCATATCGACATGCCCCACACGACCGCCTTCAATGCCATCCTGAAGGACATCGCCGAAGGGGGCGCCTCGCAGGTCGACATCCTCAAGCCCTTCGGCGCCTGAGGCGTGACGGCGTCGATGCCCGTCGGCAGGGCGCTGTCGGGCATTGATGCATCCGGCCCGATCCTGCTAACCTGTCAGTTGAAACAGACCGCATAAGCGGCGGAACGGGGCAAAGGCATGATCACAGGAACCAGGATGCAGGTCGCGGTCGCGCTTGCCGCAACGATGATATTGACGGCCTGCGGGGGCGACAGCAGCGGTCTTCGACGCAAGAGCCCGCTGGAATGCATGGAACGGGCGATGTATTTCGAATCCAACCGGTCCAGCCGCGACGGGATGATCGCGGTGGGAAGCGTGGTGATGAACCGCGTCGCATCGTCCCAATATCCCAACTCGGTCTGCGGGGTCGTTGCGCAGAAGAACCAGTTCGCGCCCGGCGTGATGAGCCGCAAGATGGACAGCCGCTCGGCGCCGATGATCCGCTCGGCCGCCATCTCGGTGTTGCGGGGTGAACGCCATCCCTATATCGCGCAGGCCCAGTTCTTTCACACGGCAACCTACCGTGCCAATTACAACAACATGCACTATGTCCTGACGACCGGCGGCAACGCCTTCTATGAACGGCGCCGTCCCGAACTGGTGACCCGCCCGCGTCCCTTGCCGCCCCTGGAGGGTGTCACCGGACGCTGAACGCGGGATTGACCTGTCGGTCGGCGCTTGGGACACAGGCAGAAATCGACTGTCCCGTTGCAAGGTGTCCGCATGACCGACCTATCTCCCATCCTTCTGTCCGACGAACATGTGGCGCGAATCGCGCCGATCGACGGCCCGTTGCACAATCCCGCCTGGCGTCTGCTGGAGGATGAGGACCTGGATCGGCTTGCCGATATGCTGACCGCAGGCCGCACGGGACCCGTGCCGATCTTTGCCTATGGATCGCTGATCTGGAATCCCGGCTTTGCCGTCCAGTCGGAGCGCCGGGCCACGGCCCTGGGCTGGCACCGCCGCTTTTCGATCTCGCTGGACCATTTCCGCGGGTCGCCCGATCAGCCGGGACTGATGCTGGCCCTGGCCTCGGGGGGCAGCTGCGATGGATTGCTGCTGGATATCCGCGAAGGCACCGAGCGGGAGTCGCTGCGCGCCATCCTGCGCAGAGAACTGGTCGCCCACGAACTGGCGGCGAATGCCCGCTGGATTCAGGTCCAGACCGAAGCGGGCCTTCAGGATGCGCTGACCTTTTATGCCGATCCCATCGACACACCCACGGCGGATCTGTCGATCGAAGACCAGGCGCGACGCCTGGCCCGGGCGGCGGGGGCTGCCGGATCAGGCGCGGAATATCTGCTGCGCACCGTGCGGGGGCTTGCCCAACTGGGCATTCACGACCCCTATATCTGGCAGTTGCAGCACATGGTTGCCCAGCAGATCGAGGCCGACGCTGCCCGGCATCACCAGCACCCGACGGCACTCTGACAAATGGCAGGGCATGATGTCCGGCAATCCTGCCGGACATCACGTTTCGCGGTTCAGGCAAGCGCCTCGCGGCGGTTGAGCCGGATCGACGACCACAGGGACAGCCCGATCAGGGTGGCCCCGCCAAGTCCGGTGATCACTTCGGGGATGTGAACCAGGGCCTGAGAGAACATGATGATCGACAGCGCGATGATCGCCCAGAACGCCCCATGCTCAAGATAGCGGTATTCGGCCAAGGTGCCCTTTTCCACCAGCATGATCGTCATGGATCGCACATACATGGCGCCGATCCCCAGACCGATCGCGATGACGAACAGGTTCTGCGACAGGGCGAAGGCGCCGATCACGCCGTCGAAACTGAAGGATGCGTCCAAAACCTCGAGGTAGAGGAAGGCCCCGACGCCGCCCTGCGCACCCGCCCGAAGCGTCTGCTGGGACTGGTCCAGAAAGCCGCCCAGAACCTCGACCAGCAGGAATGTCAGCAGGCCCCAGATGGCGGCGTGCATGAAGACCTCGCCCTCGACAGGATCAAGAAGCCGCGAAAATCCGATCACCGCGACAAGCGCGATGGCGACTTCCACGCCGCGAATGGTGGCATATTGCTGCATCCGCGATTCCAGCCACCGGACCCAATGAACGTCCTTTTCGTGGTCGAAGAAGAAATTCAATCCGACCATCAAAAGGAATGTGCCGCCGAAGGCCGCGATTGGCAGATGGGCCTCATGCATGATGCGCGCGTATTCGGCCGGCTCAGATGCCGCCATGACAATGGCCTGCCAAGGCCCGATGCCGGCGGCGATCACGACGATCAGCAGTGGGAAAACGATCCGCATGCCGAACACGGCGATCAGGATGCCCCAGGTCAGGAAGCGCCTTTGCCAGACCGGCGACATGGTCTTGAGCTTGTTCGCATTGACGATTGCGTTGTCGAACGACAGCGAGATCTCGAGCACGGCCAGAACCGCGCAGATAAAGAAGATGCTGGCCATGCCCCCGAGGCTGCCTGTCGTCTGCCAGCCCAGAAATGCGCCCAGCAGAAGGCCGATGACGGTGGTTACCAGTGCCCACCGGAAATAGCGCGCCATGCTGCGCGCCTTGGTTGAATTTGGTGTCATGACGTGAATGTCCTGCGGCGCGTCTCGAATTGATGCCGACATCACGAATGCGCCGCCACATTCGCCAGAGGGGCCCGGTCACCGGAGATCCGGCACAGTGGACGCTGCGCCGTGCAGCAATATGAAGGAGTTCCCGAAACGGTTCAAGGAATATCCCGAGACGCGATTGCATTGTCGGAAGTTAATCGTCGCAAATGAAGTGATTCTGCGGATGCCGATTCTTTGACAACAAACAGATTGTTGTAGATCGAGCGGGTCTTGATTTTCACTTGTGAGCGCTTCCGCTGCAGCAAGACGTGCATTCGAAGATAGCCACGGCGCAGATGCGTCCCTCAGATCAGATCTCTGGGTCCGGTGCTGCCTGCTGGGATCAGCAGGATCTGCAATGCCAGATTGGCCGATGAAGGCACAGGCCCCGCTGCAATGTCCGCTCAAACCGATGGCGTGGGTATGGCAACCGAAGCAGACTGAACCGCGCCGGGTTTTCCGGAGGCTCCAACTCTTGAGCAGGATGGAGCATCATGATCAAGACGACGAACAAGTTTTCCCCCGAAATGCGCGAGCGTGCAGTGCGCCTGGTTCTCGACAATGAGGGTCAGCATGGATCGCGCTGGCAGGCAGTCATGTCGATTTCCGCGAAGATCGGCTGTGCGGCGCAGACCCTGAACGAGTGGGTCAAGAAGGCCGAGGTCGCCAGCGGCAAGCGCGCTGGCATCCCGACCGACATGGCAGAGAAGATGAAGGCGCTGGAGCGGGAGAACCGGGACCTGCGCCAGGGTGAGGAGGGTCAGAGAACAGTCCGGTGGACTGATTTCCCGACGAACGAGATCCTGCGCAAGGCGACCGCATATTTTGCGATGGCGGAGCTCGACCGCCGGTCGAAGTGATGGTCGGGTTCATCGACGATCAGCGAGGGAAGCACGGGGCTTGGCCATCGCGGCGCCATCGGTCCGAGCCCGATGGACAAGGCCGATCTGCAGGGTTCTGCCGATCGCCCCGTCCACCTGCTACGATCACCTGGCGAAGCGGGCCGATCCGGCCCGATTGTCGGATCGCACCCGGCGCGACGCAGCGCTGCGGCCCGAGATCGAGCGTATCTTCGAAGAGAACTGGCGCGTCTACGGCGTGCGCAAGATCTGGCGTCAGCTGGATCGGGAAGGCTTCGATACCGCCCGTTGCACGGTCGCCAGGCTGATGAAGGACATGGGGATTCAAGGCATCATCCGGGGCAAACCGCACAAGACGACCTTCTCCGACACAAAGGCCTCGTGCCCGCTGGACAAGGTGAACCGGCAGTTCCGCGTGCCTGCGCCGAA
>NZ_JPKW01000011.1:140763-176848 GCF_001887735.1 Paracoccus sp. SM22M-07
CATCATCCGGGGCAAACCGCACAAGACGACCTTCTCCGACACAAAGGCCTCGTGCCCGCTGGACAAGGTGAACCGGCAGTTCCGCGTGCCTGCGCCGAAGTTGCTCTGGGGTCGTCCATTGTGGCGCCATTGGTATCAAGCCCAATGGACGACGACTTCACTTGCGTCGCCACCTGGAAGGGGTTTGTGTATGTCGCCATTCGTCGGGAAAACAGTCCGCTGGACTGTTTTCTGACCCTCCTCATTCATCGATGCCCATGCCCGCAAGATCGTCGGCTGGCGGGCGAGCCAAACAGCCCACGCAGGCTTCGTTCTCGATGCCCTCGAACAGGCTGTTCACGATCGCCGCCCAGCCAAGGGCGCGGGACTCGTCCACCATTCCGACCGCGGGTCGCAACACCTGTCGATCAAATACACCGAGAGGCTGGGCGAGGCCGGCATCGAACCTTCCGTCGGCAGTGTCGGCGATAGCTACGACATGCCTTGGCGGAGACGATCAATGGCCTGTTCAAGGCCGAGGTCATCTCCCGTCGTGGGCCGTGGCGCAACTTCGAGGCTGTCGAATATGCCACTCTCGAATGGGTGGACTGGTTCAACAACCGCCGCCTGCTCGAGCCGATCGGGAACATCCCGCCGGCCGAAGCGGAGGCAAACTTCTACGCCGCCCTGGAAGCTGAAGACATGGCCGCGCAACCAATCCCGATCAGCCTCCGGAAAACCCGGCCCGGTTCAGTCAGCGATGGCATTATGGCATTTTCGTAGGTCGCAAGCTCCGTCTGCAGCGACGCTGGCGATCACCTCATCCGCCCGGATCTGGTTCAGTAGATCGGGCAGCACTGGCGCATCACCGATGTGGCTTACGGTGGGCTCGACGGCGCGGACTTCAAGGTTTTGTTCGTCAGTCCCGAGATGGAGCTTGCGCCAGACCCGCCGCTTGGGGCCACCATGCTTGCGGCGTGCCACCCATCTTCGCTCTCGACCTTGATGTCCGTGCTGTCGATAAGCAGGTGCAGCGGGCCCTTCCGACCCACGGTAGAAGATGTTGACCGCTCGTGTCTTCTGGCGGCGGCTGAGTGTGCTGAAGTCAGGCACCGTCCAGTCGAGGCCAACCAGTCGCAGCAGTCTCTCGACGAACCCGCCTCGCTATGGTCACTCGCACCAGTGGGGTTTTCATGGCTCGATCCGCCGAAGCGCCATGCCAAACAAAACATTCAGCGACAGACAGGTCTGGATGGCGCCGTCGCTGTAAGTCTGCTGGCGGCCGCGCCTGCCTGCCGGCATGCCAACCCAGCTCATCACAGGATCGAACCATATCATCAGCGAGCCACGGCGCTTGAGCGCTTCATTATAAGCCGGCCAGTGCTAGGTCTTGTAGGTCGGGGGTGTCGGTGGCTGTGCCGATCGTGGCTGCCGCGGCGGACACGATGAAGGTGCCGGAAAAGGTCTTGTTGCCGGTGAAGGTCTGGGTGCCCGCCAAGATTGCCAGCTCAGAGGAGGTGTTTGGCAGGCTGAACGTCCGCGTAGTCCCGATGCTGTTGCCCGATAGGGATAACATCGCCAGCTTGGTATGGTCTGCGTCATTGACGGGGATGAACTCAGCATCTGACAAATGTGACGCGCCAGCGACCAGATCCCAGCTACTGCCGGTCCAGACGACGAATGCGGCCTCATCCACAACCCAGGCCAGCCAGCCCGGCCGCGGGACCAGGCGCGTCCAGATGCCATCAGTGCAAAGCGCGATGTTTAAGTCCCAGCCTGTCCATAGGTCAGTGGCGCCCGAGGCGACGATATGGCGATCGCCATTGGCAGGCGCGGGCGGGGGTGCCGTTCGACCGCGATCGCGCACCGAGAGCTGGACCATGGCGTACAGCAGGCGCAGGGCCTCATTATGGGTGACATGTTTCTGGGCCTGCGATGCCAAGATGTAGGGCAGCAGGAGATGGGTGGTGATGTCGAACAAGCGCCTTGGCGCCCGTATCGGCATGACTAGTGTGCTTCACACTTGGGGATCGGCGCTGACCCATCATCCCCACATCCATATGTCCGTTCCGGGCGGCGGCCTGTCGCCCGATGGCACGAGGTCGCTCACCTGCAAGCCGGGGTTCTTTCTGCATGTGCGGGTTCTGTCGCGGCTGTTCCGGCGCCTGTTTCTGAACGGGCTGATGGTTCTGCACCGGGCCGGTCAGCTCGTCTTTTTCAACCATCTGGCCGAGCTGGAAAGCGCGGACACCTTCAGCGCCTGGCTCGCCCCGTTCCGCAAATCCGAATGGGAGGTCTATGCCAAACCGCCCTTCGGCGGACCCGTGGCCGTGCTGGCCTACCTCAGCAGATACACCCACAGGGTCGCGATCTCGAACCACCGCTTGGTCAGCGCCAATGCCCAAACCGTCGCCTTCCGATGGAAAGACTATCACATTAAATCTGGCAACCGGCAAAAGGTCATGCGGCTGGCCACGCCCGAGTTCATCCGCCGCTTCCTAATCCACGTCCTGCCCGATGGCTTCCACCGCATCCTGCACTACGGCCTGCTGGCCAGCTCGGCCCGCCAAGCCAACATCACGAAGATCCGTGCCTTGCTGTGTGTCCGGCGCCCAGAACAAACCACCGTGTCAGGACCCGAAGCCGAGATCATCCCACTCACCATGCGCGAACCATGCCCCTTTTGCGGCGGTCCCATGCGCGTCATCGAGATCTTCCAACGCGGACAAAAACCGATGTCGCGCGCAACTCCGAGGGAGCAGGTAGCATGACACACTGCCTGTCAGATGCCAGACAACGCCACCGGCTGCCCCCAGCAGGCTCGGCCCGAACAGGCTGTGCCTGTCCATCTTCGGCGCTACAAACGCTAGCCATCACGCCAGAACGAGCAGCTTTGTGGGGATCATCGAACAAGTTTGCGCTCGTCTCAGACGCCATGCGCACCTTGAGCCGCACTTCTGACGAAGCCGTTGCTCCGACCGTTTGCGCACTTTCCCCATAGGATGATCCAAGTCCCCCGCGGCTTCCTCCTTGGGAGGTTTTCCAACGCGGGTCGTGGTCGCACATCACCTCCACCGTTACGCCGCAACCCGCATCAGAAAACCTTCACCAAAGCGGCCGCTCGATGCAAAACTGATGCTGCCTTGCAGCTTCCCGAAACTGGACGTTCGTCCTCGGCGCAGCGAGATCGGCAGGTCAAAGTCTGCCTTGTGGACCAAAGCCGCCACTCCCGTGGAAGTCATACCTGATCTTCATCGGCCGGCCCTTGGGCTCATTTTGAGCAAGGGTCAGCCAGTTCACGTCCACTGACTTCATCAAGGTGCTGGCCGCAAGCGAGATCAAGATCAGCATGGATGCCCGCGAACGGGAGCTCCATGTGCAGCTTGTCGATGCGGTGCATCAGCTTCAGATCGGCATCCGACACGGGGCGGCCTTGTAGTAGACGCTGCCCCGGCTCATCCCCAACACGATGGCCTGTCGGCTGACGCTCAGCTTGGCCGAGGGATCGATCAATTTCTTGCGCTCGGTAACAGGCCCGCGTTTTCGAGCGCGCCGGACAAAAAATCGTTCTCCAGCGTCAGCTCTCCGACTTTGCATGCAGGGTCTTCACATCGACGATCGGCTCAAGCTCAGCTTTCGCGGCTGCGCCGAACACCCCGGTCGCGCCGTCAAGCAGCTGATCGCGACACTGCTTGATCTGGTTCGGGTGAACATCAAAATCCTGCGCCAGCTCGATCAGCGTCTTCTCGCCCTCGATCGCAGCTACAGCCACTTTCGCCTTGAATGCCGGGCTGTGGTTCCGGCGCGCGCGTCTTGTCATGGTCTTCTCCTCGCTCGCAGCATCATGCTGCCGTTGCGCGGAAAATCCACTTATCCCGGCTGTTCAGATTTGCCGAACCACCTCTCATCAGGATAGACGGGCTGAGACATCAAAAGACTGCCGATCGGGCAACCGTCCTGCACATGGGCCTCGCCAGCAGAATATTCCACTTGGTTTTGTCGGCACCAATATTGCATATGCGGCCCCTTCGTGATTGGACAGGTTAATCCTCGTGTGGTGATGTGCCGCCCGTCATCGGCACGGGCAAGCGGAAGCACTCAGAATGACCAAACCTCTCCAGGACGATCTGTCTCATCATCAAACCGGGCGTGCGCGACGGGCCTATACGGGTGTGCTGTGGTCGGGCGTGAATGCACTCTTGCCGGCGGCATCGGGATTGATCGTCTTTCTTGTTGTCTCGCGCGTCATTAGCCCCGAGGAATTCGGCTTTGTCGCTTTCGCCGTCGCGATTGTCGGCGCCATCGGGGCGTTCTCACCCGCTGGTTTCGGCGATGCGCTGGTGCAGAGATCCGAGCTCGGCTCGCCTCATCTGAACGCGACCTTCTGGCTCTGTCTTTTGTGGGGCGTGGTACTCTATGTGCTGGCAGTCGTTTCGGCAGGCCCCTTGTCGATCCTACTCGACGATCCGATGTTGGCCGTCCTGATGCCGGTGATCGGGCTGCGTCTGATCATGGACCTGGCGGCTGTTGTCCCCACCTCGCTGCTGAGCCGCAAGATGGAATTCCGCCAACTGGCGCTTCGTACCCTGATCTCTTCGGTCGTATCGTTGGTTGCCTGTCTGCTGGTCCTGTGGATGGGATACGGGTTCTGGGCACTGGTCATGTCACAGTTGATCGGGGCTTTGGTGGTCTGCGCCGTCAGTTGGCTTTCGGTTTCCTGGCGGCCCACATGGGGGGTCGACCGCCAGGCGCTGCGCGACCTGTCCCGCTTTGGAGGCTTCGCTTCAGGCAGTCGCCTGATCACGACAATCAACGTCGACCAGTTGCTGATCGGGGCATTCATGGGATCGACCGCGCTTGGCCTTTTCTACTTCGCACGTCGCATCTTCCAGATGCTGAACGACGTGCTGACCGGCGCGCTGGCGGCCGTGTCCTATCCGCTGCTCTCGTCGATGCAGGCGGAACCCGAGAAGCTGCGCGAGACGTATCTGGCGACAACGTTCCTATCGTCCGCGCTTTCTTTTCCCATCTTCATCGGTTTTGCTTTGGTCGCGAACCAAGTCGTGCCGCTGGTTTTCGGCGACCAGTGGCTGGCGGCCATCCCCGCCCTGCAGGCCTTCTGCGCCATAGGTCTCCTCAGCTGCATCGGCATCCTGCAGGCGGCGCTGATCAGGGCCAAAGGTCGCGCGGATTGGTGGATGTGGTACCAGGTCTTCCAACAAGTTTTGACGGCTTTGGTGGTTCTTGTCCTGTTCCCCTTCGGTATCACTGCGGTGGTGGTCGGAATTGCCATCAAGACATGGCTTGTCTGGCCCTTCGTCGCCACTTCCGTGGGCCGCATAATCGATCTGTCACTTCTTCGATATCTGGCGCAATTTTTGCCGCCCCTTCTGGGCAGCTTGGTCATGGCGGTGGTCGTAATGGCTCTGGGGTTCTGGATGGAACATGGGACGGCCCTGACATTGGCAGTGCAGATCGTGGCCGGAGCGGTGACCTACGGGGCGACCCTGCTGATCGTGGCGGGGCGGCGATTGCAGGCGCTTCGCACGACCCTGCGTAAACGATGAAGAATTTTCCTCCGATGAAAGCGATCCCCGCATGAGCGCGCCTTTGGTCTTCGTGGTACCCGTCCGCCATCCCGGTTCGGTCAAGGATTGGGATGCCCTTCAGGGATATCTGCGCCAGACCCTGATCTCGATCGCCGCCCAGACGTCGACCGACTGGGAATGCGTGGTCGTGGCCAATGCCGGGGCTGCGCTGCCCGACATGCCCCCCAGTTGCCGGTTGATTACTGTTGATCTGCCGCTGCCTGACATGCCCGACCGGGACATCCATCTCGAAGCGTATTACGACGCCGTCCGTCATGACAAGGGTCTGCGCATCCATGCGGGTCTGGCAGGCATAGACGACAGCAGTCATGTCATGGTCGTCGATTTCGATGATTTCGTGCATTGCGGGTTGGCCGAGTTTGTAGCCAAGCGCCGGAATGTCACGGGCTGGAACATTGACAAAGGCTATGTTTGGGACGGAGGCGCGTGGTGCTTTGCGCAGCCGCAGTTCCATCAGATGTGCGGGACGTCCCACATCATCCGCCGCGACCTGCTGGGATCGTTCGTTGCAAAGGACGGCCATCTGGACATTGCAGCCGTCAAACGGCGTTTGGGCAGCCATATCTTCATTCATCACGACTTGGCCGACCAGGGGTCCGACTTGCTGAACCTGCCATTCCCGGGGGCGGTCTATCGCATCGGGAATCCCCAATCGACCAGCGGCAGTGGCCAACTGACAGCGTTGATGACACCGCGGAGGGATCTTGTGGCCCATCCGCGCCGGTTCATCCGCAACATGCTGCGATATCGTCGCGTTACCCGTGATCTGCGGCGCGATTTTACCTTGCCGGACAATCCATGGTAGGGCACCCCACATTCCGTCCTTTTTCGGTTCGCGCACTGATGCACAACCATCTACTCCTGCCAAGATCTGCAATCCACGTTAGGATATTTTCCGCATGAAGCTGACTTTCTATCGGGGACCCGAACCCAATTTCGGCGATGAACTGAATGCGTTCATGTGGGACAAACTGTTGCCATCCGGCTTTCTGGATGGCGATTCCGATGAACTCTTTATCGGAATCGGCTCGATCATTTGGGATTGTTATCCCGTCCAAGCCAAAAAGCATGTCATCGGGTCAGGATATGGCGGATATACATCCGCACCCGACGTCAAGGATGGGACCTGGCAGGTCGCATGGGTTCGGGGACCTCTGACGGCTGAAAAGCTGGGCTTGGATGCGTCCTTGGCGATTACGGACGCCGCAGTATTGCTGAGGGCAATCGACTTGCCTGCGCCTTCACTGCAATCGGGTCCGGCTTTCATGCCGCATTTCGACAGCGTCGCACGAGGCAATTGGCAGCAGGTCTGCGAAATGGCGGGCATCACCTATCTTGATCCGCGCGCTGACCCAATGGATCTTATTGCCAAGATTCGGGGTGCCAGTGTGCTTGTGACCGAAGCAATGCATGGCGCGATCGTCGCGGATGCCCTGAGAACGCCCTTCATTCCTGTCACGCCGACGCACCCGAGCCATCGGTACAAATGGGAGGATTGGGCGCGCTCGGTGGAATTGGATCTCAAGCCCGTTGATGCCATGTCGTCTTCCTTGCTTGAGAGCTATACCAGCATGACGGGATTGGAAGGCAAAGGCGCAAGATCCCGCGCGCTGTTCAAAAGTCGGATGCTTTCGCCCATCGACAAGTTCGTCATGAATAGAACCGCCGCGAAACTTGGCCAGATCGCCGCCCATGCCGAACCGCATTTGTCTGACGACGCCGTTATCACCAGAGTAACCGAACGCAGTCAGGAGGCACTTGACCGCTTTGTTCAGTCTCATCGCGGAATGGACCACCAAAACAGTCAGTGAATAGCAACATTTGCGGGATTTCCAGCCAGAAACGGCTGGACGCCTGTCAATCGTCACACTGTCCGGCGCGGGGTCATTGCCGTTCGCAGTCGGGCAGCGCAAAGCCGTTTTTTGGCGTTGCTGTCGGCTGGCAATAAAGCAGGTTTCAAGGGATGGGTCGCTTTTTTATCGCAAGCCGATCGTGCGTCCGGTCCCTGAAGCTCTCCAAGAGGCCATGACCCACAGAGGGCTGTCCGGCATGTGACGATGTCTTTCGACCTTCTTCGCGAACACCAACGCGGAATGGCTTTTGATGTCACTTCAGCTGCGCGGTTTGAAATGGTCGACCCTTTCCGGCCAATGATCTGAACCGTCAGTTTGGCGCCCTGCTGGGCTTGCCGGGTCTACCTGCGTCGGATCAAAGGCGGACAAACAGAGACGTTTCATCTATACCTTCAAACACGCTCAGCCGATGGCTGATGGTGAAGTTGTCTGATTGCAATCCATCAGCCAATGTGGCGCTGAGGCGCCTTTTGATCCGGATTGCGGCCAGTGCTGATCCACTTTGCGCCTGGTCTTTCGGCCGCGCAACTCCGGGTTCATTCTATGGCCCGGCCGGTGAATTTGATTGGCGGCAGGATCTCCTCTGATGCGCTGCAAGGGCAAAAAGATGAGGTTCATGCTGCGATCTGTTCGACCGAAAGTCTTGAAAAAATCAATTCTTCATACGTTCAGCGACAGAAAAACGCCTGCATTGTCAGGAGCATCCCAGCTATGTCCAACCCTGAAAATTAACGAAGGCCGCACTGATCTGCGGCCTGTCTAAACGCGGAAATCCCTCGGTCGGAGATATAGGGAAAGTACCCTCAGGTCTTGTGAATTGACCACCCAGAGTCCATGCGGATTAAACCTTGGGGTCAATGGGCGCCGCGCGACATGGCCACGGCGGGGATGGTCATGAAAATGATCCGCAGATCCATCCACGGCGTCCAGTTCATGACGTAGAAGCGGTCCATCTGCACACGCTCGAAATAGGTCGTGTTGCTGCGTCCGCTGATCTGCCAGAGACCGGAGAGGCCGGGGCGGGCCGCCAAGTAATGACGCGTCGAGCTGGCGTAATGATCCAACTCAGCCTTAACAACCGGGCGCGGGCCGACAAGGCTCATGTCGCCGGTCAGGACGTTCAACAACTGCGGCAGTTCGTCCAGGCTCAGCTTGCGCAGGACGGCACCAAAGCGGGTGACGCGGGGGTCGTCGACCAGTTTGCGCTGTTCCTTCCACATCGCCGCCTGAGAGGGGTTCTTGCGCAGATGCTGCTCGAGAACCTCGTCGCCATTGACGACCATGGTCCGGAACTTCCAGCAGCGGAACTCGCGCCCGCCAAATCCGATGCGGCGGTGACCGTAAAGGAGCGGTCCCGAGTCCGTCAGTTTGAGAAGGATGACCAGGCCGAGGATGAGCGGCAGCAGCATCAGGATTCCGGCCAGAGCCAGCGTGATGTCCAGGCCACGCTTGGCCATGCCACCGACGGGGGCGTCCGGATCCGCGGACGAATCGGCCCTGAGGCCTCCAAGGGACGTATTTGCTGCGATGCTCGACTGTCCGTTCGACACAAGGTATCGCTGAGCAAAAGACGTTCTGATCATACCGCTAACCCCTTGGTAACACGAAAAAATTTTTACTATTTTGATCATCTAGGCGCAAGCGCGCCGTTGTGGTCGTATTGAGGAGCGATCTACACCAGTTCGTTAAAATTTTAGCAATCGTTAAATCATGGTTAACAAGGGTCGCGAAAAAAGACGGACATAATGTATGGACTTAAACGTCTGACTGGACGGGCTTTTTTGTACGTTCGTATAGCGATTGTCTTTTTGTATAGGTTGTACAAAACGAGCGATATCGAACAATTCGAGAAGCAGAAAACTCTGCGTAAATTTGTAAGGTGATTAATATGAGTAAAGCGTACGTTCGTCCGACCCTTCAGGTTCAAGGCAAGTTGGAAGCAGTGACCCACGGCAGCAGCAGCGGCAGCCGTCTGGACAACACGTTCCCCACGGGTACGCCGTTTGGCGATTTGACCTTCTCCTGATATCAGGACTTGTGCGGCAGATAACTGCCGCACAAGTCGCCTTTTCCACGCGGAAAGGGCGCACCTGCGCCGAAAATGTTTTGACGGGCGCGTTGTACCCAGGCTTTCTTCAGGATCGACCTGCAAACCGGTAGTTGAGTTGTTTTGTTATGACCTATGTCGTTTCGCCTGATTGCGTTTCCTGCCCGGTCGAAGATGGCGTTGCCATTCTTGATTTGAAATCAAATACTTATTTTAGCCTAGATGAGGTTGGGACGTCCATTTGGGACCAGATGTCCAATCCCGCGTCGCTGGATGACCTGACCCAGGCCGTTTCAGCCGAATATGAGGTCGCCCCCGAGGAATGCCGTGGCGACATTCAGGATCTTCTGAAAGACATGCTGCAACACGGCTTGATCCAGGTGGTATGAGATGAAGCGCCCGCAAGGCATCAGGCGGCCGAGCAGACGCGAGGCCGCTTTGCTCGTGCAGGCGCTTGGTGCGATCCTACGGGTGCGAATGCATCTGGTAAGGGGCAGACACCATGCCTTGCGCCGTCTGATCGAATCTCACTCACTGCCGCATGAACCAGCCCTGGCTCAAGCGCCCCGTGCCGATCTGGCCGAGATTGCATGGTCCGTGCGCAATGCGGCGCGGCTGGTGCCCGGCGCGACCTGCCTGACGCAGGCCAGCGCGGGTCAGCTTCTGCTGGCACGGCGCGGGTATGCCTCGACGATCCGGCTTTCCGTTCCCCATCAGGCTGATACGGTCGGCAAACTGGCACCCCATGCTTGGCTGATCGCCGGTGAAACGATTGTCCTGGGCGGTACGGCCACGGACTATGCCCGTCATCGTCCTCTTCATGATTTCACCCTGCCGGCCCCTTCTGCAGCCCACGCTCCGACAACATGAGCCGTTTTGCCGTTCTGCTGGACCAGGATCAGCGCGCGTGCCCGGCGGCTGGACGCATCGAGGCTGATCTGGCGCAGCGCGCCCGTACCCATCCCACCCGCCGCGATGACGCGGGTATCCGCCTGTGGCAGACCGACGGCACGGAGGTTAGAACATCGGGTCCGCTGAGCCTGGTCGGAGACCTGGCCCTGACCGATCTTCCCGAACTGCGACATGCATTGGGAGCGGGCCCAGACACCAGCAGCGCCGACCTTGTTCTGGCGGCCTGGTTGCGATGGGGGGACAATGCGCCCCATCACCTGAATGGCGCTTTTGCCTTTGCCCTGTGGGATCGACGGTCCCGACGGCTGACTGTCGTGCGCGATCGTTTCGGTATCCGCCCGCTGGCCTATGCCATGACGCCCCATGGCGCGGTTCTTGCCAGCGAACTGTCCTGCGTCCGCGCGGGGTTGGATGCCCAGCCCGAGATTGATCCTGTTTGGGTGGCGGGTTTCCTGTCGGGACATACGCCCGACATCGGCGCCACGGCCTGGGCCGGCATTCGCCGCCTGCCGCCCGGCCACCTGATGACGATGGAACTCTCAGGCAATCCTGTCCTGCGGAGCTGGTACCGATTGCAGGCGTCCGCCCCGCCTGAGGTCAAGGATGCGGCCGCGGAATTGCGCGCGGCCCTGACCCATGCAACCGCCCAAGCCTGCGCCGCAGGGCCTACCGCCACCACGCTTAGCGGCGGGTTGGATTCCAGCACCTTGGCGCTGATGTCGGTTGAAGAGTATGACCGCGCGCGCCCCGCCCTGTCGCTCCGCTATCAGGATCCCAGGATGGATGAGGGCAATTACATCCATGACGTGCTGCAGGCGGCGGATGGTCGGCTGATGCCGGTGACCCTTGCTGGCGAAACGTCCGATGACGAGCTGTTCGATTTGGATGCGCTGATCGACTGTCATGATCAGCCGGTCTTCGCACCGGGGCTGGACCGCAATCATCGACTGTATCATGCGGCGCGCGAGTTGGGCTGCACCGCGATTTTGGACGGGCATGGCGGTGACGAGGTGATCGGCGGCACGGTGCACGACATCATGCTGCTGGCCAAGGGGCGGCAATGGCCGCAGGCCCTGCGGCTTGCCATGCAACATGCACGCTTCACCGGCACACCCGTGGCCGAGGCGGTCGCCACGTTGCTGGCAGCCAGGGGCAGGCGCGGCTTTGGCCGCTTGGGCCGGGGCATTCTTGGCTTTCTGGACAGCGACACGATGGTTCCCGGTCAATGGTCCAGCCTTGTCGATCGGGATCTTCTGCGCGACACGCGGTTGGCGGAGCGGCTGCGCGACCTGAACGCCCCCGATCCGCGCAACCGCGATCTGCCAGCAAGTGTGACGCTGCATGCCGAGGCCATGGCAGGCCCGATCTCGGCCGTGGCCTTCGACACCTTGGGCGCGGCCGCACGGGCCGAAGGCATCGAAGCGCGCTATCCCTTCTATGATCACCGTGTGGCCGAACTCTGCGCATGGCAGCCCTCGGCTGCCAGGATCGCCCATGGCCGACCCCGCGCCCTGCTGCGCGAGGCAACCCGCGGCCTGTTGCCGGAATCGATCCGACTGCGGCGGGACAAGGCCAATTTCATCGGCGGCTTCTGGTCCGCACTGCGGCGTGATCCCGGCGGACGTTTCGCGGCCCTTGGCGCCGATCCCGGCCCATTGCAAGGCTGGGTCAATCCTGCGACCCTGCGTGCAGATGTCGAAAAGCTGAAAAACTCTTCCGAACCCGAACCGCAGACGGCATTCCGGCTGTGGCGCGCGCTGTGCCTTGCCGCTTGGCTTGACCGCAGCGCGACCCGAGATATGACCGTTCCACGTTCCTCTTTGATGTTTGCGAGTGTTTGATGACCGTTGCTGCCCTGGCCCCGCGCCCTGCCTCTGCCCATGCCTATACCACCTATGGCCTTGCGGTGGCTTCGGACGTGATCCTGCCCGAGCTGAGCCCCCGCGCCGAGGGTGGTGCGGTTGATCTGCACATCGTCGAGGCGCCGCAGCCCGATATTGCCCGTGGCCCGAGGCCCGAATGTCACTTTGCCCCCGAGGGCAGCCGTTTCTGGTGGCCTGCGGTCGGCGCGTTTTCGATTTCCGCCGATGGGCGCCAGATCGGGATCGAGCGCAATGCGGATGTCTCGGACGATCTGCTGGCCTTTCCGCTGCTGGGACCGGTGCTGTTCGAGGCGCTGCGCCGTCACGGGCTTTTCGTCCTGCATGCCAGCGCCGTCGTTCACAAAGGTCATGGGATCGCGTTTCTGGCCGACAAGGGCGTCGGGAAATCCACCACCGCCACCAATCTTCTGCGCAACGGGGCGCAGCTTCTGGCCGATGATCTGGTCGCGCTGAACCAGGACGGGCTGATGCTGCCCGGTTTCGCGCAGGTCAAGCTGTCGGCCGAAGCGTCATCGCTGCTGCCCCAGGGATCCACCCTGCGCGGCCATGTCCATGAGGGGATCGACAAGGCGCGTGCGATGCTGGATCACGGCCGCCTGGCCCCGGCACCCGCACCCGCATCGCGGTTGTATCTGCTGGAACGCGCGCCCGCGGGACAGCCGACCAGCGTCGTGCCCATCCCCGCATCCGAGGCGCTCTCCGCGGTTCTGCGCTTTTCCTATGGCGTCCGTTTCGGACAGGCACTGCTGCAGGGCGCAGCGGCGGCCGAACATTTTCGCGGTGCGGCGCAGGTGACGCGGCAATGCCCGCCCCGGCGCCTGCTGCTGGCTGACGGGCTGGACCGCGCCGACGACATCCGCGCCGCGATCGAACGCGATCTTGCCGATGACTGAGATGCCCCGTGACACGACCGAGCCTCTGACCTCCGCAGCGCCGCCCAAATCGGGCAACAAGCTGTTGGGATCGGGTGGACAGCTGTCATCCATGTGGCGCGCCATGCGCAACCTGGAGGGTCGGCGGCTGTGGATCGCCCTGGCGCTGCTGGTGCTGGGAACCCTCAGCGAAGGGGCGGCCATCATCACCTTCCTGCCCGTCCTGCAGTTGGTCGGGTCGCAGGGCACGACCATCGACCTGTCTGGCATGGATTTCCCCGGCTCGGATCTGCTGCCGGCGATGATCCCCCTGGCGGCGCTGCTGGTGCTGATTATCGTGCTGACCGCGTTGCAGACGATCTTCAACCGCAGCAAGTCAGTCTATCTGTCCGACCTGATCCATGATTTCGCCAACCATTTCCGAATTTCGCTGTTTCGCAGTGTGGCGCAGGCCCGTTGGGCGCATGTCGCCCGCATCCCCCGCACCCGGATCGAACATGCCCTGACCGGAGAGATCGAGCGGCTGTATCTTGCGGCCTACCTGATCCTGTCGATCCTGCAGAATTTCGTTGGGCTATGCCTGTATTTCGCCCTCAGCCTGGCGATCTCGGTTCCGATGACGCTGCTGTCCTATGGATTCGGCTTTGTGGCCTTGGCCCTGATGCGGCCGTTCCGGCGGCTGGCGCGCCATTATGGCGACCGGCTGCAGGCCCGCCGCGAACGCCAGCTTGCGGCCGTGTCGGAATTCGTGGGCAGCCTGAAGATGGCCCGCAGCATGAACCTGGAGGGGCGCTATCTGCAGCTGTTCTCCTCGATCCTGGGCCAGACCAAGGCGGATGCGCGCGAATTCATCCGGCAATCGACCATCGGGTCCGGGTTGTTCCAGTTCGCCGTGGTCAGCGGGGCCGCGCTGTTCATCTGGGTGGCGCTGAACTGGGCGCAGATGGATGTCGCGCGGATCGTGATCCTGCTGCTGCTGTTCATGCGCACCGCGCCGCGTTTCATGGGAATGCAAGGATCGTTGCAGCAGCTGATGGTCGATCTGCCAGCGTGGGGGGCCATCACCCGCCTGCAATCGGAACTGGAGGATCAGCAGGATCCCGCGATGCAGGGAGCCGTTGCCGCCCCCGCACCGAAGCGCGACATCCGGTTGGAAGGCGTCAGCTGGCGTTTCCCCGATGAGACCCGAGAGGCGGTCAGCGACTGTTCGCTGACCCTTGCCGCCGGACAACTGACCGTTCTGGTCGGGCCGTCGGGGGCGGGCAAAAGCACCGTCGCCGATATCGTGATGGGTCTTCTGGAGCCTCAGCAGGGCGCAGTGCTGGTGGATGGCGTGCCGCTGCGCCATGACCAGCTGCGCAGCTGGCGGGATCGGACCGGGTATGTCGCGCAAGAGCCGTTCATGATCAACGGCAGCATCCGCGACAACCTGGCGCTGGCCACAGGTGAGGATATCCCCGACGAACGCATTCTCGAGGTGCTGGACCTGTCGGCGGCGGGCTTCGTGCGCAACCTGCCCGCGGGTCTGGACACGATGATCGGTGACCGCGGCGCACTTCTGTCCGGGGGCGAACGTCAGCGGATCGCGGTGGCGCGGGCGCTGCTGCGCGATCCCGACATCCTGATCCTGGACGAGGCCACAAGCGCGCTGGACTGGGAAAACGAGGAAAGCCTGATCCGTGCCATTGCCGGCCTGCGCGGCCGCGTGACCGTTTTGGCCATCACACACAGGCCGGCCATCAGCCGTGCGGCGGACAAGGTCTATGTGATGGATGCGGGCCGCGTCGTCCCCTCGGAAGGCCGGTTCGGCAAGGGACTGCAGGGTGAAGATTATTTGGGCAGACTGAAAAGCTGATCGCGAGACTGTCGCGAATCCCTCGACCGGGCATGTCTAGGCGGGGCCTCCCGCGATGCATGGGTGATGCGGATAGCCGCTGCGACGACATAGCCCAATATCAGAACCTGCAGGAAAATCATGGCCAGAAATGCCATGCCTATGCTTTGCCACAGCGAAAAACCCATGGCCGCGCCCCCGACCAGGGCACCCAGGATCGTTGCCAAAGCAGCCATCAGGTAACGGACGACAAACATACCGCATCTTTCATCAGTTCACCTTGCTATAGCATGACTGACAGAAAAATGAGCGGCAATGATTAAAAAAACGTTACTTCCTTGCCTTGCGGCGACTGAGCGACATGTAAGATTTTGGTCCGCCCAGATAATTTTCCATTTCCCCGGGCAGCAGGAAGGATTTCAGTTTTCTCATGTTGACGCGGTCATAGACCACGCCAAGGCAGCGCGCCTCCAGCAGATGGTCTTCGGCCAAGGCGGTTTCCGCCATCGCCCGTGAGGTCTTGCCCCATTCCCCTACGATCACGAACTGTGCCAATTCGTGCAGGATCGCACGGCCCTGGGCGACGGGATAAAGCGGCGGAACATCCACGATGATCCGGTTGAAATCGCTGTCACGGGCTTCGGTCGTGATCTGGGACAGCAACTGGCCGGTGATCAGATCGTCCGAGGGGCCGCCACGATCCTGACCGCAGGGAAGCACGACCAGATTGGTGTCGGCGATGGCAACCAGCATGTCCTGCCAGCTTCCGCGCCCCGCCACGGCATCCGTCAGACCCGGCTTGCCGTCCAGGCCCAGCATCCGGCTGAGTGTCCGGCCACGGCTGTCGGCATCGATCAGCAGAACGGACTGCATCCCGATGCCCAGTTGACCTGCCAGGTTGAAGGCCACGGAAGACCGCCCCTCGAAGGGATGGAACGAGGTGACCCCCGTCACGGGCAGGGTTCGTCCAGCCGCTTCGCCGGCCAGGCGGACATGGCGCAACGTCTCGGCATAGACGGAATCCGGATAGTGCAGAACCGGAACCGGAACCTGAATGACGGGCGGGCGGGCCTTGGATGGCACGGGCAGGGTTTGGCCCCCGGATGTGCCGGCCGGAACCGGCGTCGCGGCCGGTGCCGCGCTTGGCGCGCGCGGGCGGCGGACAGCTGGCAAAATCGGCAAGTGCCCCAGAAACCGCAATCCTGAATAATCGGTGACATCCGCGGCCGTCCGCAGGGACCGTTCACGCCATTCGCGCAGGGCCGCCACGGCCATGCCCATGAACAGCCCCAGCAGCGTTGCCGCCAGCGCCGTGCGCAGAACCGCAGGACCCGAAGGCGAGGCCGGCACCTGCGCATAGGACAGGATCCGCACGTTCGACACCGGGAAGGATTGCTGCTGTTCGATCTCCTGTGACCGTGTCAGCGTCTGCTGATAGATGTCCGACAGGGTCGAGGCCTTTTCCTGCAGGGCCTGCAGCCGGACGAAATTCGCCGCCTGGTCGCTGTTGCGCGCAGAGGCCTGCTGAACGCTTTGCTGCAGCGCCTCGACGCGGGCATTGGCGACGTCCAGCGTGCTTTGCGCTTCGGCCCGCTTGGATTGCAGTTCGAGGAACAGCCGTTCGGCCGTCGTGTTGAGCGTCTGCTGGAGGCCCGGGACCTGCGGGTGATCTGGTCCCGAGTTGGCCAGAAGCCGCTGCAGGCGGGCCTGAATGCTGTTGTAGGAATCCAGCCGCGACCGCAAATCCTCCGATATGTCACCGCCGATCGCCAGCGAACTGTTGGTGTTGGTCAGCCCTTCGACCCCACCCGCGATCGCACGCTCATAGGTGTCCAGAACGGCGCGTGCCCGTGCGGCTTCGGTCAAAACCTGGGTGAGGCTGGAATTCAGTTCGTTCAGCGCCTGTTCGGTCAACAGTCCGCCCGAGGAGAATTCGACAAGGTTGTTTTCCGCGGCGAATTGCTCGGCCTCGTCGGCGGCGGCCTGCGCCTGTGCCTGCAATTCGTCAAGGCGGGTGCGCATCCAGGCATTGGTCTGGCCCACGGAATCCGCATTGGCGGCCATGATATCCTGCACATAAAGATCGGCATAGGCATTGGCGACCGCAGCCGCGATGGCCGGGTCATGCGAGGCATAGGTGATGGCCACGGCCGAGCTTTGCCCGATCCGGTCCACGCGTATTCCGCCCCGCAACCGCAACATCGCCAGGCGACGAGCGGGATCCAGCTGCTCCATCGCCGGTTCGGACGCACCCACGGTGCCCATCCCGCCGGACAATTCCCCGACTTCAGCCGGGCTGATCAGCATGGTGATCTGGTTGCGGACCCAAGTCACCGGCAGCAGCACGGTCGAGATGGCCTGACCGATCGCCGAGGTGAAGGCCGAACGCGGCGGGTTCATGAAGGACGGATTGTCCTGCAATCCGGTCCTGTCCAGCACGTCGCCCGCCAGCTTGTCGGATTCCAGAATGACGCGGGCGTTTTCGATCCGTTCGGCAGGCAGGGCAACGGTGCCGATGCCGCCGACCTGCTGGACGGACCGGTTGACGTTGCTGTCCAGCAGCAGGCTGGAATAGGTGCGGAACGTCTCGGGCTTGGCCATGGCATAGGTGAGGCCCAACGCCCCCAGCAGCACGGCGGGCAGCACGATGATCATGCGCTGACGCCGAAGCGCCACCATCAGCCTGCGCAGATCGATGGTCTGGGCAGGCGCGACCGGAGCCTCGGCATAGGCCTTGATGCCATCATAGGGCTTGAGTTCACGTGCCATCAGTTTTCCTTGCGTCCCGAACGGGGATCGGGGTTTGACCCATCCGGCGCCGTTCCATAAATTTCGATCTGGCGTGCACCGCCAAGTTGGGCAACTGCCCCGAGATGAAGCGCGCCGCGCATCAGCTGGCGATTGCGCCAGGCCGGGCTTGCGACGCCGATCAGGGCCATTCCGCCGCAGGCCAGGGCCTTGGCCATCGCGACCCCGGCTGCCTTGACGCGCCCGACCCGCGAACGGCCACGGGCAATCAGGCTGGCATGGGTTTGACCCATCCGATAGCGACGCCGCAACAGCCACACAAGACGCGCCCGGTCCGAGGGGACGGTTTCATGCACCAGGGCGTCGGGCGCAAAGGCAATCTGCCCGCCTGCGGTCAGAAAATCGGCAAAAAAGGCACTGTCTTCCCCGCCCGAGCGACCCCGGACCGGATCGAACCGCAGGTCCGCCGCTGCAGGATCCGTTAGGTCGACAAGGACATTGCAGGTATAGCCGCTGGTGATCGCGCCATCCCCGCCAAAGACCGGCAACGTGTCATGTGCCCGTGCGCGGTTCATCCAGCCGGGGGCATCAGGCAGGTAATGGGCGCAAACAGGCCCAAGCACCGCACCCGCATCACTGTTCCGTTGTGCCTGCACCAGATGCTTCAGCCAGTCGGGTTCGACCGTTTCGTCATCGTCCAGATAGACCAGCAGCCGAGCACCCGTGGCCCGTGCATGATCCAGCAGCGCATTGCGCGCGATCGAGATATTGGCCTGTGGGGCATGAAGATAGGTGACCGGCAGGGAATGATCCGCTGCAATCGCCTGGACCAGGTCCTGTGCCGAGGGAAGGGCATCGTTGTCGGCGACGGCCACCGCGACCGGCAGGCCACAGGGCGTCAGCTTTTCCAGCGATGCCAGTGTCGCCTCCAGCTCGGGGCGGCGGAAAGTGCAGATGCCGATCAGCACCCGGTCTTGAAAAACGGGGGCGTTCATGCGGCACCTCGGCCCAAGGCGGCGGGTCTGCGCGCCAGCCATTGTCGCCAAAACCCCGCAGACCAGGCCATGTGCATGGTGCCCGCGACCAGGCCCGCGAACAGCCCGCGCGGACGGCCGGTCTGCAGGGCGATCATGACGCCGCCGGCCAGGCAGGCCAGCAGCCAAAGGATCAGCGGAAGGGCAAAGATCGCGTGCAAGGGCGCTAGCAACACCAGCGCCGCCGCCGGTGCCAGCATCGCCACGATGGCCTGGCGGGTTGCGGGGCGGGTCCGGTTCTTTAGCAGGTTGCGGGCGCGGCCACGGCCGAAATTGTAATATTGCCGCATCAGGGCATCGATGCGGGCGCGGGGGAAATAGGTCAGCCTGGTGCGGCCCGTCAGCCAGATCCGATGACCGGCGGCGCGCAGCCTGTGGTCAAGCTCGGCATCCTCGTTATGGCTGAAGCCCGCGTCATAGCCTCCGACCGTGCGAAAGGCGTCAAGCCGCATCAGCGCATGGTGGCCGTGGTCGACCCACGCACCGCCACCCGCCAGCCGGTGGGCCGATCCGCCATTGCCCAAACGCGAATTCTGCGCCTCGGCGATGACCTGCTGCAGGAATCCCTGCCCTTCGGCATGCATGGCGACAACCACGCTGTCCGCGTTCTGTCGTTGTGCCTCGGCCAGCAGGACATCGCCGTAATCGGAGGGATAGTCGCTGTGCGCATCAAGCCGCAGCAGCCATTCGGCACCCTCGCCGAACTGTTCCACGGCCAGGTTCACGCCGGCCGACTGCAGCCGAGCCGGGTTGTCGATCAGCCGAATCCGCGGATTTTCGACGGCGCGGCGCCGCACGATGTCGCAGGTTTCGTCATGCGAGCCGCCATCGGCCACGACCACCAGCCCATCGACCCGCGCCGCAAAGGCCGAGGCAAAAGACAGCACGCCGTCGATATGACGGGCCTCGTTCAGGGCCGGAATGACGATCAGCACATGGGGGGCGGGGGATGTGGGCATGTCGAACCTCATGTCGCGACAGGGGCATGGGGTGCTGTCTGCCCCGTGCCGCAAATGGCTGCCGTCAGGAGAAGGCATTCGGTCTCGTCCATCTCCAGCGCGGCGCGCGGAAGATCGGCAACCGCCCTGCGCCGCTTCGCAAGCATGGCGGGCGTCAACGTGGACAGGGTGTCGGCCACCGCATCGGCGTCCGGATTGGAAACGACAAAGCCGCAATCCCATGCCGATACCCGCCGCGCGACCTCGGTTCCCTCCAGCACCACTGGGACAGCGCCGTTCAGGCATCCTTCATAGAGGCGGTTGGGCAGCAGCCAGTCGGAATTCTGCCCGGCCTGATAACGGTCGATCAACCAGGCCACGTCGATCTGTCCATAGATGTCGGGCAGGTCGTCCGGCCAGTCATAAGGGCCCATGAAGGACAGGTCCGGGTTTGCTTCCACCACCGCGTGGAAATCCTGCATGACATCCAACGCCGGACGCCCGCGCAGGATCACCCTGAATTTTCCCGGCCGCGCGCGCGATACCTGGTCCAGCACCCCAAGCGACCACCGGCAACGCAGCATCCCGAACCAGCCGATGATCAGCGGGCCGCCGTTTTCGACCCCTTCGGGTGCGGCAGATGCGGGCGCCGCCGCACCGGGACGCGCGAAGGGCTTGTTTTCGACCAGCAGGGTCGGAATGGCAGGCTGGTCGAATTGGCGCAGATAGCTGGTTTCGAAGGCGGGCGATGACAGGACGACAAGGCTGGAACGTCGCATCAGCCCTGCCTCGACACGGCGCAGGGTTCGCGCGGCAAGTCCCTGTCCCAGCATCATCGCATGGATGTCCAGCAATTCGTAGACCAACCGCCCGCCCCGCGCACGTGCCAGGCGCGCACCCAAGACCAGCACTTCAAGGTTGCGTGCCAGGATCACCTCGGGACCGTCCTGCGCAGGGATCATGCGCGCGATCCGGGGCCAGGCCGCAGCGATCGCGCGGACCCGCTGGATCATGCGACCGTTGGCCGTGTATCCCAACACGATCGCCGGTTCCGGCAAGGGGCCATTGCCCCGCCGAAAGCCTGCCACCTGAACCTGTGCGCCGCCTTGTCGCATCATCCTGACCCGTCGCCAGATGGAAGGATCATCAAGATCATGGGCAAGATAGGTCACACGCAAAAAACAACTCTCCAACAGAACAATCGCGACAGAAGATTTGGATGCAGATCTTGTGACAGGCATCCGGGAAACATTGCCCCTGAATAGACAATTCCAGCGCAGGCGAAAACAGCCGAATAGGCCAAGTTTTTCAAACTGGCGACAAGGAAGCGTGAACTGCTGAACCGCGAGGGAGTGTCGAGCCTGGTTTTGTCTCCTTTGAGTTGCGTTTCCGTTGCTTTGGCCCGGTCCGAGCAACGTTCGGCGCATTCTCAGGCGATTAACCAGTTCTTCATAATTTGCATTGTGCCGATCGATGATTGCCGGCGCATGACCCGAAACAGCATGAAGACCCGACTACCCACCCTTGAAACCGCCAGACCGGGAGATTTTCCGGTCTGATCGAAAGATCCGGTTTCTTCGACGCCGTCCGTTCCGACCCTGACACCTATTTCACCTCCGAAGCACAGCAAGGCCGGTTTGCCGACCTTTAGCGAGGCTGGAACTCTTACCAGGAGACATGCAATATGGCCTATGATCCCGATCTTGATCCGATTTTCGAGGGGTTCAACTCACAGCTTGCGGGGATCATTGCCCGGCTGGACAAGTTGGACGGCGGAAATGTCCTGACACCCGAGTTGCCCCAGCCCCCCGTTGTCATAGACCCGGTTTGGAAGACACTGGGCCGCAGCAAGATCACCATTCCCCGCCAGATCCAGGTTCCCGCCGGTCAGCGCGAAATCTATGTGCCGATCAGCGTCGATCATACGGCCCGTGAATCTTTTTATTGCTACATAAACCGTCTGGTAAACGTGAGTGGCGGTGGCATCAATGTGGGAAATGCGGCTGACCAAGCCAAGAATTTCGAAGGTCTCTATGAGGTTTATCGGTGGTCACCCGGTGATGACCTGACACATTATGTCAAGGTCGTAACCCGATCCACCTATGGCCCGGGGAAAAGTTTCCGTCTTGAAATTCGCGTTAAGGGTTTGGGTGACAGCCAGAAGGGCGATTTTGTCGACGTCGTCTTTGCCAGCGATGCACAGCATCCTGAAATGCCAGAGCAGTTTCACCGCCCGTTGCGCAAGCTGGTTCTGGAGAATGCACAGCGGAAAAACAGATTCGATCCCTCGGCCGTGGCATTCTCGGATTCCGGTTTCGACAGCGATGGCCGTCCGGCATGGCGTTCGCGCCTATCACATGGCTATGTACAGGACGGCAACCAGGAAACCGGCCTCTATATGAGCGAGGAAAAGTTTCCCGGGTTTGCGCAGTCCCCTATCACGCATGACGCAACAGAAAACGCACTGCGGCTGCATACGCTTGCTTTTCCCGAAAGCGCCCGGGCCGAATTCGACAGTCGCCTGTTCCGTCATCAGGCTGCGATTATTCAAGGTCAGACCATGGATGAAGTCTGTGGCGCCGAAGGGGTCTGGAGGATGGAAGCCAAGATCCCGATCCGTCGATATTCCTGGCCTGCTTTCTGGCTTGTGGGACGTGGCGCAAGCGGCGCAAGAGGCAGCTGGACGCAATGGCCCCCGGAAATCGACATTCTGGAGAAATTCAACCAGTCATGGGGTAGTGCAGATACTCCCTACACCACGACCTTTGCACAGCATTACGGCGACGCTGGCTCCAATACCCGTGTCGGGTCTTTTGGCAACGAGATTGAAGTGAACCAGTGGCTGCCTGGAACGACCGCGTTGAACGAAGGCTATCACACCTGGGCATGTGCCGTCGTATATGACGCGAACGACCCGCTGAAATCCGAGGTTACTTTCTTCTTCGACGATGTCGAAGTCGGATGCCATGTCCTTCATGCCCGCCATCAGGATATGAAAACCCGGCTTGAGCTCTATCCGATCGCAAACGTCGCAGTGAAAGCGCCGAATAATTATACGTCCGATCAGTATAACAGCGACGATGGGAGGGGCCACTCGGGTGATATGCTGATCAGGGATATTGCCTACTATCCAACTGGCTTTTCCATGTCACCGTTGGCTCGTTGACAAGACCGCCGGGCGTGGCCTTCATGCCCGGCAAATTTTTTTCATCCCTGATTGCATTGTTTCAGGGCCCATCAGCTTCCGAGGTTCACGGCGTGAATCTGGTGGTTGAGAGCCTGCCATGAGCAAGTCCGACCCCGCCCTCGACCGTACGACCAACTGGAAATCCTAGAACGACGCGGATCTCTGCTCTTCTGGCTGGACCGTGACATGGACTGGCTTGCGCCGAAGGCAGTCGAGCCCGGCCGTCCACCGGTCTTCTCCGACGCCGCCATCCGGTTCTGTTTGACGATCAATGTGCTCTTCGGCCTGCAGTTTTCGCAAGCGACCGGAATGGTCGCCGCCTCCCCGAGATGGCTGGTCTGGACTGGCCGGTCCCGGACTTCTCCACACTCTGCCGCCGCCGGAAGACAAGCGCGGTCCTGCTTTCGTCGCGCCGGGCTCCGGGCCCCTTAAACCTGCTGGTGGATGGCGCCGGGATCAAGGTCTTAGGGTGAGTAGGGGCCGTGGCCCCGGCGCGGCCGCGCAAGCCCGATGAACAAGAGAGGCTGGTGATGGACACGGTGACCAGCGGCATCCTCACCCCTGCCTACGAGGGCGACAGACCCGTGCTCCCTGATCTTCTGGTCCATATCCCGAACGACCAGGAAGTCGGCACCGTTACCGGTGATGGCGCCTTCGACACCCGCCGTTGCCATTTCGGCGATCCGCGCGCGCGGTGGCTCGGGCATTCATGCGGACCGGTGGCAGTCATGCCCTCGCTCTCATGCGTAGAAACGGCCGCCTCTGGAAAGAGGATTGCCCCGCCACGCTCGCCATTGTCCTCGGACCAATGGCGGGCACTGCCTCACCCCGCAACGACATCCCGGCGGCAACCCGGCCCCTCGGTCGGACGATCGGGAAAAGGTGGTCCGGCCACCATGTCCGCAGCCGAGTCGAGGTCCGGATGAAGCACCTCAAATCCTTCGGCGAGCGGATCGCCGCGAGGGACCCCGAACGCCAGACAGCCGAGATCCATATCCACATGGCGCTCATGAGCCGCTTCAACGCCCTCGGCACCGCCGAGATCGAACGCGTGGCCTGACCCCAGCTGGGAAAGGGCCATCATCTCCTCATGCCGACTTCCGCAACAATGCGTCATCAACCTCTTGTTTGACGAGGATCATCAGGCAGCAAAGATAAATCTGTTGCCAGTATCCAGTTTTCAGATGGGGCCTCCGTCACTGTCCAATCCTCAGGCGCAGCCTTGTGCGAGGGATCAGACCGGCGATTGCGCGGGCCAGTCAATTGGCAAAAGGGCTCAAGCGTCGGCAAGTGCGTTCAGAGGTGAACGACAAAAAATGACTGCATCAACACGGCAGACTGGACTTTCCTGCATTGTCTTGCCACGTGAGCATTCATGAACACACATGTCCCCCTTTCCGTTTCGGTGATCATCACCGCCCATGATGCCGCTGCGACCATCGCGGATGCGGTCAGGACGGCCCTGGCCGAACCTGAAACTGCAGAGGTCATCGTCGTCGACGACGCCTCACATGATCAGACGGCAGCAGTTGCCACGATGGCAGGCCAGGGGGACAGTCGGCTGATCGTGATCCGCTGCGACATCAATGGCGGCCCCGCCGCGGCCAGGAACCGGGCATTGCAGGTCGCGAAAGGTGATTTCGTAGCCGTGCTTGATGCGGATGACTTTCTTCTGCCCGGTCGCTTTGCGCGGCTGTTGAAGGTGCACGATGCTGACATGGTGGCAGACAATATTCTGTTCGTTGCAGAAGATGCGTCACCCGATGACCTGCCGCAAATGCCGCAGGTCAATCCGACGGTCATCGATATCGGTCTGGCAGCATTCGTCCAGGCCAACCATTCCGTGCGTGGAAGCAACCGGCAGGAATGGGGATTTCTCAAGCCCATCATGCGCCGCGCCTTCCTGCAGACCCACGGGTTGCGCTATGATGAAACCTTGCGCTTGGGCGAGGATTACGACCTCTACGTTCGAATGCTGCAGAAGCAGGCATGCTTTCGCGTTTCCACGCAGGTCGGTTATGCCGCCCGCTGGCGCGCGTCATCCCTCAGTTCTCGTCACAGCACCGCCGATCTGCAGGCATTGCATCTGGCCGCCCGCAGTCATCTGGCAATCGAGGGTCTGAAAAGCGCCGAACGCAAAGCCTTGTCGGTGCATGCCAAGGAACTGCGCCAGCGCTTTCTCCTGCGCGATTTCTTGGATCGCCGGGCCGAACTGGGCAGGGCAGGGGCTCTTCTATCGGCCTCACGCCGTCCGGGAACGCTGCTTCCGATCGCCCGTGGGGTCCTGTCCGACAAACTCGGAGCTCGCAGACAGGTCCCTGTCTCCCGGATCGGGCGCCTTTTGATTGAACATCCCTAACCTTTGTTCTTGGCCGAACGGCCCACATCCGGCGTTCTTCGTCTGCGTCACTCTCCAGGCGACGCCCATAGCGGCTGCGGGGCCACTTTCATCCCGTGATGGGCGACCTTTCATTCGGCAATTGCGCAACTGGGCCATGGCCTGTGTCTTCAAGGACTTTCCGCATCCCGGTTTCACAGATTGTCTTCGCCGCGGCACTGAGATGATCGAAATCAGGCGCCCAGCAAGCTTGGTGCAATGCAACAGGCCCGTGACAAGGACCGGAAAAGGTTGCACGGTGGCCGAAAGAAAAGGGTGGCGAAAATGGGGTTCAGCTCGGAGGTGATTGCAGCGGTCCGCGGGGACTCTCAGCCTGAAATCCGCGTCCTGCTGGCAGCCTGCCAGCCGTCACCTGCAGACATCGGCGACACGCGGGCGGTTCGCGCCCCCGATCCGGACCGGTTGTTCGACATTGCCCGGCTGAACAAGATGCTGGGCTGGCTGCCGATCAGTCCGGCCCGGCTGCCCCCCAGCTGCGCGGGGCTGGCACCGCGGCTGCTGCAGGTCCGCATGCAGACGGCCAAGATGAACCGGCACGCGATGACCGTCACCGCAGAAGCGGTCCGGGCCGCGACCGCGGCAGGGTTGCGCCATGTCGTCTTCAAAGGGCCCTTTCAGCAGCTGACCGTCCACGATGATCCGTTCCGCAGGCCGTCGGGCGACATCGATCTCTATGTGGCCCCGCGCGACCGCAAGCGCGCGGGCGCGGTGCTGCAGGGATTGGGCTTCGCGCCCCTCGAGCAGGATCAGAGCCTGTGGTGGGTCTCGTTCCTGGGGGAACAGCATTTCAAACGCGAAAGCGACGGTGCAGTCATCGACCTGCACCACCGCCTGCAGCAGGCGGGACTGCCCGACTGGCGCGGTGCCGAGGACGTTCTGGACCGTGCGGATTGCGTGACCCATGACGGGGTCCGGATCCCCGTTCTGTCATCGGTGGATGGTTGCCTGCTGATGGCGGTGTCCTTGGCCAAGGCCTTGCTGGCGCATGAACCCTGCGGATGGGCCGCTGCCGAACTGACGCATTCGCTGGCCCGTCTGGACGCCGCGGAACGCGCCAGGCTGGCCAAGGTCGCGACCCGAAGCGGTCAGGATCAGACCCTGGCCCTGGGGCTTGCGCTGGCGCGGGCCTGTGGCGAACATCCGGCCGTGGAAACCGGGGACCCGGCCTCGCTGCCGGGATTGCCGTCCGACCCCGCCATCCTGCGCGACCTGGTGTTCCAACCCTGGCAGCGCGAGGCCGAGGCGCCCCGGCGGCGGCAGATGCTGGGGATGCTGGCCAAGGGCCGCCCCCACATCTTGGCGGTCGAAGCCCTGCGTGCGGCCTTGTCCCAGCAGGTCAGGGCCTTGCTGGCACGGCAGGCGGCCAAGGCGTCAGCCCGCTGACGCCCGGTTTTCCGGTGCCGTGGCGCTGAACAGCCACTCGGCCCATGAAGGGGCATCCGGGGGCAGTGCCTCGTCCCGAGCCGCCATCGCCGCGATCAGGGCCGCACCCGGTGCCGGAGGCTGCGGCCAGCTTTCGCCGGCCTGCGGCATCCGTGGCAGCGGGTCGGGCAAGGCCGCGACGGCGCGAGGCGCCTCCGATGTGCGGCGACGGCGGTCGCGCAGGCTTTCGACCAGCCGCGCGACCATGGCCGGATCGGCAAGCCGCGGCAGGGCACCCTGCCAGCGTCGCGCCTTGATATCGGCCACCAGCCGTTCATAGCGCAGGGCCCGGCGCAGATGCCGGTCGACCGCCTTGGCGGCGGCCCGCATCTCGGGGTCGGCCATCGGGGGCAGGGCGCGATGCGCCTCCAGCATCGCTTGGGCGGTGGCGACCGACAACCGGTGCGAGATCGAGGCCCCATGCCGCCGATAGGCGTAAAGCGGGTCGGGCAGCAGCAGCAGACGCGCATTCCCGATCAGCAGGCGCAGCACCAGGTCGTGATCCTCGCCGATCCGCAGCCCGACATCATATCGCAGATCCGCCAGGACACTGCGCCGGATCACCGGCTTGAGATAGCCGAAAACCGGCAGCGACGAGGCACCGTCATTGCTGCGCAGATAGGGGGCGGCACCCAGCATCATGGGCGCGGCCAAGGCCATCGATTGCAGCAATGTCCGGCCCTGCGGTTCGGGCACCGCGCCGAAATAGACAAGGTCGTCAGCCACCAGGTCCGCATCCGCCGCCCCGGCCGCCGCGATTAGGCGTTCCAGCCGTTCAGGGTGGATCAGGTCGTCACTGTCCACGATGGCGATCCATTCGCCCCGTGCCGCATCCAGCCCCAGGTTGCGCGTGGCGGCCGGCCCGGCATTCGTCGGCGATGCGATGACCCGCACCCGATCGTCGCCCTCGGCGATCCGCCGGGCGATGACAACGCTGTCATCGTCCGAGGCATCATCGGCCACGATCAGTTCCAAGCTCCGTTCGGATTGCGCCAGGACCGACGCCATGGAGGCCGCCAGATTGGCCGCGCCGCGGAAATTGGCCATCACCACCGAAACCACGGGGGGCGGCAGGGAAGGGGACCCGAGATCCTGGCCCGATTGACTGCCCGACATGTGAATGCCTTTCCCTTGACCCATATGCTTGCGGCTTCCATAAGCTGGGCACGCCCGCGCGGCAACCGGCGCGGCCAAAAGGCTTTGTAAATGCGTCATTCGGCTGTTCCTCTCCTTTCTCTCTCCCTGGCCCTTGCGGGGCTGGCTCCGGCTGCGCAGGCGGCAGATCCGCATCCCGACGCGGAAGGCTTCTTCGAGGATTTTTCCAAGGGCCTCGACAAGGACCGCTGGTACGTGTCCGACGGCTGGTCGAACGGGGACTGGCAGGATTGCGAATGGTCGGGCAGGGCCGTGCAGGTGCGCGACGGCATGCTGAGCCTGCTGCACATTCCCGCGCCCGCCGACCGCGCAGGTCCGGCGCTGTGCGGAGAGGTCCAGACCAAGGCCTTTCTGGAATACGGCACTTTCGAGGCCCACATCCGCACGCCGCGCCAGTCGGGGATGAACGCCTCGGTCTTCACCTATGCAGGCCCCGTCCACAAATCTCCGCATGACGAGATCGACATCGAGATCCTGACCCGCGATCCGGGCACGATGACGATGAACACCTATGTGGCGGGCAAGCCCCATAACGGCGGCACCACGCCCACCACCCCGCCCTTCGACGATGATTTCCACACGGTGGGTTTCCGGTGGGCCCCCGAGGGCATCACCTGGTTCCTGGACGGGCGCGAGGTCCACCGCACGGACCGTGACAGCGTGCGTCCCAGCCATCCGCAAAAGCTCTACATGTCTTTCTGGAGCACGGCGACCCTGACCGACTGGATGGGAGAACCGGCCCCGCAGGATGGCATCCTGAACTACCAGATCGATTGGGTTGCCTATACGCCCCTGGACGCTTCCTGCCTGTTCGAGGGCTCGGTCACCTGCGAGGCACCCTGATGACCGAGGCTGCCGGCCCCCTGATGTCCAACAGGCGGCCGGCACGCCGTGGGCGGCGGCGCACACTCAGCTATTCCCCGGACGCCATCGCCGCCTTCGTGGCAGTCTTCGGAATGGCCTTCATTCCGCTTCTGGGGTCCAAGGGAGCGCTGCTGTTCCTGATGGCCGGAATGGCCCTGGTCGCGGTCCGTCCCGGCGAAACCTTGGGCGCGCTGCGCCGCGAATGGATGATCGCACTGGTGGCGCTGTGGTGCGTGATGAGCTTTGCCTGGTCGGATTACGCGTCACTGACGATGCGATACGGCATCCAGCTCTGCCTGACCGTGTTGATTTCGGTCACCATCGCCTATCGTCTGTCGCCCATGATCTTCGTCAAGATCGTCTTTCTAACCAGCGGAATGACCGGGCTTGCCAGCGTTCTGATCGGTCGGACAAGGAGCGACGGGATGGGGTATCTTGGCATCTACGCCAGCAAGAACGCCTTGGCGGATGCCAGCTCGGTGCTGATCATCGTGGCGTTGGCTGTGCTGGTCGACCGGCGGCTTTCAGTGCGCTGGCGCCTGCCTGCGCTGGCGGCATTGCTGATGGGGGCCATGCTGCTGGTCATGGGACAGTCGAGCGGGGCGCTGGTCAGCACCTTGGCTGTTATCCTGGTCTTTGGGGTCATCGTCCTGTTGCAGCGCATGACGGCTCATTTGCGCCTGGTGACGATCGCCTTGACGGTGGTGCTTGTTGCGGCGATCGCGGTGCTGCTGTCGTCGATCTCTGACCAGCTGGCACGGATATTCCTGGATCTGACAGGCAAGGACATCACCCTGACCGGACGAACCGACCTCTGGGCGGTGGCCTTTGGGCAAATCGCCGACCAACCGTTTCTGGGCGTCGGCTTTCAGGCCTTCTGGGTCCACGGGCAGCCCTTGGCCGAACAGCTTTGGGCCGATTTCGGCATCAGCACGCGCCAAGGTTTCAATTTCCACAACACTGTCATATCGAATGCCGTCGAAATCGGTGTTCCGGCGACCTTGGTCCAGACGCTCATCTTTTTCGGGGCTACAGGGGCCTGTCTTGGCTGGGCCATTCGTACCCCTTCGGCGGCATCAGTCTTTTTTGCCCTCTACATGGTGCGTTTGTGCATGCTGATGTGGATCGAGGTGGTGTACTTCTACCAGTTCAGCATAGGGTCGGGGATCATCATCGCGGCCATCTGTTACGGCCGCCGATCCAAGGCCGAAGCCCGTGCCCCTGCAACACGCGCGGGCATACGATAGGACAGCCTTGAAGGCCTTCCCTCCCTCAATCGTCAATGTTCACCATAGCAGCCGCGGACATGCGCCCAAGCTTGTTGCCGAATGCAAACTCAGACCAAGGCGCTGATCGTTTCGGGTGCGAAACTCCGTCAGGCGCAGGCCTCAAGATAGAGGTGGGGATCAGCCGGCGGTTGCGACGAAAATGCGAAACCCGGCCTCTCAGGAAGTGCCTGCGTCATTCGCAGGAAGCTTTGAACATGAAGAGCCTTTCCCAGTCGCAGGACATTCAGGAAAGGGGGGGCTTTGGGGATGATGATCAGCGCGTTCTCGATGGAGGTCCCGCGACGCTCGCGCACGGATTGCCGCCTCAACGGTCTTTTGCCAGACCACCCAGGGCAGCCTTCAACCATGCCGGGGCGGACCTTGCCATGACGCCGCCATCATCGCTGCACCACGCGCCATGTCTGGACGATCACCTTGGCATCGTGACCTGCTCCCCCGTGAGTCCTCATTTATGCGTTGGCTCTGTTCAGGTTTCGGTCTTCCTTTGCCCAGTTAGCATATTTCCGCAGCGTCAGGCCAGCGAGGCATGAGTACGGGCGGCGGTGGTTGAAGTCGTCACGCCATGCCGCCACCAGATTTCGAGCATGGCGCAGGCTATCGAAGAGGTGTTCGTTCAGCGGTTCATCCCGCATCCGGCCATTGAACGATGCAACGAACCCATGTCCCGCATCGGCTTGCCCGGCGCGATGGAATGTCGCTCGACCGTGCGATCCTCCTGCGGCTTCAGGATCGCGTTGCCGGTCGGCGCTGTCCCGTTGTCCGACACCACCATGCAGGGTTACCCTCGTATTTCGGCGATCCGGTCCAGTTCGCAGCCAACCCGGATGCCTGACAGCGATGTGACGACGACGGTGGCCAGACATTCCGGGACGAAGTCGTCGATCACGTTCAGAATGCGAAGCCTGCGTCCGCGGCAAGGCTGTCGGACGTCGAGCCGCAGAAGCGCCACTGGTCCGAGCGACCACGGCGAGGGTCGAGGCTTCAGCGCTGGTTCGGCCCCTGCGGGATGGCCATTGGTGCTCTGGTACCTACTAAGGCGCGCTTTTGGCCACCACGTTTACGCATTGCCAGGCCCTCCTCCGTGTGGATGCGATACAGCTTCTTTCAGTTCATCTGCCAGCCGTCACGCTTCAGCAGAATATGCAGCCGCCGACACCCGACCCGACGCCGCTCCGATGACAGGACCTTCAATCGCACCCGCATTTCTGCGTCGTCTGGCCCGGTCGGCGACCGCCAGTACACTCACAGGTCGATCCCCGCTAAGCGCAGGCCCGCCGCTGTCGATATCCCTTCTGGTTCGCGCCCCAATCCACGGTACGACGCCGCGCATCAAGACACAGAAATTTTTCCCAGCATCTCCTTCAATGTCGAAACATCCATCATCTGCTCGGCCAGCAGCTTCTTCAGCTTGGCGTCCTCATTCAGCGCGGCGCTCGGACCGTTGGCGCTTGCGCCTCATTCCAGAGCCTTCAGCTTCCTGGCGTCGGACACCTCCAAGCCGCCAAACTTGGCCCACCATTTGTCATAGATCGCGCCGCGGACGCCGAGCTTGCGGCACAGAGTTTTCGACCCAACTCCGGCCACGTGTTCCCTCAGAATGCCGATGATCTGTTCTTCGGCGAACCTTGATCGCTTCATCGTCTGTTTGCCTTGTAAAGCGCAGACCGACCCAAAATCGCGGACTTGTCACAAAAGCCGGTCAAGCTTTTGGCAATTCTCGGTGACCTTGAAAAGAGTAAGCCCCGACGCCAAGGTGCCGGGGCTTAACAATCATACGATCAATATCACCAGATTGATTACTGCTGGCTCAGCTGGATGACCTGGTCGTCTGCCAGCACGACGTTGCTGTCATACTCGAAATCGCTAGCCGCTTCGACGTCGCTTTCGGTCATGCTCTCCACGACCAGGCGATCACCCTCCACGGTGACACGCGACATGCGAACGGGCACTTCCTTGACGCCGAGGCCCAGGAAACCACCGCTGCTGAGGATGAGGTTCGGTTCACCTTCCAGCTCGACGAAGGCTTCGGGATTGCCCAGGTCTTCACCGTCGACGGTCACGACTTCCATGTTCATCAGATCACGCACGGCCATTTCCGATCCGGCGGTCTCGGCTTCGCCGTTCTGCTGGGCGGGTTCACTTTGTTCCTGCGACGCCTGCTGTTCGTCCAGACGCTGCTGACGTTCCTGGGGGGTTTCAATCACGACATTCGGCTGACCCGACTGCTGAATTTCGACCGTCGGCTGCTTGGCGATGGTGACGGAGACCTGCGGCTCGGCACCTTCAAAGGACACGTTCGGCTCGCTCTGGTCGACATTGACCTGCGGCTCGCCTTCCGCTTGGACGATCTCGACGGTGGGTTCGTCCTGCGCAACTGCCGTGTCGCCTTCCACATTCTGCGCCTGCGATCCGTCCACATCAGAGGTATCGGTCGTCGCTTGCGCCTGTTCCGGATCGCCGTTGGCATCCACACCCAGATCAACGTTTAGCTCCGGATCGGCCTGCGTCACTTCAACCTGCGGATCGCCCTGTTCCACATCGACCTGAGGGTCGGCGGTGCTGACATTGACGTCGGGATTGGGGTTGAGGACATAGACGTCGGGCGCGGGGTTATCGACGCGGACGATGATCTCGGGGATCTCGACCGTCACGGTCGGCCGCTTCTGGTTGACCTGAATGTCGGCAGCCTGACCCGTCACGCTGACCTGAGGCTGTTGCTTCGTCACATTCACCGTGGGGGCCGGAACCTGCACATCGACATTGGGGTCGGGGACGGTCACTTCGGCCTCGCCTTGGATGGTCGCCTCCTGGGACAGATCGACCCGCTCGCTGACGTCTTCGGTCTCGGTGTCGCTGGCCTCGGTCGAGTCCTCCGAAACTTGTGCCTGCGCCATCAGGCGATTTTCCAGCGTGGCGCATTCTTCGGTCCGGTCGTCGTTGACCGCGGTCACCACGTCGTCGCGTGAAATGACGGACGGATCCGCGGCATCCTTATAGGCAGTGGCCAGCATTTGGCATTCCTGGCTCTTCTCGGCCAAGGCATCTTCATTGATGTCGATGGGGGATTGCGCCATCGACAGGCCACCCAATGGCAGCGTGATCGCGGTGGAAAGAAGAAGGCTGCGGGTCATAATGTTCATGCTAATGTGCTCCGATATATGTCGTAAATGCCCAACCGGGCGATACTGTCCCAACTTGACCTTCCCATTGCAGTTCCATTTGCCTGACAGGCCATCCGGGAAAAATGGACCACACAGTCCGCTTATAAGCGCCTATTGCTGGATAAAGTGAATAACTAAAGAAAAGTTAGCCTGTCGTTATTTGGGCATATTTACGGGACTTACTCGGGGTTCATAACGTGCAAAACACCGATCTTATCGGCCGTTTCGGAACAGATCGGGTCGCAGCCTCTGGCAGATGACGTGGCAATCATCACAGCCCCGCTTCGGCTGCCGGCCGCAACATGCCTTGGCCAAAGCTGAACAGACAGCATCCACACACGTCTCTGGCGCCAGTCGGCACCGCTACACGTGTCGGGCAGGATTGTCATCTGTCGTGCCCCAGCCGAAACTCTTTCAATAGACTTATATAAGCCTGAATCCCCCGATATTTCCAACCCGTCGGAAAAATCAGACAGCGCAATTTCGCGCAGCTTGATAAACCAATGCTAATCCGTTGGAACTGTGACGGCATTGGCTCGTTCGGTTGTCAGAATTTGCGACGTGATATTGGACGTCGCGGAAAAATCGAAGGGAGTCTCTATAATGACCCAAGATCCCAATCTCTCCAATTCATCGGCCAGCACCGATGGTGCCGAAATCAAACGTGAAGCCAAGAATCTGGGCGACACCGCGCGTGAGGTCGGCAAGGACGCCTATGGCCGTATTTCAGAGGGCGCGGCCGAGCAATCTGAACAGGTCAAGGACGGCGCGGCATCCGAGATGGAGAACATCTCCTCGGCGCTGCGCAGTGCCGCCGACAAGAGCCGTGCCGGATCCCCGCAAGAACGCACGTTCGGACAGGCTGCCGAAGCGCTGGCCGATTTTTCGGACATGGTCCGGAACAAGGACTTGGGCGAGATGCTGAGCGATGTGAACGGTTTCGCACGCAGGAACCCGTTGGCCTTCCTGGGTGGTGCTGCGCTGTTGGGCTTTGCCGCGACGCGCTTCGCCAAGGCGTCTTCGACCCCTGACAGTGATACCCCCCGCTCCACGATGAACGATCCCACCGCACCCCGGCCCGCTTCCGGAATGCCGGTATCGCCCGCGATCAACACGGGCCGCGACACTGCCGGAAACCCGTCGGACACCATCACCACTGCATCCAAGGAGCATGTCTGATGAGCGATCCACGTCAAACCGGAACGGGCAACCTGATCGCGGACCTGATGAACCACGTCTCGTCGCTGCTGCGCAAGGAATTCGACCTGGCGCGCACCGAGATCGGTGAAAAGCTGAACAGTGCCGTCGGGGCGATCATCTCGATGGCTGTGGCGTTGGTCTTTGGGATCGTCGCCCTCAACACCTTCAGTGCCGCGCTGGTCGGATGGCTGGCCGAGGCGACTGATCTGGGGGCCGGCTGGTCGTCGATTATCGTGACCATCATCTTCGGTATCATCGCGGTCGCCTTGCTAGTCCGCGGCAAGAACGCCCTGAAGGCACAAAATCTCGCGCCGTCGAAAACCACGCAGAACCTGCGTCGGGATGTCGAAAGCGTCAAGGAGGCTTACAAATGACCGATCAAACGTCCGAAGAAATCCAGCGCGACATCGAAACCGAGCGCAGCGAGATGAACCAGACCCTGAGCGAGCTGACAAGTCGCTTGTCCCCGGATCACCTGTTCCGGGAAGTGAGCGACCATTTCCGCCAGCATGGCGGCGACATCGGTCGTTCGGTCGGCGAAACCGTCAAGCAGAACCCCTTGGCGTTGGCCCTGACGGGTATCGGCCTCAGCTGGCTCATCTTCGGTCAAAAGACGACAACCTCGCATTCGACCTCGCGCGATACGACATCGGCATCCATGGCACCGACCGGCAGGGCGGATCTGCCCGCAGATGCCTCGATGATCCAACGCCCCAGCTATCCCGCCTGGACGCGCTCGGTGCCGACCGGCAACAGCACGAACCACAGCACGGTCCCAGGAACGACTGACCAGGGTCGCCTGTCCCGCGTCCAGCAGAGTGTTTCGGCAGGCAAAGCCGACCTTGCCGGGCGCGTGGACAGCGTCAAGGACGGGATCAGCGACCGCGTCCATGATGCCAAAGACGGTGCATCGGATCTTCTGGAACGCGGCCGGGACGGACTTGCCGACATGCGGGATCGCCTGTCGCACGGGACCGAGCACCTATCGTCGGAGGCACGCGATCGCGTCGTGGCAGCGCGTGAACGCGCCATCGCCGCGCAGCATGCAGCGGGGGATCAGATCCGTCGCGGCAGCGCCGAGATCTCGAACTATTACGATCAGCAGCCCCTGATTTTCGGCGCCTTGGCCATGGCCGTCGGCGCGGCCTTGGCAGGAAGCCTGCCCCGCAGCAGGTTCGAGGACGAGCATCTTGGACAGCAAAGCGACCAGCTGATCGAAGAGGCCGAACGCATCCTGCATGAGGAAACCGAGAAGACTAAGGCGGTCTACTCGGCAGTGAAATCCGAGGTCAGTGACATCGCCGAGGAAGCGCGCGACGCGACGGACGATCGCACTCCGGGCGACAACTCGGCGGCACATTCGGCACGGCAGTATGTCGAGCAGACCTCGAAGCGTCTGGCCGACACAGCCAAGGATGAAGCCGATCGCCAGGACTTGGGGAAACCCAGCTGAGCCATGGCGACTACGATCCGTCACGTACAAACGCCCGCATATCTATGCGGGCGTTCCTTTTTGATCGCGGGCCACTGTTATGCAAATTTAGCTACACAGAAAATCGGCTGTCGTGCGCTGCGAACTGCAAAGAGTTGTGCTCCACTCGCCGCTCTTTTGACGGTTCTTCGTTTGATTTAAGCGACTGCCTGCGGCTGATGACCGGTTGCATTGCTGCTGACCTGGACCATGGCAGCCGTTCGACCAC
>NZ_JPKW01000012.1:0-108588 GCF_001887735.1 Paracoccus sp. SM22M-07
TCGCCATCCGGAGCCGCTTCGCCGGCCACCCCAGCTGTAGCGACAAGACACGTAATGCACTAAGATTGAAACCGGACCACCCGATAGGGGCAGGCCAGTCAGCAAAAAGCTGTTGTCCTCGATTTTGGCCTTGACCGGTTTGGCAAAGTAAATCGCGATTCAGTTTTGCCATCCGCCAGAAAGTCGATGGTGGTTTTAGATATAGTGGCGTTCTTCGTCGGCCAACCGCCCCATGCAGATCCCGAACGTAAAACAGCCGTGGCGAACAACGCTATTGCAGGCGTAATGGCTCCCGCGCCGCGTACTGACTTGTCAGCTACACTACCCGCAGTGCTGGGCATGCCGGAATTACGGTATGATCGTGGAATAGCGCATCCTTGGCAAAGAGACAGGGGCGCGTCGCAGATCGATCACCCTGCGTATTCTTTATGGATGCACCAGACTTTGCACCACCCCGGGCAGGCCAAGGATGAACAGCACTCCGGCCAGAGGGATCGCGAACATGAAGCCCGCCAGTTGGAACCCGATCACGCCAAAGATGCCCCCCAGCACGAACATGCCGATGATCTTCAGCAGGATGCCCAGTTTGACCCGGTCGGGTGCAACGCCGCGGTCGGGCCATAGCCGATCATAGACGACGCGTCCCAGCTCTATCCCGATATCGGTCACCGTTCCGGTCGCATGGGTCGTGCGGATCCTTGCCCCCGAGATATTGGTGATGGTCGCGTTCTGCATACCCATGATGAAGCACAGGATCACCAGCCCCAGCACCCGGCCTATATCGGGCGGCAGCGTTCCACAGAGGGAAAATCCCAGCAAAAGGCCGCCTTGGATCGTCAGGGGCAGGGCATATTGCTGCCGGAAGACATGGTCGCGCCCCCAGTTGATCAGAAAGGCGCTGAGCGCCGACCCGGAAACGAAGGCCGCCACCGCCAGAACGCTCAGCAGGGCGATCCACAGGTTCAGCGCGGTCAGCTGGTCGGCGATGGCCGACAGATAACCGGTCATGTGCGAGGTGTACTGGCCCAAGGCAAAGAACCCGCCGACATTCGCGGCCCCCGCGATGGCGGCAAGGATCGTGCCCAGCAACAGGTCGTTTCCCGCAGACCGGCGTGACGCGACCAGCACGCGTGCCGACCTGGACGGGTTCAGCAATCGGCGCCTTGTCTTCAGGTCGCCCCGCAGATGTCCGGTATTGTGTCGTTCGTCTGGGGTCATGCTGCCATGCCTCTTCTTGGGTTGTCAGGGCAGAGATAGGGTCTGCAACTTTTGGTTGAAAGGCGCTGCTTGACCCGGGGTCAGGTTTGGCGATGCGGGCGGCGGATAACTGCTGAAATGATGCTGCCATGCGCAGATTTGCGCCTCGGCTTTGTCCGCCCTCGGCTGCCCTTGCACCCCTGCTCAGCGTCATCCCGATCAGGCCAGACAAGGGTTCCTGAAAACTGATGTTGAAAACTGTGACAATATGTGAAATTTCGACAAGAACTGTTGCGGAAGGAGAAGCTGCATGGATCTGCCATCGGATTATCGCGTCTGTGTCGTGGGACTTGGATCCATGGGTATGGGGGCGGCGCAGTCCTGCCTGCGCGCCGGACTGGCCACCAGTGGCATCGACCTGGATGCGGGGCGCCGCGATGCCTTTGCAGCCCAGGGGGCCGAGGGCGTGGCTGACGGGATCGCGGGGCTGACCGGCGATTTTAACGCAGTGATCGTGCTGGTCGTGAATGGCGCGCAGGCGCGGCAGGTGATCCTGGGGCAGGGGGGCGTGGCTGACCGCATCGCACCCGGCGGCGCGATTATGGTCAGCTGCACCCAATCGGCGGACGAAGCGCGCGCCTTGGGCGCGGAGCTGCAGGCGCGGGGCGTCCTGATGCTGGACGCGCCGGTTTCGGGCGGCGCCGCCAAGGCCGCGCAGGGGGCGATGACGGTGATGGCCTCGGGGCCGGATGCGGCCTTCGACGCGCTGGCCCCGGTGCTGCAGGCGGTGGCCGCCAAGACCTATCGCATCGGACCGGATATCGGGCAGGGTGCCACGGTCAAGGTCATCCACCAGCTGCTGGCGGGCGTGCATATCGCCGTCGGCGCCGAGGCGATGGCCCTGGCCGCCCGCGCGGGCATCCCGCTGGACACGATGTATGACGTGGTGACCAACGCCGCCGGCAATTCCTGGATGTTCGAAAACCGGATGAAGCATGTGGTCGACGGCGACTACACCCCGACCTCGGCCGTGGACATCTTCGTCAAGGACCTGGGCCTGGTCACGGAAACCGGGCGCGCCCTGGGGTTCCCGTTGCCCTTGGCCTCGACCGCCTTCGCGATGTTCCAGCAGGCCTCCAACATGGGCCACGGGCGCGAGGATGACAGCGCGGTGATCAAGACCTTTTCGGGCATCACCCTGCCGGAGGGCAAGGCATGAAAATCGGCGTCATCGCGGATGATTTCACCGGCGCGACCGACATCGCCGGGTTCCTGGTCGCGGGCGGCCTGACCACCACGCAGATGATCGGCGTGCCGGAGGCGGATGCGCAGGTCGATGCCGATGCCGTGGTGATCTCGCTCAAGAGCCGGTCGAACCCGGCGGCGGAGGCTGTGGCCGACAGTCTGGCCGCGCTGGAATGGCTGCGGGCGCGGGGCTGCGCGCAGATCTATCAGAAATACTGCTCGACCTTCGATTCGACGGCTGAGGGCAATATCGGCCCGGTGGCCGATGCGCTGATGGAGGCTCTGGGCACCGATATCACGGTGATCTGCCCGGCGCTGCCGGTGAACGGGCGGTCGGTCTATCTGGGCCACCTGTTCGTGGGGCAGGACCTGCTGCAGGATTCGGGGATGCGCGATCACCCGATCACGCCCATGCGCGACAGCAGCCTGATCCGGCTGATGGAAGGGCAGGCGCAGGGCCGCTGCGGGCTGGTCGATGCGGCGACCGTCGATCAGGGGCCGCAGGCCGTGCGCGACCGCATCGCCGCGCTGCGGGCGGACGGGGTCCGTTACGTCGTGCTGGACGCGATCAGCGACGCGCATCTGGCGACGCTTGGGCAGGCCGTGGCGGAGATGGCGCTGGTCACTGGCGGGTCGGGGCTGGGATACGGCATCGCGCGGGCGGTGTCGGGTGGGGCCGATGCCCAGGCCCAGGACGCGGGCGCGCCTCTGGCGGGGCCTGCGGTGGTGATCTCGGGCTCCTGTTCCGTGATGACCAACCGGCAGGTCGCGGCCTATCGCGCGCTGGCGCCGACGCTGGACGTGGAGGTCGACCGCTGCCTGGCCGATGCGGATGCCTATAGCGCCGAGCTGGCCGAATGGGTGCTGGCGCAGCCGCAGGGCCGCGCGCCGATGATCACCGCGACCGCCGATCCGGCGCGCCTGCGCGAGATCCAGGGACAGCACGGCCCCGCCGCCTCCGAGGCGGTCGAACACACCTTCGCCGCCGCCGCCACGCGTCTGGCCGAAGGCGGCATCACCCGCTTCATCGTCGCGGGAGGAGAGACCTCGGGGTCGGTCACGCAGGCGCTGAAGGTCACGGGCTTTGCCATCGGGCCGCAGATCGCGCCCGGTGTGCCTTGGGTCCGCGCGGTGGACAAGCCGCTGTCGCTGGCGCTGAAATCCGGCAATTTCGGGGCCGAGACCTTCTTCACCGACGCGCAGGAGGTCCCCGCATGAGCGCCGCCGACCGCATGGTGCTGCTGTGCCGCAGCCTGTTCGAACGCGGCTATTCCGTGGGCGGGGCGGGCAACGTCTCGGTCCGCAATCCCGATGGCGGCTTCACCGTCACCCCCACGGGCAGCAGCCTGGGCCGCCTGTCGGCCGATGCGCTGTCGGTGATCGGCGCGGATGGCGAACCGCTGCCGGGGCCGAAGCCCTCCAAGGAGTTCGCCTTCCACCGCGCGCTTTATGACGTGCGGCCGCAGGCGGGGGCGATCGTGCATCTGCATTCGACCTATCTGACGGCGCTGTCATGCCTGGAAGGCCTGCCGCGCGACAATGCGATCCGGCCCTTCACCCCCTATTACGTCATGCGCATCGGGCACATGCCGGTCATCCCCTATTCCCGCCCCGGATCGCCGCAGATCGGGCTGGACCTGGCGGCCGCCGCGCAAGGCAGCAGCGCGCAGGCCTTCCTGCTGGCCTCCCACGGGGTCGTGGTGCTGGGCCGCGACATCGACGATGCCGTGAACAACGCCGAGGAGCTGGAGGAGACCGCCAAGCTGCAGTTCATCCTGCGCGGCGAGAAGCTGCACTACCTGACCGAGGCCGAGATCGCCGAACTGGGCGGAGGATACTGACATGACCCGCATTGCCGCGAACCTTTCGATGCTGTTCACCGACGCGCCCTTTCTGGACCGGTTCGACCGGGCGGGCGCTGCGGGCTTCGACACGGTCGAGTTCCTGTTCCCCTATGACCACCCCATGGAGGTGGTGAAGACCCGGCTGGACCGCAACGGGCTGCGCCTGTCGCTGATCAACGCGCCCGCGGGCGATTGGGCGGGGGGCGAACGCGGTTTTGCCGCGCGTCCGGGCAAGCGCGCCGAGTTCCGCGCCAGCGTGGAGCAGGCGATCACCTATGCCACGGGCCTGGGCTGCCCGCGCATCCATGTCATGTCCGGCATCACCGCCGATGAGCCGGACCGCGCCGCCTGCGAGGCGGTCTGGACCGAAAACCTGCGCGAGGCCGCCGACATGGCCGCCACTGCCGGCCTGTTCATCAGCATCGAGCCGCTGAACAGCCGCGACGTGCCGGGATATTTCATCGCGCATCAGGACCCGACGCTGGCCCTGATCGAACGCCTCGAGCGCCGCAACGTGCTGCTGCAGTTCGACGTCTATCACACGCAGATCATGGAAGGCGACATCATCCGCCGGATCGAGCGGTTGAAGGGCGCCTATGGCCATGTCCAGATCGCGGGCGTCCCCGACCGGCACGAACCCGACACGGGCGAACTGAACTATGCCGAGATCTTCGCGGCCTTCGACCGGACCGGCTTCGACGGGCCCTTGGGCTGCGAATACAACCCGCGCGGCCGAACCGAGGATGGTCTGGGCTGGGCCGCGCCCTATCTGCGCACGCCCGCATGATCCCGGCCGAACGCCAGCAGTTCATCCTGTCATGCTTGGCTGAACGCGACATCGTCAGCATCGCCGACCTGGTGGAGCGTCTCGGCGTGTCGCACATGACCGTGCGCCGCGACATCCAGGTGCTGGAGGAGGCGGGGCGCGTCTCCTCGGTCACCGGCGGCGTGCGCCTGTCGCGGAGGTTGGCGCAGGAGCTGCCGCATCTGCAGAAGGCCGCGATCAACACCGGGGCCAAGCGCGCGGTGGGGCAGGCGGCGGCCGATCTGGTCCGCGACGGCATGGTGATCTATCTGGACGCGGGCACCACGCTGCTGGAACTGGCGCGCCAGATCGCCGGGCGCCGGGGGCTGACGGTGGTCACGAACGACTTCGTCATCTGCGCCTGGCTGTCGACGCATGCCGACTGCACCCTTTATCACAGTGGCGGGCTGGTCGAACGCGCGAACCAGTCCTGCGTGGGGGGTGCGGCCTCCGAGGCATTGGCGCGGTTCAACTATGACATCGCCTTCATCTCGACCTCGTCCTGGACGGTGGCGGGGCTGAGTTCCCCGTCCGAGGCCAAGGGCCCGGTCAAGCGCGTCGCGGTCGATCGCGCGCGGCGCGCCGTGCTGGTGTCGGATTCGACGAAATACGGCGCGGTGGCGGCGATGAACATCCTGCCCGTTTCGGTCTTCGACACGGTCGTGACCGATGCGGGCATCGACGCAGGGGCGGCGGACGCCCTGCGCGACATGGGCATCCAGGTGATCCTGGCCCCAGACCTGAAGGGAGAGACAATATGACTATCGTGGTGACCGGCGGCGCCGGGTTCCTGGGCGCACGCCTGATCGCGGCGCTGTTGGCGGACGGCGCGGAGCGCATCGTATCACTGGACCGGGTGGCCTGCCCGGTCGATGACGCGCGGGTGGAGAGCCTGGTCGGCTCCATCGACGACGCGGACGCCGTGGCCCGCGCGCTGTCAGGCGGGGCCGACACGGTCTATCACCTCGCCGCCGTGCTGTCGGGCCAGTCCGAGGAGGATTTCGACACCGGCCTGCACATCAATGTCGACGCCACCCGCCTGCTGCTGGAGGCCTGCCGCAAGCTGGACCGCGCGCCGCGCTTCGTCTTCACCAGCTCGCTGGCGGTCTTCGGCGGTGAGATGCCGCAGATCGTGCCACCGACCATGGCCCTGATGCCCCAGTCCTCATACGGCTGCGGCAAGGCCATCGGCGAATTGCTGGTCAGCGAATACAGCCGCAAGGGCTTCGTCGACGGGCTGACCGTGCGCCTGCCCACGATCTGCGTGCGCCCCGGCGCGCCCAATTCCGCGGCCTCCAGCTTCGTGTCGGGGATCATCCGCGAACCGGTATCGGGGCAGGCGTCGGAATGCCCGGTGCCGCTGGACACGCGGTTGTGGATCAGCTCTCCGGGCGTGGCGGTGCAGAACCTTGTCCGCGCGGGCCGCGTTCCGGCCACCGATCTGGGCCTGAACCGCGTCATGGACATGCCCGGCATCACCGCGACCCCCGCCGAGATGCTGGACAGTCTGGAACGGCTGGTGGGTCCGGACGCCCGCGCCCGTGTCGCGCTGACCCGTGACCAGCGCATCATCGACATCGTCTGCAGCTGGCCCGGCGCCTTCGATGTGTCCCGCGCACGCGCCCTGGGGTTCGGTGCGGACACCGATTTCGACGCGATCCTGCGCCAGTTCCTGGCCGATCGCTGAGCTTATTCATAAAGGAGGCGCCGCCGCGTCGCGGCGCAGAGGAGGAGTAACCCATGGCTGAACCCGGAATGGAGTTCCAGCTGATCGCAGGACTTGGCCTTGCCATCTTCCTGCTGATCTTCCTGGTCGTGAAGACCAAGGTCCACGCCATCGTGGCACTGATCATCGCCGCATCCGTATCCGGCCTGATCGGCGGCATGATGCCCGCCGAGGTCATCACCTCGATCACCACGGGCTTCGGAAAGACGCTGTCCACCATCGGCCTGGTCATCGGCTTTGGCGTGATGATGGGCCGCATCCTGGAAGTATCGGGCGCCGCCGAGCAGATGGCCTATTCGCTGATCCGGTGGGTCGGGAAAAAGCGCGAGGATTGGGCGATGGTCCTGACGGGCTATATCGTGTCGATCCCGATCTTCTGCGACAGCGCCTTCGTCATCCTGACCCCGCTGGTCAAGGCGCTGGCGCGGTCCTCGGGCAAGTCGGTGCTGACGCTTGGCATCGCGCTGGCGGGCGGGCTGATGCTGACGCACCATGCCGTGCCGCCCACCCCCGGACCCCTGGGCGTCGCGGGCATCTATGACGTGGATCTGGGCCTGATGATCCTGTGGGGCATCGTCTTCACCATTCCGGGCATGGCGGTCATCGTCTTTTATGCCCGCGCCATGGGCCCCCGGCTGGAGCGGATGATCGAAGCCGACACCGGCGAGGACATCGCCGCCGCCTATCGCCAGTTCGACAGCGCCGCCGAGGCCCGCCAGAAGGACCTGCCCTCGCTTGGGCTGGCGGTCCTGCCGCTGCTGCTGCCGATCGGGCTGATCTTCCTGAACACCATCGCGACGACGATGGTCCGCATCTCGGGCGATCCGGCGTTGGAGACGAACCTGCTGGTGCAGGCCATGTCCTTCTTCGGCAACCCGGTGATCGCCGTGGCCATCGGTCTTTTGGTCTCGATCTATACCCTGCTGCCCGGCCGTCCGCGCGACGAGGTTCTGGGATACATGGAGCAGGGCGTCGAAAGCGCGGGCATCATCCTGCTGGTGACCGGTGCGGGGGGCGCCTTGGGTTCGGTCCTGCGCGACAGCGGTGCTGGCGACGTGATCGGCCAGGCGGTGGCGGGTCTTGCCATCCCCGCCGTGCTGATCCCCTTCGTGATCAGCTCTCTGGTACGCTTGATCCAGGGTTCTGGCACGGTGGCGATGATCACGGGCGCATCGATCTCGGCGCCGATCCTGATGAACATGCCGGACGTGAACATGGTCTTTGCCGCACAGGCGGCGGCCATCGGGTCGATGGTCTTCGGCTATTTCAACGACAGCTATTTCTGGGTCATCAACCGGATGCTGGGCGTCAAGCAGGCCAAGCACCAGATGCTGCTGTGGTCGGTGCCGACCACGCTGGCCTGGGCGTCGTCGCTGGTCATGCTGCTGATCTGCAACGCGCTCTTTGGCTGACCGCACAATGTCGGGGCCGCTGCGGCGGCCCCTGCTTGCACGACGTGCATTCGAGAAGGCTCGCCCAAGGGCCTGACAATCTGTCCGAATTTCCGCTTTTCCCCAGAACCATCCCCGAAAATTGGGGATAACCGCCGCGGGTCGAAGTCGTGGCCCCGCCCCGCCGTCGCGAAGCTCGAGTCTCGGGCAGGATGTCGGTGGTCATCACCATGAAGGTGATGATGCGGCCTTGGCCCCCAAACTCTGGAGCAGGGCATGGCGGACCACCGGTTCCCAAATCGGCGGGATCATTTCAGCTACGCTCCAGGGTCGGCCCGCCCCTCGGCCAAACAGGACGCAAGCATGTCAGGCGGCCCCACGGTCCTGAAAGCGCGCGTTGAAGCGGGCGATCTCGCGGGGGGCGGGGCGGGTGCCTGTATAGATCTCGACATAGGTGGGGATGCGGTCCAGGCGTGTCTGCAGATCCTCGACGGCCCGCATCGAGATATAGCCGATCTGGACCAGATAGACGGTGCGCGCGCGAACATCCGCGGATGCCGCATCATGTCCCCAGCCCTGCAGCATCCTCGACAGGGCTGACAGGCGGCTGTCGTCCGCGGCCGCGACCCGGTCCGCCACAGCCTGATCCTGCAAGGCCCAACTGCGGATCGCGAATTCCAGCCGCGCGTCGAAGGTCTCGGACAACAGGAAGCAGCCGATGACGTTCAGCATCGCCTCGGCCTGGGTTTCGGCATAATGGGTCGTCGCCGCGACCAAGGGGGTAGTGGTTCGCGCGGCCCATCCGTCCAGAAGCGCCGCCAGCAACGCCTCGCGGTCCTTGAAGAACCAATAGAAACTGGTGCGCGACAGACCAAGCCGCTTGGCCAGGGGCATGATCCTGACGGCGTCGACGCCACCTTCGATCAGCGCCTGGTACCCCGCCTCGAGCCAACCATCCCGAGATCCCCGCCATCCGGCGGCAGTGACATCCTGTTCATCCATCCCCGAACCCTAGCGGCAAAGCGCCCAAGGCAACAAGCGAATTGTTCACCGAAGAACTGTGGCAGGACGGTCATGTAATTACACTTGACACATGTGAACATTCTGGGCTTCCGTCTGTCCGACCCCCGGCAGCAGGAAGGCAGCACGATGTCCGACGATCCGATTTTACAGCCCTATCGGCTGAAGCACCTGACGCTTCGCAACCGCATCATGATCACCAGCCATGAACCGGCCTATCCCGAAGACGGGATGCCCAAGGACCGCTATCGCGCCTATCACGTGGAACGGGCGAAGGCGGGGGTGGCGCTGACGATGACGGCGGGGTCTGCGGCGGTGTCGCGCGACAGCCCGCCGGTCTTCAACAACATCCTGGCCTGGAAGGACGAAGTCGTCGGCTGGATGCGCAAGCTGACCGATGAATGCCACGATCACGGCACGGCCGTGATGATCCAGCTGACCCATCTGGGCCGGCGCACGCGATGGGACAAGGCCGACTGGCTGCCCGTCGTGTCACCCAGCCACGAACGCGAGGCCGCGCATCGTTCCTTCCCCAAGAAGATGGAGGATTGGGACATCCAGCGCATCATCACCGATTACGTTGATGCGGCCGAACGGATGAAGGCCGCCGGGCTGGACGGGTTGGAACTGCAGGCCTATGGCCATCTGATGGACCAGTTCTGGTCCCCCCTGACCAATGACCTGGAGGGGGAATATGGCGGCAGCCTGGACAACCGCCTGCGGTTCACCTTCGACGTCCTGCGCGGCATCCGCGAACGCTGTGGCCCGGATTTTCTGGTCGGCCTGCGCTATACCGGCGACGAATGCCTGCCGGGCGGATTTGGTGCCGATGACGGCATCACCATCTCGCAGAAGTTGAAGGATAGCGGGCTGGTCGATTTCCTGAACGTGGTGCGCGGTCATATCGACACCGATGCCGGCCTGACCGACGTGATCCCGGTGCAGGGCATGCGCAACGCGCCGCATCTGGAATTTGCGGGACGGATCCGGAAAGCCACCGAATTTCCGACCTTCCATGCTGCCAAGATCCCCGACGTGGCGACGGCGCGTCACGCCATCGCGGCGGGGCTGGTCGATATGGTGGGCATGACGCGGGCGCATATGGCCGACCCGCATCTGGTGCGCAAGATCGTGGAAGGGCGCGAGGATGACATCCGTCCCTGCGTCGGCGCGAATTACTGCCTGGATCGCATCTATCAGGGCGGGCTGGCCTTTTGCCTGCACAACGCCGCCACCGGGCGCGAGGAGACGATGCCCCACGACATTCCGGCGGCATCCGAAACGCGCCGCGTGACGATCGTGGGGGCCGGTCCGGGGGGCCTTGAGGCTGCGCGCGTGGCCGCCGAACGCGGCCATGCCGTCACCGTCTTCGAGGCCGCCGACCAGCCCGGCGGTCAGATCCGCCTGACCGCCCGGCAGGAACGGCGGCGAGAGATGATCTCGATCGTCGCGTGGCGGATAGCGATGTGCCAGAAACGGGGGGTGACCTTCCGTTTCAACGCCTTCGCCGATGTCGATGACGTGCTGGCCACGCGGCCCGACGCGGTGATCATCGCCACCGGCGGCCTGCCCCATACCGAGGTGCTGGCCGCGGGCAACGATCTGGTCTGTTCGGCCTGGGACATCCTGTCAGGCGACGTCAAGCCGGGTGCCGACACGCTGATCTTTGACGATGCGGGCGATCATGCAGGCCTTCAGGCCGCCGACATCATCGCAGCCACCGGCGCACGGGTCGAGGTCGTGACCCCCGACCGCAGTTTCGCCCCCGAGGTGATGGCCATGAACCTGGTCCCCTACATGCGCAGCCTGCAGGCCCGCGACGTGACCTTCACGGTCACCTGGCGGCTGTTGTCGGTGGCCCGCGAGGGCAACCGCCTGCGCGCCACGCTTGGCAGCGACTACGGTGGCATGACGCGCGACAGGCTGGTCGATCAGGTGGTGGTGAACCACGGCACGCGCCCGCTGGACGACCTGTATTTCGACCTGAAGCCCCTGTCGCGCAACCTGGGCCGGCTGGATCACGACGCCCTGCTGGCGGGCCTGCCCCAACGGATCGACGACAATCCCGAAGGCCGCTTCCAGCTGTTCCGCATCGGCGACGCGGTCGCCGCGCGAAACACCCATGCGGCGATCTATGATGCGCTGCGGCTGGTAAAGGATATCTGATCGCCGGATGCCGGGGGCTGGCGGGTTTCGGACATGCCGCTGCGGATGTCGCCCGGCGTCATTCCGCGTTCGGATTTCAGGGCCCGCGTCAGGTGCGGCGCGTCGCAGAACCCGCAGGACAGCGCGACATCCGTCACCGACTGGTCGCTGCGCCGCAATCGGGCCGTGGCGCGGTCCAGCCTGATCTCCAGATAGATGCGGCGCGGCGATTGCCCCAGATCGGCCTGAAAGCGCCGTTCCAGCGTGCGGCGCGCAGTGTTCAGGGCGGCGGCGATCTGTCCGATGCCAAGCGGCGCTTCGATGTTCTGCTGCATCTTCAAGACCGCGCGCTTGACCAGATCGTCCCGCGCCTGCCGGGTCAGCATCTGGCCCGGTTGGGCGCGCTGACCGCCAAGCGCGTCTTCGATCATCATGATGTTCAGGCTTTTCGTGGCGGCGGATTGGCCGACATGGCGCTGAACCAGAAAGGCTGCCAGATGCGACGTGCCGTGCCCGCCCGAACAGGTCAGCCGGTCGCGATCGACAACGAAGATCTGGTCCGAGACCGGCGTTTCGCTGTCGAACCGGTCCAGGAAGTCCTGATGGTGGAACCAGCTGACGCAGCATCGATAACCCTGCAGCAACCCTGCCGCCTGCAGGGTGAAGACCCCCGTGCACAACCCCACCAGCGGCACGCCCCGCGCGGCCGCCTGACGCATGAAGTCCAAGGCCCCGGCCCCGAAGGCCGCGCGGTCGCTGATCAGCCCACCGACGACCACCAGATAGTCGAACGTCCCCGCCCGGCGCAACGGCGTGTCCGGCTGGACCCTGACCCCGCAGCTGGAGGCGACCGGGTCCATCCGTTCGGCCAGCACCGACCAGTCGCACAGGATGCGCCGCGACTTGTCGGCGTCGTCCGCCGCCAGCCGCAGAACGTCCACGAAATTGGCAAAGGCCGACAGGGTGAACTGGTCGGCCAGAAGAAAGGCGACGCGCAGGCGGTTGCGGGACGGGGGCGGTGGCGGTGTCATGGCGCAAAGCTACAGGATTGCTGGCGCAAATCTACAATTTTGAAGCCGGACCCGACAGTAATGTGACGGCCAGCTTCGACAGGAAAGGGCCCCCGCCATGCAACGTTTCTCTGCGATGTCCCTGCTCAGGAATGCGCTGACCGGCCACAAGAACTGGCGCGAGCAATGGCCCGACAGCCAGCCCAAGGCCGAATACGACGTCATCATCGTCGGCGCGGGCGGGCATGGGCTGGGCGCGGCCTATTACCTGGCCAAGGAACATGGCATCACCAATGTCGCGGTGATCGACAAGGGCTGGCTGGGTGGCGGCAACACGGGCCGCAACACGACCATCATCCGGTCGAACTATCTCTATGACGAAAGCGCAAGGCTCTATGACCACGCGCTGGACCTGTGGGAAAACCTCAGCCAAGAGCTGAACTACAACGTCATGTATTCCAAGCGCGGCGTGATGATGCTGGCGCATAACGTCCATGACGTTCAGTCCTTCCAGCGCCACATCCACGCCAACCGCCTGAACGGCGTCGACAACCGCTGGCTGTCCAAGGAAGAGGCCAAGGCCTTCTGTCCGCCACTGAACATCAGCCCCGACGCGCGTTACCCGGTGATGGGCGCGGCGCTGCAGATGCGGGCGGGCACGGCGCGGCACGATGCGGTGGCCTGGGGCTATGCCCGGGCGGCGGCGGCACGCGGCGTGGACATCATCCAGAACTGCCCGGTCATCGCGATCCGGCGCGGCCCGGACGGGGCGGTGCAGGGCGTCGATACCGCCAAGGGCTTCATCAAGGCCAAAAAGGTCGCCGTGTCGGCCGCCGGTCACACCAGCGTCGTGATGGACAGCGCGGGCGTCAGGATGCCGCTGGAAAGCTATCCGCTGCAGGCGCTGGTCAGCGAACCGGTCAAGCCGATCTTTCCCTGCGTCGTCATGTCGAACACAGTCCACGCCTATATCAGCCAATCCGACAAGGGCGAACTGGTCATCGGGTCGGGGACCGATCAGTACACCAGTTACAGCCAGCGCGGCGGGCTGCCGCTGATCGAACATACGGTCGCGGCCATCTGCGAGGTCTTCCCCATCTTCAACCGCATGCGGATGCTGCGCAAATGGGGCGGCATCGTGGACGTCACCCCCGACCGCAGCGCCATCATCGGCAAGACCCCGGTCAAGGGTCTCTACGTCAATTGCGGATGGGGCACGGGCGGCTTCAAGGCGACGCCGGGGGCCGCGCATACGCTGGCCTGGACCGTGGCCAAGGACGAACCGCACCCGATCAACGCGCCCTTCACGCTTGAACGCTTCACCACCGGCCGGCTGATCGACGAAGCCGCCGCCGCCGCCGTCGCGCACTGAGAGGTTTCCGATGCTGCTGATCCATTGCCCCTATTGCGACGCCACCCTGCCCGAATCCGAATTCGCCTATGCCGGTGAGGCGCATATCAACCGCCCCGCCGATCCGTCCACGCTGACGGATGAGGAATGGCGCGATTACCTGTTCATCCGCACCAATGCGCGCGGCCCACATTTCGAACGCTGGCGGCACGTCCACGGCTGCGCCCGCTTCTTCAATGCGGTCCGCGACACTGTCAGCGACCGTTTCCTGATGACCTACAAGGCCGGTGAGGCCCGCCCCGACCTGACCGTGAAGGAGGCCGCCGAATGAGCCGTTACCGCATCCCCGGCATGGGGCGCGTCGATCCCGCCGCGCCGGTCCGCTTCACCTTTGACGGGCGCAGCTATCAGGGCCTGCGGGGCGACACGGTCGCATCCGCGCTGTTGGCCAACGGCGTGCACCTGATGGGGCGGTCGTTCAAGTATCACCGCCCGCGCGGCGCCGTCACCGCCGGGTCCGAGGAACCGAACGCCCTGATCGCCACGTCCCGCGGGCCGGGGCGCTTCGAGCCCAACACCCGCGCCACCGTGCAGGAACTGCGCGCGAACCTGACCACCGAAAGCCAGAACAAGTGGCCGCGCCTGTCCTTCGACATCGGGGCGGTGAACGACCGCGCCTACATGCTGTTTTCCGCAGGCTTCTACTACAAGACCTTCATGTGGCCGCGCAGCTTCTGGGACAAGGTGTACGAACCCTTCATCCGCGCCGCGGCGGGTCTGGGCAAGTCGCCGACCGAAGCCGACCCCGACAGCTATGCCCACCGCAACCTGCACACGGACGTGCTTGTCGTGGGCGGCGGCGCAGCGGGGATCGCGGCGGCGCTGACGGCGGCCAAATCGGGGGCCCGCGTCGTGCTGGTGGACGAAAACCCCGAAATGGGCGGATCGATGCTCTCTGATCCGTCGGTCCGCATCGACGGGCGCGGGTCTTGGGCCTGGTTGGCAGAACAGCTGTCGCAGCTGCGCGCCGCCGGTGTCCGCCTGATGACCCGCACCACGGCCATCGGATATTACCACCAGAACTTCGTCGGTCTGGTCGAACGCGTGACCGACCACCTGGACCAGCCGCCCCATGGCGCGCCGCGTGAACGCATGTGGCATGTCCGCGCCGGGCAGGTGGTGCTGGCGCAGGGTGCGCTGGAAAAGCCGCTGGTCTTTGACGGCAACGACCGACCCGGCGTCATGCTGGCCGGGGCCGCGCAGACCTATCTGAACCGCTACGGCGTCAAGGTGGGCGACAATGCCGCCGTGGTGACCAGCCATGACAGCGCCTATTACGCGGCCTTTGACCTGGTCGATGCGGGCGCCCGCGTGGCGGTGATCGCCGACACCCGCGACAGCGTGCGCGGCGGCCTGATGGATGCAGCACGCAAGCGGGGCATCCCGGTGCTGACCGGCCACACCGCCACCGGCACCGAGGGTCGCCTGCGGGTCAAGTCCGTGCGCGTGAACCCGGTCCGTCATGGGCAGGTCGGCGCGGGCCGCAAGATCGCCTGCGACGCGCTGCTGATCTGCGGCGGATGGACGCCGTCGCTGCACCTGTTTTCCCACACCAAGGGGTCGCTGGCCTGGGATGCCGACAGCCGCACCTTCCTGCCGAACCACAAGACCGAGGCCTGCCAGATCGCGGGGGCCGGGCGCGGACTGTGGGGTTACGGCCCGGTGCTGGCGGACGGCGTCAAGGCCGGCATCGCCGCCGCCAAGGCCCTTGGCCGCGATGCCGCAGGGTCCGATGCGCGGGTCGATGGCGACCGCCCCGGCATCGGCACCAGCCAGACGGAACTGCCGACCGATCGCAGCCCCGGCAAGGCCAAGGCCTTCGTCGATTATCAGAACGACGTGACCGCCAAGGACATCCGCCTGGCCGTCCGCGAAGGCATGCGGTCCATCGAACACGTCAAGCGCTATACCACCAACGGCATGGCGACCGACCAGGGCAAGATGTCGAACATCAACGGGCTGATGATCGCCGCCGATGCCCTTGGCAAGGAGCCTCCGCAGGTAGGGCTGACGACTTTCCGCCCGCCCTATACGCCGACCAGTTTCGGGGCCTTCGCGGGTTACCACAAGGGCGCGACGTTCGAGATCACCCGCAAGACGCCGATCGACCCCTGGGCCGAGGCCCAGGGTGCGGTGTTCGAACCCGTGTCGCTGTGGCGCCGCGCCTGGTATTTCCCGCAAGGGGCCGAGGACATGCATGCCGCCGTCGCCCGCGAATGTCGCGCGACAAGGGCTTCGGTCGGCATGTTCGACGCATCCACCCTGGGCAAGATCGAGGTGGTCGGCCCCGATGCGGTCGAATTCATGAACCGCATGTACACCAACCCCTGGACCAAGCTGGCGCCGGGCCGCTGCCGCTATGGCCTGCTGCTGGGCGAGGACGGCTTCATCCGCGATGACGGCGTCATCGGCCGCCTGGCGCCCGACCTGTTCCATGTCACTACCACAACCGGCGGTGCCGCGCGCGTCATGAACATGATGGAGGATTACCTTCAGACCGAATGGCCGGACCTGGACGTCTGGCTGACCTCGACCACGGAACAATGGGCGACGGTCGCGCTGAACGGCCCGAACGCGCGCAAGGTGCTGGAGAAACTGGTCGAGGGGCTGGACCTGTCGGATGCGACTTTCCCGCATATGTCGGTCGCGGAATGCGCCGTGGCGGGCCTGCCCGCACGGCTGTTCCGCATCAGCTTCACCGGCGAACTGGGCTTCGAGGTGAACGTTCCGGCCCGCCACGGAATGCAGCTGTGGCAGGCCATCTTCGAGGCCGGCCAACCCTATGACATCTGCCCCTATGGCACCGAGACGATGCACGTCCTGCGCGCCGAAAAGGGCTATATCATCGTGGGCCAGGACACCGACGGCACCGTCACCCCGCAGGATGCTGGTCTGGACTGGGCGATCGGCAAGGCCAAGAAGGATTTCGTGGGCAAGCGGTCGCTGCAGCGTCCCGACATCGTCGCCCCGAACCGCAAGCAGCTGGTCGGCCTGCTGACCGAAGGCGGCACCCGGCTGGAGGAGGGCGCGCAGATCGTGCTGGACCCGAACCAGAGCCTGCCGATGACCATGGCCGGTCATGTGACCTCGTCCTATGACTCGGTGGCACTGGGACGGCCCATCGCCATGGCGGTCATCACCGGCGGCCATGCGATGATGGGCAGGACGGTGCATATCCCGATGCCCGACGGCACGGTCCGCGCCACGATCACCTCGACCAACTTCTATGACCCTGACGGCGAACGGCTAAAGGCCTGAGGAGCGACGACATGACCACGCAACGCCACGAGTTCGACCCCACGCCCTTCCTGGTCGAGGAACTGCCCCCGCGCCCGCGATTTTCCCTGCGCGTGCGTCCCGGCAACCGGGCGGCCCTGGCCGCCGCGCTGTCGCTGGAGCTGCCGACCACCGTCGGCCATCGCGCGTCCGGCCCAGGGCCCGAGGTTCTGTGCCTTGGCCCCGACGAATGGACCGTCCTTGTCGATGAGGCCGCACCGCTGGTCGCGGCGTCCCGCGATGCCTATGTCCAGATCCCGCACAGCCTGGTCGAGATCAGCGACCGAGAGATCACGCTGCGCATATCCGGCGCGCAGGCCCTGACAGCACTGACCACCGGCTGCCCCCGCGACATCGAGGCGATGCCCGTGGGGCAGGGGGCGCGGACGCTTTACGACAGCGCCACCGTCACCCTGTGGCGCGACGACCGCCAGGATTTCCGCATGGATGTCTGGTGCAGCTTTCTGCCGCATGTGCGCGCCATTCTCGACCAGGTGCTGGTCGAGCTGCGTTCGGGCCTCTAGGCCCCGCCACCCCCTTGTCCCCGTCCCGCCGCGACCCTGATGGTCGCGGGCGGCCCCGTCATGCCGAAAGGAACCCCCATGCTGGACTTCAAGACGCCTGCCATCTCGGACAGCGCCATCGCCGATGCCATCGGCCGCGAGCTGCTGCGCCAGCAGGATCAGATCGAGCTGATCGCCTCGGAAAACATCGTCTCGGCCGACGTGCTGGCGGCCCAGGGGTCGGTCCTGACCAACAAATACGCCGAAGGCTATCCCGGCAAACGCTATTACGGTGGCTGCGAATTCGTGGACGCGGTCGAGGATATCGCCCGCGACCGCCTGAAGCAGCTGTTCGGCGCAGGCCATGTGAACGTCCAGCCGCATTCCGGCGCCCAGGCCAACCAGGCGGTCTTTCTGGCGCTGCTGCAGCCTGGCGACAAGATCATGGGCCTGTCGCTGGCGCATGGCGGTCACCTGACCCACGGTTCGCCCGTGACCATGTCCGGAAAATGGTTCCAGGTCGTCAGCTATGAGGTCGAACCCGACACCCACCTGATCGACATGGCCAAGGTCCGCGACTTGGCGCTGGCCGAACGTCCCAAGCTGATCGTGGCCGGCGCATCCGCCTATCCGCGCCACATGGATTTCGCCGCCTTCCGCGCCATCGCGGACGAGGTCGGTGCCTGGCTGATGGTGGACATGGCGCATTACGCGGGCCTGATCGCGGCGGGCGAATACCCCAACCCGGTGCCCCATGCCCATGTCGTCACATCGACCACGCACAAGACCCTGCGCGGCCCACGCGGTGGCGTCATCCTGACCAATGACGACGATCTGGCCAAGAAGTTCAACTCGGCCGTCTTCCCGGGCAACCAGGGCGGCCCGCTGATGCATGTGATCGCCGCCAAGGCCGTGGCCTTCGGCGAGGCGCTGCAACCGTCCTTCAAGGATTACGCCCGCGATGTCATCGCCAATGCCCGCGCGCTGGCCGACGCGCTGACCGCGGGGGGCATGGGCATCGTGTCGGGCGGCACCGATTGCCACATGGTCCTGTGCGACCTGCGCCCCCTGGGCGTGACCGGCAAGGCCGCCGAGATCGCGTTGGAGCGCGCGGGCCTGACCTGCAACAAGAACGCCATCCCCTTCGACCCCGAAAAGCCCTTCGTCACCAGCGGCATCCGCCTTGGCAGTTCCGCCGGAACCACCCGTGGATTCCACGAGGCCGAATTCCGCCAGATCGGCGAGATGATCCTGCGCGTCCTGAAGGCGCTGGCCACTAATCCCGATGGCTGCGTCGACACGGAAACCAGCGTCCGCGCCCAGGTCAAGGCGATCTGCGATCGTTTCCCCATCTATCGCTGATGCCCCTGGGCATCCCGGTCACCGCGGCGGCAGGGTGATGCCGCCGCAAGGCCCCGGCGGCAAGCCCGCCGGGGTCATCCCATGCGTTCGGACGCATATTCGTTCGGGCTGGCGGGGAAGACGACGGTCTTGTCGCCGCTGATGAAGACGCGGCGATGGATATGGGCGTGGATCGCCCGCGCCAAGACCTGACTTTCGACGTCGCGACCCAGACTGACGTAATCGCCGGCGCTTTGGGCATGGGTGACACGGACTGTGTCCTGTTCGATGATCGGACCTTCGTCCAGATCGGCGGTGACGTAATGGCTGGTCGCGCCGATCAGCTTGACGCCCCGGTCGAAGGCCTGGCGATAAGGGTTCGCGCCCTTGAAGCTGGGCAGGAACGAATGGTGGATGTTTATGATGCGTCCCGACATCTTGCGGCACATCTCGTCCGACAGGACCTGCATATAGCGTGCCAGCACGATCAGTTCGGCACCCGCCTCCTGCACGATGCGCATCTGTTCGGCCTCGGCGCGGGCCTTGTTGCCCTTGGTGACCTTGATGCAGTGGAAGGGCAGGTCGTGGTTCACGACGACCTTCTGATAATCCATGTGGTTCGAGATCACGGCCACGATGTCGATCGGCAGTGCGCCGATCCGCCAGCGGTACAGCAGGTCGTTCAGGCAATGGCCGAAACGGCTGACCATGATGACGACCTTCATCTTCTCGCAGGGATCATGGAAGGCATGGACGATATCGGTGCCTTCGGTCGCGTCCCGCAGGTCCCGGTCCAGATCGTCGCGGGTCTTGCCCTGTTCGGACATGAGGCTGAGGCGCATGAAGAAGCGGTCGTTCTGCAGATCGGTGAATTGCGAACTGTCGTGAATGTTGCAGCCCGCCTTGGCCAGAACCGAGGCGATCGTCGCGACGACCCCGGTCCGGACAGGGCAGGAGACGGTCAGAATAAGCTGGGGCATGGATGATGTCCTTCGGGCGGTCGCTGAGGGGGATGCGTTCGGCCGGACCGGCCGCGGGGGCCGATCGCGTGATCGGCCGATACCCCAAGGCCTAGCGGCTGTGGCCGGTGCGGGCGTGAAGATTTGCGACGCCGTGCCAGCAGCTTTGCGCCACTCGGCGGGGCTGACGCAGAGGCGGGCCGCGGCCTCCGACAAAGGTGCGACGCGATGCTACCGCCGGAATGTCGCATGCATTCTGCGCCCTTGCGTCACTTCGCCACATAAACGTCAAACTTCATATTGCTTGTCACGTCCCTTCGCCGGGTAAGCCGCAGATTGCAGGGAAAGAACGCCGGAGAGCCCGTCTCTCTGTCCGGCCGGGGCTTCACGCGCCCTGGCCGTCCGATGCCGACATGCCATGCGCCACGACCAAGACGGTGATCATCGAAGAGGCCCCTTCAGGCAGGCACCAAGCCAACTCAGGAGGACGAAAGCTTGACCTTTATCACAAAGGACGGCGAGGAAGCCGGGCCGCAGGCGGATACACCCCCGCCGGAAAGCGTGATCCAGACCGACTATCAGGTCGGTCAGGACAATATCGAAGGACATCTGGGGCCCTGGGGCTTCAGCGTCCACAACCCGGTCTTTCTGATCTCGGCCACCTGCATCATCGCCTTCGTGGTCTTCACGCTGGCCCTTCCCACGATCGCGGGCGACCTGTTCAGCGGCCTGTTTTCCGGCGTGACCAAGGGCTTCGACTGGTTCTTCATCGCCGCCGCCGACATCTTCGTCATCATGTGCCTGGTGCTGGTCGTCAGCCCCTATGGCAAGATCCGCCTTGGCGGCGCGAACGCGGTCCCCGATTTCGGCTATGTCAGCTGGTTCTCGATGCTGTTCGCGGCGGGGATGGGCATCGGGCTGATGTTCTATGGCGTCAGCGAACCGCTGAGCCATTTCGGATCGTCCTCGGGCGGGATCGCGGCGGGGGCCGACGGTGTCCGCACCGATTGGGCGCCGCTTGGCGCCGCCGCCACCCAGGAGGAGGCCATCCGCCTTGGCATGGCCGCCACGATCTTCCACTGGGCACTGCACCCTTGGGCGATCTATGCGGTGGTGGGACTCAGCCTGGCGCTGTTCAGCTATAACAAGGGGCTGCCGCTGACGATCCGTTCGGCCTTCTACCCGATCTTCGGGGAAAGGGTCTGGGGCTGGCCGGGACACCTGATCGATATCCTGGCGGTCTTTGCCACGCTGTTCGGCCTGGCGACATCGCTTGGACTGGGCGCGGTGCAGGCCAATGCCGGCTTCAACAAGCTGTTCGGCATGCCCATCAACGAAACCTCGCAGATCATCCTGATCATCGGCATCACGGCCATCGCGCTCTATTCGGTGGTTCGCGGTCTGGAAGCGGGCGTCAAGCGCATGTCCGAGATCAACATGGTGCTGGCCTTCGCGCTGCTGATGTTCGTGCTGTTTGCGGGCCCGACGCTGCTGCTTCTGACCGACATGGGCGATTTCCTTCTGGCCTATGTCCAGTATCTGCCGGCGCTGTCGAACCCGGTGGGGCGCGAGGACGTGAACTTCATGCAGGGCTGGACGGCCTTCTACTGGGCTTGGTGGATCAGCTGGTCGCCCTTCGTCGGCATGTTCATCGCCCGCGTGTCGCGTGGCCGAACGGTGCGGGAATTCCTGATCAGCGTGCTGCTGATCCCGTCGCTGGTCTGCGTGGTGTGGATGTCGATCTTTGGCGGCGAGGCGATCAGCCAGCTGGTGCGCGAAAGCTATGGCGCGGTGCGCGACGCCGACCTGCCGCTGCAGCTGTTCGCGATGCTGGACGCTCTGCCGCTGGCGCAGGTCACCTCCTTCGTCGGCATCGTGCTGGTGATCGTGTTCTTCGTCACCTCGTCGGATTCGGGGTCGCTGGTGATCGACACGATCACCTCGGGGGGCAAGGTCGATGCGCCGATCCCGCAGCGCGTCTTTTGGTGCGTCTTCGAGGCGATCATCGCGATCGTCCTGCTGATGTCGGCGGGCGGTCTGGCATCGCTGCAATCGATGGTCATTTCGACCGGGCTGCCCTTCACGGTGCTGCTGCTGCTGATGTGCGTGGCGACATGGAAAGGGCTGGCCAGCGAACCGCGCTGAACCCGCACCTGACGGCAACGATCGGGCCCCCGCATCCGCTGCGGGGGCCCTTTGCGTTCAGGCATGCACCAGCCGCAGCGCCTGCGGGGTCTGGCCATAGCGGCGGCGGAACATCCGGCTCAGATGCGATGAATCGCAGAACCCGCATTCCAGCGCGATCTGCGAAATGGCCCGGTCGCCCGAGACGATCAGGTGATGCGCCAGCGACAGGCGCATGTCCAGGAAGGCGGCCTGGGGCGATGTGCCAAGCGCCGCCTGGAAATGGCGCTCCAGCTGGCGCTTGCTGTGCCCGATGCGGCGCGCGATCTCGGCCACGGTGAAGGGCTGTTCGATATTCTGCTGCATCAGCAGCAGCGCGCGCAGCACCATCGGGTCGCGGGTCTTGAAATCCATGGTGATGCCGGGCTGCGGCTTTTCGGCCTGCAGGGCCTCGTCGATGATCATGATGTGCAGGCTCTTGCTGGCCTGGGCGCGGCCGACATGCTTGTCGACCAGATAGGCCGCCAGATGGGCCGAACTGGCGCCGCCCGAACAGGTCAGCCGGTTGCCATCCACCACGAAGATCTGGTCGGTGACGGGGTTCAGCCCTTCGAACTGTTCCAGGAAATCGGCGTGGTGAAACCAGCTGACGCAGCAGCGATAGCCTTGCAGAAGCCCCGCCTGATGCAGAAGGAAGGCGCCCGTGCAGACACCCACCAGCGGCACCCCCGCCGCTGCCGCATCATGCAGGAAGCGGTGATAGACAGGGGGCAGGACCGCCTCGTCCTCCATCAATCCGCCGATCACCACGACGTAATCGAAGCGCGCCGGATCGCCCAAACGCTCCTTGGGCTGAACGCCGATCCCGCAGCTGGAGGTGACGGCCTCCATCGTGTCCGACAACACCGTCCAGTTGCACAGGATGGGTCGGCTGCGATCGCCTTCATCGGCCGCCAGCCGCAGGACATCGACGAAATTCGCGAAGGCGCAGAGCGTGAAGCGCCGTGCCAGGATGAAGCCGACCGACAGGCGCGCCTGTCCCTGTTGCCTGCGGATCTGGCGCGGCACCGTGGGGCGGGAAAGGGTGGGGGCAAGGCTCATGGCGTGGCCTTCGGATGAATGTGTCGGTTCCATGTCGTAGCCCTAATCCCGTGATGACGCAAATGTCCTGTCGCATCTGTCGGTCGAAAGGCAATGTGACGGCCAGACGGACCTGTCATCGGCCCGATCAGGCGGCACCAGGGCGCAAGTCGCCGGACCCGCCGGACCGGATCGATGCGCCGCCCCGAACCCGCCCTGTCACCGGGGTGCCCGACAAAAAGGAAACGCCATGAAGATCCTGGTCCCGGTCAAGCGGGTGGTCGATCACAACGTCAAGATCCGTGTGAAAACCGATGGCAGCGGTGTGGATCTGGCCAATGCCAAGATGTCGATGAACCCCTTTGACGAGATCGCGGTCGAACAGGCGATGCGCATGAAGGAAGCCGGCGAGGCCACAGAGGTGGTCGTCGTTTCGGTCGGTCCCGCGCAAGCGCAGGAGGTGCTGCGCACCGCGTTGGCGATGGGTGCCGACCGGGCCATCCTGATCCTGGCCGATGGTCGGGTCGAGCCGCTCTCTGTCGCAAAGATCTTGCAGCGGGTGGCGCAGTCCGAAGGGGCCGGGATGGTCATCCTGGGCAAGCAGGCCATCGACGACGACTGCAACCAGACCGGCCAGATGCTGGCCGCGCTGCTGGGTTGGAGCCAGGCGACCTTTGCCTCGAAGATCGAGATGGACGGCGCGTATGCCCTGGTCACGCGCGAGATCGACGGCGGTCTTCAGCAGATCCGCGTCACGCTGCCCGCCGTGGTGACCGCCGATCTGCGGTTGAACGAACCGCGCTATGCCTCGTTGCCCAACATCATGAAGGCCAAGAAAAAGCCGCTGGTCCAGCAGACCCCCGAAGATCTGGGCCTGTCCATCGCCCCCCGCCTGACCGTCCTGCGCGTCGAGGAGCCTGTCGCCCGCGCCAGCGGCATCAAGGTCGGCAGCGTCGCCGAGCTGCTGGACAAGCTGAAGACCGAAGCCGCCGTCATCTGAACCCGGGAGAGACCGCCATGGCCATCCTTCTTTTCGCCGACCACGACAACGCCTCCCTTTCGGAACACAGCGCCCGCGCCCTTGGCGCCGCCCTGCAGATCGGCCCCGAGGTCGACATTCTGATCGCCGGGCAGGGCGCCCGCGCCGCCGCCGATGCCGCAGCCGCGCTTGCCGGCGTCCGCCGCGTCCTGTTGGCCGAAGCCGAGCCGCTGGCCGAACGCCTGGCCGAACCGACGGCCGCGCTGATCGTGCAGCTTGCGGGCGAATACGACACGATCCTGGCCCCCGCGACCAGCAGCGGCAAGAATGTGCTGCCGCGTGTCGCCGCACTTCTGGACGTGATGCAGATATCCGAAGTGACCCAGATCGTCGCGCCCGACACCTTCAAGCGCCCGATCTATGCCGGAAACGCGATCGAGGTCGTGCAATCGACCGACGCCCTGCGCGTCCTGACGATCCGCAGCGCCAGCTTTGCCCCGGCCGCCACCGGCTGCGGCGTGGCACCCGTCGTCGCGGTCGATCCTGCCGCAGCCCCGGCGCTGTCCAGCTTTGGCCGCAACCTGCTGTCGGTCAGCGACCGTCCCGACCTGTCCTCGGCGCGGATCGTCGTGTCGGGCGGCCGGGCGCTTGCGTCGAAACAGCGCTTCGAGGAGGTCATCAACCCCTTGGCCGACAAGCTGGGCGCCGCCGTGGGTGCCAGTCGCGCGGCGGTCGATGCGGGTTATGCGGCGAATGACCATCAGGTCGGCCAGACCGGCAAGGTGGTGGCGCCCGATCTCTATATCGCCTGCGGCATCTCGGGGGCGATCCAGCATCTGGCGGGAATGAAGGACAGCCGGATCATCGTCGCCATCAACAGCGACGGCGAGGCACCCATCTTTCAGGTCGCCGATTACGGCATCGTCGGCGATATCTTCGACATCGTCCCCCAGATGGAACGCGCGCTGTGACCCTGGGCGCCGCCACGCAGCCGCGTCCGGACGTGGGCGCGATCATCGACGGCAAGGCGCATGCAGCGGGCCTGGGCGACCGGATCGCCCGCCATGTGCAGGCCTTTGCCGCCCATACGGGTCGCGCGCCGGGTCTGGCCGTGGTCCTGGTCGGCACCGATCCCGCCAGCGAGGTCTATGTCCGCAGCAAGGGCCGCATGGCCCGCAAGCTGGGGATGGAAAGCTTTGAACATGTCCTGCCCCAGACCGTGTCCCAGCCAGACCTGATGGCGCTGGTCGCGCGGCTGAACGCCGACAGGGCGGTGGACGGCATCCTGGTGCAGCTGCCGCTGCCCAAGGGGCTGGACAGCCTGGCCGTCATCAAGGCCATCGATCCGGCCAAGGATGTCGACGGATTGCACCCGGAAAACGCGGGCTATCTGGCGTCGGGGCTGCCGGGACTGGTGTCCTGCACGCCGCTTGGTTGCCTGATGCTGCTGAAGGCCAGCCTTGGCGATCTGTCGGGGCTGGACGCCATCGTCGTCGGCCGGTCGATCCTGGTCGGCAAGCCGATGGCGCAGCTGCTGCTGGCGGAACACTGCACCGTCACCATGGCCCATTCGCGCACCTGCGATCTGGCCGCCAAGGTGGGTCGGGCCGATATCGTCGTCGCCGCCGTCGGTTCGGCCGAGATGATCGCGGGCGACTGGATCAAGCCCGGCGCGACGGTCATCGATGTCGGCACCAGCCGCGTCATTCGCGACGGGGAAAAACGCCTGGTGGGCGATGTCGATTTCGCCGGCGCGCGGGCACGGGCGCGGGCCATCACGCCGGTGCCGGACGGCGTCGGGCCGATGACCATCATGACGCTGATGCACAACACCATGCTTGCGGCATTCCGACGCGCCGGATTGCCCGAACCGACGCTGGACTGAATTGCCGCCCCCCGATCGGGGCGATAACGTGATCTGGCGCCCCACGCGCCTTCGACCCCGCCGCCCCGGTGGCGGGCCACCAAACCAAGGGACCGGCACAGACGCCGCGCCATCACAGCCGCAAGGATCAAGAAGATGTCCTCATTTCCGCAGCACGCCCGCGTCGTCATCGTCGGCCTTGGCGGTATCGTCGGGGCCTCGGTCGCCCATCACCTGATCGAGAACGGTTGGGACGACATCGTGGGGATCGACAAGTCGGGCATTCCGACGGATGTCGGGTCCACGGCGCATGCGTCCGATTTCTGCTATGCGACCAGCCATGATCTGCTGTCCTGCTGGACGACCATGTATTCCATGGATTTCTATGAAAAGCTGGGCAATTACAAACGCATCGGCGGGCTTGAGGTGGCGCGCGTGGGCGATGATGCCCGCATGGCCGAACTGCGTCGTCGCGTCGATTCGGGCCGCGCCTTCGGCACCAATGTCAGCATCATTTCGGCCGCCGAGGCCAAGGTCAAGTTCCCCCTGCTGGAGGAGGACCAGATCCAGGGCGCGCTGTGGGACCCCGATGCGGGCCTGGTGGTGCCGCGGTCGCAGACCGTCGCGGGCAAGCTGGTCGACATGGCCGAGGCCGCCGGCAAGCTGAAGGCCTTTGCCAACACCCCCGCGCTGGAGCTGCTGCATGAAAACGGCCGGATCACCGGCGTGCGCACCACGCGTGGCACGATCATGGCCGATCACGTCGTGGTCTGCGCGGGCCTCTGGGGACGTCTGATCGCCGAGATGGCCGGAGAGGACCTGCCCGTCATGCCGGTCGACCACCCGCTGACCTTTTTCGGTCCCTATAACGAATTCGAAGGCACCGGACTGGAGATCGGCCGTCCGCTGCTGCGCGATCAGGGCAACTCGGCCTATCTGCGCGACACGGGCGACCCGGCCACGACCGAGGGCGGCCAGATCGAATGGGGCTATTACTATGAAAAGGACGTGCGGATGGTCCATCCGCGCGACCTGTTGGAAAAGCACCAGGCGCGGCTGTCACCCTCGCAGCGCGACCTGGTGCTGGACGACGTGATCGAGCCCCTGGAACGCGCGATGGAGCTGACGCCGATCCTGGGCGAGCTGGGCTTCAACGAAAGCCATTCCTTCAACGGGTTGCTGCAGACCACCACCGATGGCGGCCCCTCCATGGGCGAAAGCCGCAAGCTGCGGGGGTTGTGGTATGCCGTCGCGATTTGGGTCAAGGACGGGCCCGGCATGGGCAAGCTGATCGCCGACTGGATGACCAAGGGCCGGACCGAGATCGACCACCACGGCATCGACTATGCCCGTTTCAACGATTTCCAACTGACCGAGGATTTCATCGCCGGCCGCTGCGAGGAAACCGCCGCCAAGATCTATAACCCGCCGGTGCATCCGCGCGAACCCTTCGGCAATGGCCGCGGCATCCGCCGGTCGCCCTTCCACGCGCGCGAGGTCGAACTGGGTGGGCATTTCATGGAGCTGGGGGGCTGGGAACGCGCCCATGGCTATGCCGCCAACGATCACCTGCTGGAGAAATATGCAGGCCAGGTGCCCGAGCGCGAGAACGAATGGGACAGCCGCCATTTCTGGCGCGTGTCCAATGCCGAGCAGCTGGAGATGAGCGCCGATTGCGGCATCATCAACCTGTCGCATTTCCACATGACCGACATCAGCGGTCCCGACCATGTCGCGCTGATGGAATGGCTGTGCGCCGCGAAAATCGGCGGCGACGGCAATATCGGCAAGGGCATCTATACCCATATGCTGGACGAGGAAGGCATGGTCCGCGCCGACTTCACCGTCTTCCGCATGGCCGACCGCTGCCGGCTGGTGAACGGTGCCGATGCCGGTCCGCGCGACCTGATGTACATGCGCCGCGTGGCGCAGGACAAAGGCTTCGACGTCACCATCACCGACGTGACCGAGGATTTCACCACCATCGGCATCTGGGGTCCGAATGCGCGGATGAACCTGAAGAAGGTGGTGGCCGATCCGGACGCGCTGGACGACGCGGCCTTTCCCTTTGCCGCCATCCGCGAAATCCAGATCGCGGGCTGCAAGGTCATGGCCTTCCGCATCTCCTATGTCGGTGAACAGGGGTGGGAACTGCACATGCCCTATGCCGACGGGTTGGCGGTCTGGGATGCGCTGCGCGCCGCCGGCGTGATGGCCGTGGGGGTCGAAACCTATGCCAACTCTCGCCGTCTGGAAAAGTCGCTGCGCCTGCAGAACGCGGACCTGCTGACCCAGTACAACCTGCTGGAGGCCGATCTGGCCCGACCCAAGGTCAAGGAGGCGGATTTCGTCGGAAAGGCCAAGCATATCGAATACCGCGCCCGCGACCATCAGCCCGCGATGCTGTGCACGCTGGTGATGACCGACAACGTTGATGCCGCGGGCGTCGCCCGCTATCCGGTGGGCACGCTGCCGGTTATGGACCCCGACACCGGCGCGGTGCTGATCGACGAACTGGGGCGGCGGTCCTATACGACCTCGATCGCCTATGGCCCGACGATCGGCAAGAATATCGCGCTGGCCTATCTGCCGCATGAATACTGCCAGATGGGGCGCAAGCTGCAGGTCAGCTATTTCGACGAGATCTATCCCGTGGAAGTCGCAGGCATCGGCTATGCCCCGCTTTATGATCCCCAGAACACCAAACCCAGAAGCTGAGGCAAAGCGTCGTTGATCGAAACCCTGGACGCGGCCGCCATGGTGGCCGCGTCTTGACGACAGATCTGCCGCGACAGGTCGGGGCGGTCAGTCCAGCCGCGCGGCGCGGGGATCGTGGATGGGGCAGCCATTGACCCTTTCGCGGAAGCGGGCCGAATGCAGATAGGTCGCGTTGCGGGCGCGGTTGATCGACCCCATCGGACGATGCGCGGCGATCCCGTTCCAGGGCGAAAAGCGCATGCCGTCATCGACATTGCGGGCACGCGTCTCGCTCCAGCCGGGTTGTGCGGCCGCCTGAAGGATGGCGACGGTGCGAAAGGGTGAAATGGCCTCGTCCCACGGTTTTGTCGCGTCCTCCAGCGGCTGACGGTCAGGATCACGGCACAGCTGGGCGCGCAGCTCCCACCGGCAGGGGGTGTTCCTGGTGACGATGTCGATCTCCTCGCGCAGCGCGTCGGGCCGCCCCGAGGCGTCGATCGTCCGCCCCGTCAGCGCCGACAGCGTTTCGGAAACCGGCACCAGCTGCAGCTTGGCCACATGGGCGCCAAAGCGATAGGGTGTCTGGGTATAGTAGGTTTCGCCCAAGGGATGGGTGTTCGGGGCTCCGCCCAAGGCGTTCAGGGTCGAACTGGGCCCGGTCGTCGCCGTCAGCACGCTCTGGACACCGCGCAGCGTCTTCGAGAGCAGCTTCTTGGCCCATTCCGCCCGGTCGGTCGTCCGCGCCAACAGCTTCAGCGTCGAAAGAAAGGCCTGGGCATCGGGTGCCGAAAAGGCCGGCCCGTTGGCCATCACGAAATCCTGCGACCGCGCGTCTTCGGATCCTGGCAGGCGCGGTCCCTGAACGTTCAGCACCTTGATCGCCATCCCGCGCGGCACCGACACCGCGTCATCCAGCAGGTCGCCCGGATTGGTCGAAACCCGCATGATCACGTCGTGATCGCCCGGCGCGGCAAAGATCCCCTGCGCGTATTCGAGCGGCAGATCGCCCGGAATGGTCATGGTCGCGGCCAGCAGCGCGTGGCTTTTGGCATGAACCGACCGATAGGCGTGACCCTCGTCCTCGGCCACCCGTTCCAGGATCGTGTCGAAGGTGGCGTTCAATTCCCTGATGGTGTCGCCTTCGTCGGCCGAAATCGTTTCCAGATCGTCGGAATAGGGGATGGGGGTCTTCATCTGTCCCTCCTGAGGTGGCGGTACCACGAAAGCGTCGCGACGGCGTGCCGGAACAGGGATCAAGCCCAAGGTCCCGTTCGCGCAAAACCGCCCCGGCGCGATATGGTTCCGCGCCGCCCTTGCGGTGCCTTTCCGCCTTGGGTTGCCGCCACCCTGATCGCGATCCCGTGATAGGCGTTGCAAAATCGGCCCTTGTGGAACATTTGTTCCCGAACGCAATTCGATGAAAGACGGGCGGCACCAAGCGCCCTGTGGCGGAGGCTGACCTTCTTGGCGCAGATGACACATCAGGAACCGGCGGCGCATTTCCCCCTGCCGCAGACCGACAATCCTTTCGTGGCCGCCTTTGCGGCGACGCGCATGCCCATGCTGATCACCGACCCCCACCAACCCGACAACCCGATCATCTTCGTCAACGCCGCCTTTCTGCAGCTGACCGGATATGACCGCGATGAGATTTTGGGCAGCAATTGTCGTTTCCTGCAGGGTCCGGGGACCAATGCGGATGACGTGGCCAAGGTCCGTCAGGCGGTCGAACGGCTGGAAAGCATCGAGATCGACCTGCTGAACTATCGCAAGGACGGTTCGACCTTCTGGAACAGGCTGCTGGTGTCGCCGGTCTTCAGCAAGGCGGGCGAACTGACGCATTTCTTCGCCTCGCAATTCGACGTCTCGCCCGAGCGCAACCGCCTGGCCGAACTGGCCATGACCCAGACCGAACTGGAGGCCGAGATCGCCCGGCGCATGCAGGATATCGCGATGACCGAGACGCGGTTGCGTTTTGTTCTGGGCGCGGCCGAAATGGGGACCTGGACGCTTGACGTGACGAACCGTCGGCTTCTGTTGTCCAAGCAATGCCTGCTGAACCATGGCCGGCAGGAACATGAAAGCTTTGGCATGCCGCAGATGCTGGAGATCATCCTGCCCGAGGATCTGCCCCGCTGGCAGGAGGCGCTGGAAACCGCCATTCGCGACCGGTCGGAACTCAACGTGGAATACCGCGTCCGCACCCCCGACGACGACATCCGCTGGATCGAGATCCGGGGCAGCATCATCACCGATCCCGACGACCCCCAGATCACCATGGTCGGCGTCACCCAGAACATCACCGAACGCAAGAAGGCCGAGGAACACCGCCGCCTGCTGGCCCGCGAACTGGCCCACCGGGTCAAGAATTCGCTGGCCACCGCACAGGCCGTCTTCAGCCATTCGCTGCGCGGCGCCAGCGACATGGAGGATGCGCGATCCAAGGCCTTGGGCCGCATCCAGGCGATGTCGGCCGCACAGGACCTGCTGACGCGCGATCAGACGACCACGGCCAATCTGCGCGAAGTCGTCGAGGAGGCGTTGAAGCCCTTCGACAGCTTCGACATCCGGATCACCGGGCCCGGCATCGCCTTGGACGAAAAGGGGGTTTCGGCCTTTACCCTTGCGCTTTACGAACTGGCGACGAATTCGCTGAAATACGGCGCCCTCAGCGTCGACGGGGGCGCCGTCGTGATCGATTGGAAGGTCCTGTCGGACCGTCCGGATCATTTCGAATTCCGCTGGAGCGAACATTCAGGGCCGCCGGTCACGGCGCCTGAACGCCGGGGCTTCGGGTCGTCGATCATCGAGGACATCACTTCGGCGGATCTGGGTGGGACGGCCAATCTCAGCTTCAAGCCGAGTGGCGTGGAATACCACCTGCTGGCACCGCTGCGCGGCTGACCGCGTTACCGCGCGAGGCGATTTCAAGACCGGATCACCTGTCTGCACTGTCGCACAGGCAGGTGACCCTCCGGGGCCTACTCGTCCTCGACCAGCTTGTCCAAAAGCGCGCTGGCCTCTGCTTTTCCCAAGCCAGAGGATGTCAGCAGGGACGTCCCATAAGCAGCCGCGATCAGCACGCCTGCGCGACGGATTGTGTCCGGTGCCCCCAGCTGTCGCAGTTCCCTTGTGACGTGATCCATCAGCATCTGCTGATGGTCCGCCGCGATCCTGCACAGATCGGGGTCGTGACGCCCGCGTTCGGTGATCGCCTTGACCACGAAGCAACCACGGCCTTCATTCAGCTGGGCAATCTGATGGGCCATGGCGCGCAGGTTCTGGCGCGGGGTGCCCGGTGATCTGGCGATGTCCTCCATCAACCCGGCACATTGCCGCGAGTAAATCTCCAACGCCTCCAGCAGAACCGCGCGTTTGGACCCGAAGGCGGCGTAGAAGCTGGAACGGCTGAGGCCCATGTGGTCGATCAGATCGCCAATCGGCGTCGCCTCGAAGCCGCGATCCCACAGCAGGTTCATCGCCTTTATCAAGACAGCCTGCCGGTCGAAACCTGCCGGGCGGCCTGCCTTGCGCGGCGAGGGTGTCGGATTGGTCATCGGCGATACGGGATCCCGTTGTTTCCGGTATCCCTCCTATACCGAATGACGCCGAAATGCCATGGAACCGGGTAAAGTTTCCTGACGAAAGCCATGAAATCATAGGGTTGCAAGCGATCTCAGATTGGCTTTCTACGGAAAATCCCGGCCTTGCGGCCGGGATTGGTCCTTGACCATGAAGTAGCATGGGTGCGGCAGCCGCCTCAGTCCGACCCGTCACCCTTGGGCTGGGCAACCTGTGAATGCTGGACCACGGTCCAATCCTCATGCGCCTTTCGGCGATAGACCGAGGTGCAGGCGGCGGTAAAGCACAGATCGGCCTTTTCGGCTTTCACCTCATATCCCACCACGATCAGCCCCTCCTCGGGGCGCGAGATCTGGCGGTTCGAAAAGGTGACATCGTCCCATTCCGGCGTCCCTGCAACGGCCTCGACCGCGGCATCGCCCTGGAACAGATAGGGGGCGTGGCTCAGCGCCATGATGCATTCGGCATCGACCCGTTCATGATAGCGGCCCTGCGATGCCTGCCACAGGCTTTCCTCGAAATTCCAGACACGTTCGTCATCCATCTTGCAATCTCCTTGATGCTTGAAGGACCAACGGGGCGCAGGTCAGGGGGTTCCGCGCAGTCAGTGGCGCCCATGTTCCGTTCTGCGCGACCTGATCCGCCAATAAGACGCGTTTAGCCGAGGAAGGCCTCACCATGACCGTCGCCACGCACATGATGAACTTTGCCCGTGACGTGGCCAGCCGCGTGGTCTTTCTGGATCGGGATGATCCCGCCCGGGTCCTGCGCCATCTCCGGATTGCGCGACTGCAGGGTCTTCTGGCCGCGCAGGCCGCCTCACGCGAAGGGCCGTCCCGGCGTGGGGCGGCCAGCGGATCACGCCACGTCCGTGGCCTGGGACCGGCACAGCATGCCGAACAGGTCGCGCGGATCGTCGGGGTCGGCGATCATGTCCAGATCCTGGAAGAAGGGCGTACCCTGCAGACGCTGGTGAATGTGGCGCAGGGCGCTGAAATCCTCGATGGCGAAGCCGACGCTGTCGAACAGGGTGACCTGTGCGGCATCCGTCCGGCCCGCCACCTGACCCGCGATGACCTGCCACAGCTCGGTCACGGGATGGTCGGGGTCCAGTTGCTGAATCTCGCCCTCGATGCGGGTCTGAGGCGGGTATTCGACAAAGATCCCGGCACGGTGCAGGATCGCGGGGGCCAGTTCGGTCTTGCCCGGGCAATCCCCCCCAACCGCGTTGATATGCACCCCACCGCCGACCATGTTGTCGGTCAGGATCGTGGCGTATTGCTTGTCCGCGGTGCAGGTCGTGACGATCTGCGCGCCCAGGATCGCCTTCTCGGCGGTGGTGCAGGACACGACGGTCAGCCCGCGCCCGGCCAGGTTCGCCGCGCATTTGCGGGTCGCGGCCGGGTCGATGTCGAACAGCCGGACCTCCTCGATCCCGCAGACGGCCTTCATGGCCAAGGCCTGAAACTCGGCCTGCGCGCCGTTCCCAATCATCGCCATGACGCGGGCATCCCTGGGCGCCAGCCACTTTGCGGCCATCGCGCTGGTCGCCGCCGTGCGCAGCGCCGTCAGGATCGTCATCTCCGAAATCATCACCGGATAGCCGGTCGCCACGTCGGCCAGCACGCCGAAGGCCGTCACCGTCTGCAGGCCCCGCCGCGTGTTCGACGGGTGGCCGTTCACATATTTGAAGCCGTATTGCTGGCCATCCGATGTCGGCATCAGCTCGATCACGCCGATGTCGGAATGGCTGGCGACCCGGGGCGTCTTGTCGAATTCGGGCCAACGTCGGAAATCGGCCTCGATCTGGTCGGCCAGTTCGACCATCATCCGTTCGATGCCGACATGGTGGACCAGCCGCATCATGTGATCGACGCTGACAAAGGGCACGAGGGCCTGGCGCGAGGGCGGGGTCATGGAAATTTCCTTCAAATGAATGATCGGGTAGGGCGGTCGAAGACCTTGCGGCCCATCAGGCTGCCGGTCAGGTCGACCATCAGTTTCGCGGACCGGCCGCGATCGTCCAGAAACGGGTTCAGCTCGACCAGGTCCAGCGAGGTCATCAGCCCGGTCTCGTGGATCAGCTCGCAGGTCAGATGCGCCTCTCGGAAGGTCGCGCTGCCGGGAACCGTGGTGCCGACGGCTGGCGCGATGGCGGGGTCCAGGAAATCGACGTCCAGGCTGACATGCATCATGCCGTCTGCGCCACGCACGCGGTGCAGGAATACGGTCAGCGGCGGGGTGATGCCACGTTCATCCAGCGCGCGGCGTTCGGCGGGATCGACGCTGCGGATACCGAACAGGCAGATGTGGTCCGCCGGGATCGGTGCGGGAAAAGGCGGAAAGCCGTCGAACCCCGCGCATCCCGCCGCATAGGCGACCGGCGTGCCGTGCAGGTTCCCCGAGGTCGTGGAAAGGTGCGTGTGGAAATCGCTATGGGCATCCAGCCACAGCAGGAACAGCGGCTGCCCCGCGCGGGCCGCATGGTCCGCCGCCCCGGCCACCGACCCAAGCGCCAACGCATGATCACCCCTTAGCACGACGGGCATCCCACCCTGGTCCAACGTCCGGCCGACGGCGTCGCGGATCAGCGCGGTCCAGACCAGCGTCGTGGCCAGCTGATCAACCGCCGGATTGGCGCAATCCGTCTCCGGCAGCATGGCGGGCAACGCCAGATCGCCACGGTCGGTGACGCTCAGCCCCAGGAATTGCAGCAGCCCGCCGATCCCCGCCACGCGATAGGCGGCAGGCCCCATCAGGCAGCCGGGCTGGCGCTGGCCGCTGTCCACGGGGGCGCCGATCAAGACGGGTCGGGTCATCATGCTTCTCTTGTTTGGGACAAGGTGCTTTGCGGATCGGGAAGGTTTCAACTGGACATTCTGCAATTTCGGCAGACAAACTGACCAGAATGGCAAGTGCGGGTTTCCGAAATGGACGATCTGGATCAAAGGCTGATCGCGGAACTGCGGCGCGACGGGCGCGCCTCGGTGCAGCATCTGTCCGACAGGCTGGGCATCAGCCGGGCCACGGTGCGCGCACGCATGGCCCGGCTGCAGCAGCAGGGCGAGATCCTGGGCTATACCGCCATCACTCGCGGCGACGTGTCGGATGCGCCCGTCCGCGGGCTGGTGCTGATCGGGATCGAAGGGCGTGGCGGCGACCGCATCATGGCGCGCCTGTCGGGCATGGCACAGGTGACCGCCGTCCATTCCACGAACGGCAAATGGGATCTTGTGGTCGAAATTTCAGCCCAATCCCTGGCCGAGCTGGACGAGGTTCTGCGCCGCATCAGGAACCTTGACGGAGTCACCACATCGGAAACGAACCTGCTGTTGTCATCACGGCGTGCATCGTCGCGATGGACATGATGAACTGGCTGGACACGGCCAAGGCGCAGTGCCCGGCCATCGCCCTTCGCCGCGTCGACTTGGCAAGAATTGCGGGGATGGATAGGGTTGCGTCGCGACCCATCGGTCCAGGAAAGGGCGCCTTGTGGCAGAAGACATCTGGCTGACGATCATCAGCGAATTTTCGGACGTTCCGGACCTGTCGACCTTGACCCGCATCACGGTGCGCGTCGTGCTGGCGGCTGTGCTGGGCGGCATCCTGGGGCTGGATCGCGAAAGGAAGGGCCGCAGCGCAGGGGTGCGCACCCATATGCTGGTGGCGGTGGGCGCGGCCCTGTTCGTCCTGGGACCGCTGCAAAGCGGCATGGAGATCGGCGACCTGTCGCGGGTTCTGCAGGGGATCGTCCAGGGCGTCGGCTTTCTGGGGGCCGGCGCGATCATGGTCCGCTCGGCCCAGCATCAGATCGAAGGCCTGACGACGGCCGCGAATATCTGGGCAACCGCGGGCATCGGCGTCATGGCCGGCCTTGGCCTGGAGGCCACCGCCGTCCTGTCGGCCTTTGTCGTGCTGATCATCCTGGCGGCGGTCCCTGTCATCCTGCCGAAAGCGGCGGTCCCGGACGCCCGGAATGATGACAGGTGATGGCCGGACCAATCCCTTGCGACAGGCCCCGCCCGCTGGCGTGGCGTTCGGGGCGGCTGCCCCGTCATGGTAGGTCCTTGGGGGCGCCCCGATGCCCATTCCCTATGTTCTGCCGGCGCAGGACGGTGTTGATGAACCCGGCCATGAAGCAATGGGCAGACGAATGATTGTGCGTTCAATGCCGAATGTAGGTTCCGAAGATGTGAGCAGTTCATGAAGATTGAGTTCGACGGCAACCAGCCTATTGTCGATGCCGCGCAGATCGCGCCCTTGCTGGACCTGGATGTGGTCGGTTTTCAGATCCTGATGCAGTCAGGCAAAATCGCCACCGGTGTCGAGCGGGGCAGCGGCGCGGATGCCGGCAAGCTGCGCCTGACCTTCCAGTCGCCGGACTGGCGCGTCAGGCTGACATGCGGGCTGGACGGGACGGTCCTGACCACAACGCGGTTGCGTGTCCCGGGGACCGCCCGGTGATCGTCGCCCTGCGTCGCGGTGGTGCCCGACACAAGGGTCCGGTCGCCGACCCCGGTTGACCGGCAATATCCGGCGTTCGGTTGCCATCGTGACCGGTGAAGACCCGGCTGCGATCGGGCCGGTTGCCGTTGATCACTACGGCGACATCACCGGACCATTCCGCCTGTGGAAGATCACCGGGGGGGCAGGTGGAAACGAACGGCACCAGGTCGCCTGATGAGGTCGCCACGGTGAAGCAGCCCATCTCGGACGGACCATCACCCGACCTCGCCTGCCACGGCGTCGGATTCACCACAATCCCAGCACCGCCATGCCTGCGACATTACGCACAAGCCCGCGCGCAGCAGGACGGTCAGGCGGCCAGTTGGCTGTAGAGGCCGCGCCTTTTCATCAGCTCGGTGTGACTGCCGGTTTCCGCGATCTGGCCGCGATCCATGACCACGATGCGATCGGCATTGCGGATGGTGCCCATCCGGTGGGCGATGACCAAGGTCGTGCGCCCCACCGACAGCGCGTCCAGCGCCGACTGGATTTCCCGTTCGGTCTGGCTGTCCAAGGCGCTTGTCGCCTCGTCCAGGATCAGGATCGGCGGGTTCTTCAGGAAGGCCCGCGCAATGGCCACGCGCTGTTTCTGGCCGCCCGACAGCATCACGCCGCGTTCACCCACGACCGTGTCCAACCCCTGGGGCAGGCCCGCGATCAGGTCGGTCAGCTGGGCGCGGGCGGCGGCCTCGGTGATTTCGGCTTCGGTGGCGTCAAGACGACCATAGGCGATGTTTTCCCGCAGGGTGCCGCCGAACAGGAACACATCCTGGCTGACCAGCCCGATCTGGCGGCGCAAACTGTTCAGGCGCATTGCGCAAAGCGGCAGGCCGTCGACGGTGATGCGCCCCTCGGTCGCCTCGTAGAACCGCGGCAACAGCGCCAGCAGGGTCGTCTTGCCCGCCCCCGACGGGCCGACGAAGGCCACCGTTTCGCCCGCCCGCACCGTCAGGTCGATGCCGTTCAGGATCGCGCGGCCTTTCTCATAGGCAAAACCGACGCCCTCGAAGCGGATCTCGCCCTTCAGGGGCGGGGCATCGGTCGCATCGGGGGCATCCGCGATCTCGGGATCGGTGGCCAGCAGTTCCTGGAAACGGCGATAGCCCGCGATGCCGCGCGGATAGGTCTCGATCACGGCGGCGATCTTTTCCAGCGGGCGATAGAAGACGCCGACCAGCAGCAGGAAGCCGACGAAGGCACCCGTCGTCAGCGACCCCGCCAGAACATAGCTGGCGCCGACGACCATCACGATGACCTGCACCAGCCGCAGGCCCATGTATTGCAGGGCCGAAGACGCGGCCATCACGCGATAGGCATCCAGCTTGGCCTGACGATACCGGGCATTGTCGGCGGCGAAAAGATGGCTTTCATGGGCCTCGTTGCCAAAGGCCTGGACCACGCGGACGCCGCCCAGGGCTTCCTCCAGCCGGACGTTGAAATCGCCCACGCGCGAATAGATGGCCCGCCAGGTCCGCGTCATGCGCCCGCCATAGACCACGACCAGTCCCAGCATCGCGGGCACGATGGTCGCCACGATCAGCGCCATCTGCGGGTGGATCCAGAACATCAGCAGGAAGGCCCCCACGAAGGTCATCAACGCGATGAAGGCATCCTCGGGGCCGTGGTGGGCGACCTCTCCGATCTCCTCCAGATCGCGGGTGACGCGGGCGACCAGCTTGCCGGTGCGCGCACGGTCGTACCAGCGCCAGGACAGCCGCGTCAGGTGGTCGAAGGCCTGGGCGCGCATCGCGGTCTCGATGTTGATGCCCAGCTTGTGACCCCAATAGATCACCACCGTCAGCAAGCCCGCGTTCACGGCATAAAGCGCCAGCAGACCGGCCGCCGCCGCGACGGTCAGCGTCCAGTCGCCCTGCGGCAGCAGCGTGTCGATGAAATAGGTGATGGCCAGCGGAAAGGCCAGTTCCAGCAGGCCCGTCAGCACCGCACAGCCGAAATCCAGCCAGAACAGGCCCATGAAGGGGCGGTAATAGGAAAAGAAGCTGCGCATTGGGGGTCTGTCCTTCAAGCTGGTATCGCGACGGGCAGTCCGTCGTCGCGGGTCAGGACCTGCATCGGCAGGCCATAGATCTGCATCAGCGCAGGCGCGCGCATCAGGTCGGCGGGGCTGCCCTGAAGGGCCAGCCGCCCGCCCCTGAGCGCGACGACATGGTCGCAGAACCGGGCGGCCATGTTCACCTCGTGCAGGACGATCACGGCGCTGCGGCCCTGGTCGTGGCACATGCGGCGAACCAGCGACAGGACCTCGACCTGATGGGCGATGTCCAGCGCGCTGATCGGTTCGTCCAGCAGCAGCGTGCCCGCCGCCTGTGCGACCAGCATGGCCAGCCAGCCGCGCTGGCGTTCGCCGCCCGACAGCGTGTCGACCAGCCGGTCGGCCAGCCCGGCAACCCCGCATTCGCGCAGCGCCGCAGCGATGGCGTCGTGATCGGCCGGGCCCGGACGGCCAAGCGCGCCATGCCAGGGATAGCGCCCCAATGCCACCAGTTCGGCCAGGGTCATGCCCTCGGCCGGTGGGGTGGTCTGGGGCAGGACCGCCAGGCGGCGCGCCAGATCGCGCCCGCGCAGATCCGACAGCGGGCGTCCTTCGAACAGGACTGTCCCCTCGATCCGCGCAGGCATCTGGCGTGCCAGCACCTTTAGAAGGGTCGATTTGCCTGAACCGTTATGCCCGATCAGACCGATCACGCGGCCCGCCGGCAGGTCCAGCGTCAGATGGTCCAGCAGGGTCCGGCCCGGCACGCGGACGGTCAGGTCGTGGATCTGGAACAGGGTCATGGGGATCTCCGGGTCATCAGCCAGATCAGCCAGGGCGCACCGATCAGCGTCGCGAAAAGGCCAAGCGGCAATTCATAGGGAAAGCCCGCCATGCGTGCGCCGAAATCGGCAGCCAGCATCAGTCCCGCGCCGATCAGCGCCGCGCCGGTCAACTGGTCCGCAGGGCGTGCCAGGCCCATGCGGCGGGCCAGATGCGGCGCCATCAGCCCGACAAAGGACAGCGGCCCGGTGACCAGCGTCGCGGCCCCCGTGGCCAGCCCCGCCAGCAAGATCAGCACGATGCGCGCGCGGCGCGGGTCCAACCCCAGCCCGCCCGCGATGGCGGGTCCCAAAGGCAGCAGGGCCAGCCAGCGCGAGAGCGCCAGTCCCGCGATCCAGACGACCAGCGCCAGCCCCGCCAGGATCAGTGCGACGGGCAGGGTGACCGCGCCGGTCGACCCGCTGAGCCAGGCCAGGATCGCCCAGGCCCGCGCATCGCCGACCGCCATCATCGCCGACAGCACTGCCGACGCCAGAGCTGAAACGGCGATCCCCGCCAGCAGAACCCGTTCGGGCGGCATGTCGCGGCGGGCGGTAAAGGCCATGACCACCGCCAGCGCCAGCGCACCCCCGGCGGCAGTTCCCGCGCCCAGCATCAGTGCCCCCGGCGCGGCCAGCGCAAAGACCGTCCCCGCATAGCCAAGCGCCGCGCCCCCCGAAACACCCAGCACCTCGGGGGAGGCCAGCGGGTTGGCCGTCAGGCGCTGCAGCATCGTGCCCGCCAGCGCCAGCGCCGCCCCGGCGCCGGCCGCCGCCACCAGGCGTGGCAGGCGCAGGGGCAGAAAGGCCGCCAGGCTGTCGCGATCCAGGATCGCCCATCCCCCCGGCACCCGGCCGATCCACAGCAGCAGCCCCGCCGCGACCACCAGCGCCACCGCCAGTCCCGCCAGCCAGGGACCGGGACGCGCCAGGCGGGGTGCGGGCCCTTCGCCTGCCTCGGTTCCGGGTGGCGTCGATCCACGCAGGCGCGGCAGCAGCCAGATCAGCAGCGGGCCGCCCACCAGCCCGGTCAGCGCCCCGGTCGGGAAGGTCTGGCCCCCTGTGCCGGCCCAGGCCAGAACCAGCCCGTCACAAAGCGACAGGATCAGCGCGCCCAGAACCGGCGACAGGATCAGAAGCGCCCCGATCCCGCCTGCGCCCATGGCCCGTGCCAGGGCAGGGGCCGCCAGGCCCACAAAGGCGATCAGCCCCAGTTCCGCCGAAACGCCCGCCGCGATCACCACCGCCAGACCGACCGCCGCCAGTCGGACCAGCGTGACATTCAGCCCCAGCCCCGCCGCGCCGTCGGCCCCGATGGACAAGACCCGCAAGGGGCGCGCCAGCAGGGCCGCCCCCATCGCGCCAAGGCCCAACAGCAGGGCAAGATGGCGAACGCCGGTCCAGTCCTGCTGGACCAGCGCGCCGCCGTTCCAGATGACCAGCGACAGCAGGTACTGTCCCTGTGCCAGGGACACCGCCGTCGCGATGGCCGATGCCGTCAGCCCGATCAGCATCCCCGCGATCACCATCGTGACGGGGGCAAAGCCGCGCCGCGCCCCGATGCCCAGCACCAGCGCCGCCGCCGCCAGCCCCCCCGCCATCGCGATGGGCCACTGCCCTTCGACCAGAAGGCCCGGGGCAAAGACCGTCGCCAGAACCAGCGCCAGCTGGGCCCCTGCACTGATGCCAAGCGTCGTCGGATCGGCCACAGGATTGCGCAGCACCACCTGCAGGATCGCCCCCGACAGGCCCAGGGCCGCACCTGCCAGCAGGGCCACGACGCCCCGTGGCATCAGGCCCCAGCCCATGCGGATCTGATCAAGGCTCTGACCCTGCGGGACGGGGGGCCAGGCAGGCCAGGGCAGGTCGCGCGCGGCCCAAAGCCACAGCGCCGCCGCGGCCAGACCCCAGAGGCCCAGCATCATGCGCAGGCCCTGGGTCATGCCGCCCCCGCCAAGGTTTCGGCCAGGGCATCCGCCAACCGCAGCGCCGAGGGCATGCCGCCGAAAGCATTGATACGGGGCAGGCGGTGCACGCGGCCCGCCGCGACCTGGGGAAGCGCGCGCCACAGGACGCTGCGCGCCAGCCCGCGTTGCGCTTCGGGCGGGACGGGTCCGATGATGACCAATGTCGCCTGCGGCATGTCGGCCAACCGCTCAAGCGGGACCGGGGCCAGAAAGCTGAAGGCCGTGGCCGAGGCCCAGGCATTCGTCAGCCCGATCCGCGCCAGCGTGCTGCCAAAGAGGCTGTCAAAGCCGAAGGCGCGCAGATGGCGGGCGTCGCCGATCTCGACCAGGGCCACAGGGCGATCCGCATGGAAGGCCAGGCGGTCCCGGGCGCGGTCCAGCGCCGCGTCGGCGTGGGCTGCGGCGCGGTCACCGGCGGCAGGGTCCTGCAACGCCGCGGCCATGGCGTGCAGCGCAGCGGCGGCCTTGGGCAAGGGCGCCTCGTTCGGCAGGAAGAAGGGCAGCGACAGGACCGGCGCGACCTCGGCCAGGCGTGGTTCGAACCGTGTGTAATAGGGAGAGCTGAGGATCAGCGAAGGCCGCACCAGCTGCAGCAGTTCGAAATTCGGCGCCCCGCGCAGGCCCAGATCGGTGACCGCGTCGGGGATCACGGGCTGGCCGATATCGGCGCGATATCGGATCAGCTCGGTGGCGGCGACGGGCATGCGACCCAGGGCGATGGCGGTTTCCATCATGGCCCAGTCAATGGCCGCCAGGCGGGGCTGGGCGGCGTGGGCGCGCAAGGGCAGGCCCGCCGCCAGCAGGACGCCGGCGGCGGTCAGGAAGGCGCGGCGGTCGGGCCGGGGCGATATGGCCCCGGATCCTACCACGTGTAGGCGACCTTGGCGCTGACGCTGCGCCCCTCGCCGTAATAGCAGCCGAAGGCGCCGCAATTGGCCAGATAGACCTCGTCGGTCAGGTTGTTCAGGTTGACGCTGGCCTCGACATTGCCGCGGGTATAGGTCGCGGCCAGATCGACCAGCGTCACGCTGTCCAGGTCGAACAGGTTCTCGGCATCGCCCTTGCGTTCGCCGATATGGCGGATGCCGCCGCCGGCGCGCAGGCCGTTGCCGAATTCCCGGTCCAGCCAGATGCTGGTCAGATGGCGCGGGGCGTTTGGCATTTCCAGCCCGTCATCGGTGCCGCCCTTCTGTTCGGTTTCGTTGAAGGCATAGCTGGCGCGCAGGTCCCAGTTCAGGCCGATCGCCGCGGTTGCCTCCAGCTCCAGCCCCTTGGAGCGCACTTCGCCGATCTGCCGCCGCTGGCCCTGACCCAGGTTGCGGACCAGATTTTCCTGCGTCAGGTCATAGACGGCGGCGCTGAACAGCCCGTCAAAGCTGGTGGGCTGATACTTGACCCCGACTTCCCATTGCTTGCCCTCGGTGGGCTTCAGCGTCCGGCCCGTGGTGTCGTCGATGCCGATGCTGGGATCGAACGAGGTCGAATAACTGACATAGGGCATCGCGCCATTGGCCATCAGATAGCCCAAGCCGGCACGCCCGGTCGTGGCGCTGTCGGACTGGTCGATGGTGCTGGCGGTTTGCGAAAAGGTGGGGTTTGCGCTTTGCCAAGGGTCGCTGGTGACCAGCTTGGACCCTTCCTGCTTGGTCCAGTCATGGCGCAAGGCCAGACTGCCGCGCCAATTGCCCATCGAGATCTCGTCCTGGGCATAGACGCCGATCTGGGTCTGTTTGATGCTGCTGACGCTCTCGTAATAGGTTCTGGCGAAGGGCTGGCCCCCAAAGACCGGGTTCGCTGCGTCGATGGACGGGGCATAGAAGAATGTCGACGTCGTGTCGGCGTCATACTGGCGGATGTCCATGCCCACCAGCAGATCGTGGGTGGCGGTCCCGGTGTCCAGCCTGTTCGACAGGCGGGTATCCAGGTTCAGCCCCGTGGTGGATTCATCCTGGAAATTCGCCGACCGCAATACCGACAGACCGTCTTGGGACAGCCCACGAACGCTGTGGCCGGTATAGGTCCAGTCGAAGCGCTCGACCCGGAAGCCCTGGGACAGGGTCCAGCCATTGTCCAGCTGGTGGCTGATCTCGACGCCCAGATTGGCCATGTCACGGTCGCTGTCGTCAAAGCCGGGCTCCCCGAAATAGGCGTCGCGCAGGGCCTTGCCATCGCCCGTCTGTGTCAGCGCGAAGGGCACGCCGGGGGGCGAGATGGGCGCGTCCTTGGTATAGGACGCGATCACGTCCACCGTCGTGGCGTCGTCGGGCGTATAGCGCAGCGCCGCACCCAGATAGCCGCGCTGGTTGGTCAATTCGCTGATCTGGGTCTGGCTGTCGCGCAGGATGCCGGTCAGGCGCCAGGACAGGTTGGGACTGGCCACGCGGTTCACGTCGACGAAGGTCTGGGCGCTGTCATTGCTGTCATAGCCAAGGCCGATTTCCGAGAATTCGCTGTCCTGGGCGCGTTTTTGCACCTGGTTGATGATGCCGGCCGGCGATCCCGCCCCATAGAGCGACGAGTTGGGGCCTTTCAGCACCTCGACCTGCTGCAGGCCATAGACCTCGAAGGCGGGGGCGCCGAAATCGCGCAACTGGCGCAGGCCGTTCACATATTGCGATCCGCGCGCCTCGAAGCCGCGCACCGTGGGGCTGTCGAACCGGGGATCGCTGCCGAAAGGCTGGCCGACCACACCGGCGGTATAGTTCAGCGCCTGGCCCAGGGTCTCGGCGCCCTGATCCTCGATCTGCTGGCTGGTGACGACCGAGATCGACTGCTGGGTTTCGGCCACGGAGGTGTTCGACTTGGTCGCCACCTGCGCATAGCTGCCGACATAGCCGTCGGCCTGAACGCCGGCATCCGATGTCGCGGTCAGCACGATCGGTTCCAGAAGGACGGGATCCTGGGCGTCCTGGGCCAGGGCAGGGGCGGTGGACAGGGCCAGAAGGCTGGCACCGGCAAGACGAAGCGGGCGGAAGGAATGGGTCATGGCAACCTGCGCGTTAACGGATTGCCGTATAACTGACTAGTTCTGTCAGGTTAGTCAATCTCTCCTGACCTTGTGAAGCCGTGTAATCTTGACATTTTTACTTGGCAACCGGTTCGGGGCCGATGCCGCCCCTTCTTCGGGCGCCGAGCCTGCCTGATCCCCGTTCGACCTGAACGGGGATCGGCGCGACGGCAGGGCATCCCTCAGGGGCGATCCTGCAGCGCTTTGTTTTCGGCTCGGATCTGCGACAGGGTGGCACCGGCCGACAGGGCCTCGGGGTCAAGGCGCAGTTCGATGACCGCCAACTTGCCCGAGTCGCGGGCCCGATCGAAGGCGGCTGGAAAGTCGGCGGTGTCTTCGACCGTCTCGCCCCATCCACCATAGGCGCGCGCCAGCGCGGCAAAGTCGGGATTGGCCAGCGCCGTGCCCGACACCCGACCCGGATAGCGGCGTTCCTGATGCATGCGGATCGTGCCGTACTGGCCGTTATTGGCGACGATCACGATGGGGGCGGCGCCATGCTGCAGGGCTGTCGACATCTCGTTCAGGGTCATCTGGAAGCAGCCGTCACCCGCAAGGCAGACGACCGTGCGACCTGGATGCGCGATGGCCGCCGAAACCGCGGCCGGAAAGCCGTATCCCATGCTGCCCGAAGTGGGCGCCAGCTGCGTGAAAGGTCCCTTGTAGACGAAATACCGGTGCAGGAAGGCCGCATAGTTGCCGGCTCCGTTTGTCACGATGGCGTCGTCGGGCAGGGTGTCGGACAGCCATCGGACCACTTGCTCCATCCGCACGCGGCCGGGGGTGTCGCGCGGTGCGATCCAGGCCTCGCAATCCGCGCGGGCCGCCGCGGTCCAGTCCCCCCATGGGGTGGCGGCAGGGGTGGTTTCGGCCAGCGCCGCCAGCATCTGGCCCGCAGGGGCGACGATGCCGGTGTCGGGACGATAGACACGGCCCAGCTCGGATGCGTCGGGATAGACATGGACGATGCGGGGGCCGGGGGCGGCGGGGTCCAGCAGCTCGTACCCGCGGGTCATGCTGTCGCCCAGCCTGCCGCCGATCATCACCAGACAATCCGTCTGACCAAGTCGCTCGCCCAGCCTAGGGTTCATGCCGATCCCCAGATCGCCGACATAATGGGGATGGCGATTGTCCAGATGGCATTGCCGCCGGAAGGGCACGGCCACCGGCAGGTTCCAGTTTTCGGCAAAGCGTGCCAGGTCGTCGCTGGCCTGCCGGTCCCACAGGGTGCCCCCCACCATCAGCAGCGGTCGTTTCGCGCCCGACAAGGCATCGGTCACCGCAGCGACCTGCGCCGGGCTTACGGATGCGGCGGGCGTGGACATCGCCGGGATGTCGGGCACCTCGGCGCGGGCGGACAGCATGTCTTCGGGCAGGGCCAGAACCACCGGGCCGGGGCGACCCGACATGGCGACATGGAACGCGCGCGACACATATTCCGGCAGGCGTTCGATCCGGTCGATCTCGGCCACCCATTTGGCCAGAGGGCCGAACATGGCGCGGTAATCGACCTCTTGGAACGCTTCGCGGTCGCGATGGCCCCGGTCGATCTGGCCCACGAACAGGATCATGGGCGTCGAATCCTGACGCGCCACATGCACGCCCGCGGAGGCATTCGTCGCACCCGGTCCCCGCGTCACGAAACAGATGCCGGGACGTCCCGTCAGCTTGCCATGGGCTTCGGCCATCATGGCGGCCCCACCCTCGTGGCGACAGACGATATTGTCGATCGCGGCGCCGTGCATGGCGTCCAACGCCGCCAAGAAGCTTTCGCCGGGGACGGAAAAGACGCGCTGGACGCCCTGCAATGTCAGCTGGTCGATCAGGATCTGTCCGCCATGTCGCATCATGCCTGTTCCTTTCGGGATGGGTTTGGTTGTCCCGGCGCAGACTGCGCCTTGGGGTCGCCGGTGACGATCATACAGACGACGGCCGCCGTCAAATGCAGGATGAGCCGGTCGTCCGTGGCACGTCCGATCGCCGATGGACAATGGGGGCACCCCCCCATCGAAATCTTCCGCGGTATTTCGGTCGGGATCTGCGGGTTTGAAGCCCGTGGTCTTGAAAATGCTCGCGGCAATTCCGAGGCCTGCTTCAATATTGCGATCCGTCCCGATAAAATATCGAATCAATTACCGATCAATATTGAATGCACATATAAGCGAATACTGCCGTGGGGGTGTGGTTTTCCTGACCAGTGCCGCGGATGATTACACTGCACATTAAGCGCATTAAATGGCTGGGCTTGCTGTGTTGCAGAATATTTACACAATAAATATCCATGACTAACAGTGCTTTATAAATTGGTCTTTACAAAACAATAATAAATTAACTTGTCTTAAAATTGGCTCCCTTCATACTCCAATGACACGCCAGATTCGTCGATGTTTAACGTCTGAAATCGTGCCCATTCACCATGGGAAATCCACGACGCGAGCCAGCATGCCGGGACGCTTTGCATCACGATGTCACAAGTACAGATGTAAGGGTCACAGACATGCCGTTTTACACCGAACTTCCGGACGGATTCATCACCCTTGATGTGGGTGGCAATGTTGTCATCGACACCGGTGGTGTCTATGCGCTGAACCAGTTCAGCGACAGCAATGAATTCGATGAATACGACGTGCCCGGCGACCAGGGTGCGGGCGTCACCGTCAATACCGGCGAGCCGATCAGCCTGTTGGACACGGATGACACGGATGGCGCCAACGATCCCAGCCAAGCCTCGCTGGAGGGGACCTATCTGGGCGACGCCCAGTTCAGCACGGCTGGCGTCACGCTGCTGGGCATCGAAGTCGAGGTGAACCCGATCAACGGATCGCTGTTTCAGGCCGAGGACGGCACATTCTATATCGTCACCGATGATCCGATCCGGGAAGATGGCGCAGCATCGCCGCGCTTGGGCCTGACCGTGACGGTTCCGGGTGCCTTGCCGGGACTGCCCGACACGGTTCTGGACCTTGATCTGGGGGCGCTGAGCGGCAACGTCCTGACCGCCCCCATCGCAACCCTTGCGCAGACCGCGCTGGACACGGTGGTCGTGGGTGTCGACGCGGACGGGACCGGATCGATCGTCGTCGACGATTTCCTGCCCTGCTTCACCAGGGGCACCTTGATCGACACGACGCGCGGCGCGGTGCGGGTCGAAGATTTGAAGATCGGCGATCTTGTGTTGACCCAGGACCACGGCCCGCGCCCGATCCGGTGGCTGGGGTCGCGCCACCTGTCGGCCCACGGTCTGGATATCCTTCCCAATCTGCGCCCCATCCGCATTGCCGCGGGCGCCTTGGGGCAGGGCAGGCCGGAACGCGATCTGCTGGTTTCGCCGCAGCATCGCATCCTGGTCCGGTCCAAGATCGCGATCAACATGTTCGGAGCCGCCGAGGTCCTGGTGGCGGCCAAGCAGCTGTTGCAGGTCGATGGGGTCGATTACGCAAGGGACGTGCAAGAGGTGGATTATTTCCACATCATGTTCGATGCCCATGAGGTGATCATGTCGAACGGGGCGGAAACCGAGAGTTTCTATACCGGGGACGAGGCGCTCAAATCGCTGAATTCGGCGGCCCGGCGCGAGATCTTCGCGCTGTTCCCCGATCTTCGGGACCGCGATCCCGACATGCGTCCCATCGGCGCCAAACGTCTGCTGTCGGGCCGTGAAGGGCGCAGGCTGGTGCAGCGACATATCGGCAAGGGGCGCGAATTGCTGGAACTGGACAGCTGATAGATCCGGACGCCCCGCAAGACCGGTCGTGATGGGGGTGGACCGGAAGGCAGGGTGATCGACAGCCCCCTTGTCCACGGGTCACCCAGCCCGAAACCAAGATGAAAGATCCGGCCCGGCGTCCCTTGGGATCGCCGGGCATCGTTATGCCGGTGATGCGCACGAGGCGTTGGCGGTTCGGCATTTTTCCGTTCCGCGCCCTGTCATGCATCGCCAGGTTTTGTCGGGTCGCAGCGTCCTGACGACCGGGGCGTTCCTGTTTGCATAAATGAGTCGCGGCCTTGTTTCGCGATGCATCGGGCAGGAAAAGCGGGGCATTCGTGCGATATACCGGCACCCCGAGGCGATCGTCACAAATGTTACGTAAAAAATGGGTATGGCCGTTACACATTATTTGCATCCGGTCCCTGCATCGGTCAACTCATCAAGAGACGACCTATGAAGACCCTCGGCTTTTCCGCCATCGCCCTGTCCGTAATTGCCCTCTCGGCCGGCGGTGCGTTCGCTCAGTCGCGCGATCATATCCACATCGTCGGATCCTCGACCGTGTTCCCCTATACCCAAGCCGTGGCCGAGAAATTCTCGAACCAGACCGGCGCGCCTGCTCCCATCGTCGAAGCGACCGGTATCGGCTGAGCGCCGCTCTTAAATTCGGCCACTGACATAAGCTACGAATTTGCGGTCAGCTGATCTTCGAGGAGAAGGAGATCAGAGATGTCGAAACGCCGGCAGCAGGCGCCTGAGTTCCAGGCCAAGGTCGCGCTGGAAGCCCTGAAGGGGGAGGAGACGGCGGCCGAGCTGGCCGGCCGGTTCGGGGTGCATCCGACGATGATCGATCAATGGAAGCGAGCCTTGCCGGAATGGGCCCCCGCAGTGTGACTGGTGCTCCGCTGACCACCGCGACCGTGTTTTGCAACCGGCACGATGGTTCGTCTTTCTCGGCAAAGCTTAGATGTTTGACCCCATCACTTGATGGACCGACGTATTCCGGATGGTTCGATCCATCCCGCCCTCCAACTACAGTTCGCCAGCCTGCAGGAACACCGGACGATGCAGGCTCGGAAACCGGTGGCTCTTGGCGCTTGCCGGAAGGATGCGCCGCAGGTACGCAGGCTCAATGAAACAATCCGCGCTTCTTCTGACGACCACCCGCCGCGCCTTCCGATTGCTGCGATCGGCAATCGAGTCCCTCATTCTTCTGGCCGTCTTTCTGGCGTCGATGGCGGCCTGGGGTTTTGTCGAGTTGGCCAAGGAGGTGACGCGGGGATCGACCGAGGCCTTTGATACCGCCGTCATGCTGATGATGCGCAACCCCGCTGATGTCTCGGATCCGCTTGGACCGAAATGGCTCGAGGAGATGGGGCGGGACTTTACGGCGCTTGGCGGGGTCGGGGTCCTGGTGCTGCTGACCGTTTTTGCCGGTTGCTTCATGTGGCTGAGGGGGCTCTACCGCACGGCGCTGTTCCTTGGCGTCGCCATAGGCGGGGGTCTGGTCGCCAGCACGGCTTTCAAGAATGTCTTCGATCGTCCGCGCCCCGAACTGGTCCCGCATGGTTCCATCGTCTATTCGGCCAGCTTCCCAAGCGGCCATTCGATGATGGCGGCCATTACCTATTTCACCCTCGCCGTGCTGCTGGCCCGAACCCAGACCAGCCCCAGGATCAGGACATTCTTCATCATTGCAGCCACGCTGATCGTGTTCGGCGTCGGGGTCAGCCGGGTCTATCTGGGGGTTCACTGGCCAACGGATGTGCTTGCAGGGTGGACCGCAGGCGCGGCCTGGGCGTTTGGCTGCCTGGCGGTGGCACATTGGATGGGACGGAATCGCACGATCGAGCCCGACCTGAAGAACAGCGTCGCGCCGCCGGAAGACCAAAACCCGGAGAGCGACCCCTAGGTGTTTCATCCAACGGTTTGATGGTGCGATCCTCTCCAAGGAATGGAAAGAAGCATTATGGGGCAGAATCGTCGCGGAAGCGCCAGGACCACGCACGCTGTCAGGACTAATGATTAGGGTCGGCCTGTCATTGCTGGTGTAGATGGCCCGCCAACGGCATCGCGTTGTGCCAAGGTGGGTCTGAGAAGGACGCACCTGAGGGGAACCATCCATGGACAAGCCGATCACCATCGGACTCGATCTGCCCAAGAACGTCTTCCAGGTTGACGGAGGGTACACGGAAGGTTCGATTCTGTGCCGGCGGAGATCGCAGATGTTGGCGTTCTCCTCGAGACTGGAGCCCTGTCTCGTCGTCATCGAAGCCTGCGCGGGCGCTCATGATTGGGCGCGGAAACTGACGGCGGTCGGGCATGTGGTGCGGCTTATAGGGGGCGACAAAATGTAATTGTTCCAGGAACTCCCAAGCTGTCTTGAGGCCTGTTTTGTCGACCAACTGCGTAGCTGCGTACTTTCTGGTCAGATCAATGCCGGCGAAGAGATAGAACTTGCCTGCGGCCGTCTGAACCTCGGCGATAGCGATGTGGAAGAACCTGATCGGGTAGCGCTTGAACTGCCGCCGCGATGGCTGTTCCCGTTGATGTCCGGCAGGCGCGAGATGCCATATCATTGCAAACACCGATGCGGCGCCGACCGAGTCAGGTGCAGGATTGAGGGTTGAAAAGCATAGGCGACAAGCATTCATCGGCAGCAACGAGTGACGTCGGAACGCAGCAATCACAGCTTCCTCGGCCTCGGTCAGAATGGTTAAGCGCGGCTCGTTCGGCCCGGTTTTGCGGTCGTCGACCGGCTGCCCCTTCGCGACTGTCTTGGGGTTAATTTCCAGCTATTCGCTCAGCGGCGCGGGCGAAGCTTGCGATCGCTGTATTGCTCCTCTGACAGCGTGCGTGGTCGTGGCGCTCCTTTGGCGAACTTGTCCCATAACGCTTCCTTCCAAGCTTGAGAAAGGATCACACCATCAAACTGTGGGATCAAACACCCAGAGCCTGATGTGGATCCTTCTTGTCAACACGGCCCAAGACGCAACTCTTGGATCAAAAGGCGACCCAATGTGCTGAGGCACAGCCGGAACAAACTGCCATCGCAGCTTGCGTAGCGCTTCAACCATCCTTCGATTTGGCGATCTTGGGCAGCTCGATATTGATTTCCAAGCTGGACATCTGATCACCACGCTCCATGCGGACGTCGACATCCGTCTCTCCGATCGGCACGTATTTCCTGATCGCTGCGACGATGTCGCGCTGCAGCATCGGAAGGTAATCGACCTCGGCCATGCCGCTGCTGCTGCGTTCATGCGCCAACAGAATCTGCAGACGGTCTTTGGCCGTCTGCGCGCTTTTGGGCTGCTGCTTTTTGCGGGCGAAACTGAACAGGCTCATGATGCACGTCCAAACAGTCGCTTGAACAGACCGGCGCGACGCTCTCCCTGAATGCGCATCTCTACCTGTTTTCCGGTCAGGCGCAACACCGCATCCTCATAGGCTTGGGCCGCAGCCGACGGACCGTCCAGCACGACCGGCGTGCCGACATTCGAGGCCTTCAGGATCGCCTTGCTTTCCGGAACAACGCCCAGCAGCGGCACTGCCAGAATTTCCAGAACGTCCTCGATCGTCATCATCTCGCCGTTGTCGACGCGCGTCTCGTCATAGCGCGTGATCAGAACCTGCGCCTTGATGGGATCGGAGCCTTCGGTTTCGGCCCGTTTGGTCTGGCTGCTCAGCAAGCCCAGCACGCGGTCGCTGTCGCGCACCGAGGACACTTCGGGGTTGGTGACGACCACGGCCTCATCGGCGAAATGCATGGCCATCTGCGCGCCATGTTCGATGCCGGCGGGGCTGTCGCAGATGATATAGTCGAAATCGGACCGCAGCTCGGTCAGCACCTTTTCGACGCCCTCCTTGGTCAGCGCATCCTTGTCACGGGTCTGCGAGGTCGGAAGGATGAACAGGGTATCCAGGCGCTTGTCCTTGATCAGCGCCTGCTTGAGCTTCGCATCACCCTGAATGACGTTGATGAAGTCGAAAACCACGCGGCGCTCGCAGCCCATGGTCATATCCAAGTTGCGAAGCCCCACGTCGAAATCGATCACGACCGTCTTGAAGCCCTGCTTGGCAAGCCCTGCCGAAATCGCCGCGGAGGAGGTCGTCTTTCCAACGCCACCCTTCCCCGAGGTAATCACGATCACCCGACCAAGTGGCGGGTTGCTCTTCGGTTCTGTCGTCATGCGATCACCTCCATGCGAAGTTTTTCATCCTCGAGATAAATATGCGTGCAGCCTTGGCCTAGGGCAGCGTCAAGCGTCTCGCTTGTCTGGTAGAGCCCGGCAATCGCGACCAGTTCGGCATTCAGGCTCTGGCAGAAAATATGCGCGGTTTCATCGCCATGGCAGCCCGCCATGGCGCGACCGCGCAGGGGACCGTAGACATGGATGTTTCCTGCCGCGATCAGTTCCGCCCCGGAAGCGACCGAGCCGATCACCGTCAGGTCACCATGTTCCGCCACGATCATCTGGCCCGAACGAACCGTGGACCTGATCACCTTGTTTTCTGTTTTTCGCGGAGCGGCAGCTGCAGTCACGGGGCCTGTGTCGCGCGGCAATGGCGCATCGCGCCCCGTCGTCACGTTGATCAGACCCAGTGTCTGCAGCGTCGCCGCGTCAAGTCCGTTTACGTTTTGGACACCGAAGACACGCAGTTCGCGTCGGCGCAAACTGTCCACCAGATCACGAATGGCGTCTGCATCGCGAAAGCCTTCGGAATTTCCCAGATCCAGCACCATGGGCGCACCCATGAAGAATTGAGGCGTTTTCAGCAGCTGTTCGTCGATCTGCCCATAGAACTGTTCGCCCACGCTTTCGCAGTCGATGCGCAGGACCAATGCCGTCAAAAAGCGGCCGCGCACCTGGAAAGCGGCGACGCTGGCCGGCATCGGATTATGCGCGGACCGTGGGTATCGACCTGACACGGCGAACTCTGCTCCTGTTTGGTGGGCGGATTGCGACCAGAGGGTGCACCGCTCTTGTTCCATGTCCTTTTTCACGATCTTCGGTCGGGCGAAAGAGCGGTTTGCATCCTCAGCAGGAACTTGCCTTCTCAGATCACGGATGATCCTTAAACAACTTTGGCACCAAAACAGGGCATGAAGATTTCTCCCGTCCGAAAGATGGTATGATGAAGATCGAAATCAGCGTTCGTTGTTGAATTAATGCAAAAGATCCACAGGGCGGTCCGATGTTGATTGAGCCTGGTCTCCTCGATGGAGACCGGTTTGGCACGGACCCTGCTTGAACTGGCCCCGCTTTGACCGAACACTTGGGTACAGCTCCGATGTCGAGGGCCAGCCTCATTGCTCTTCATAACCAGAAGGTGACAGCGGCAGCCAAGGCGATGGCTGACAGACAGACCTTCGAGCATCTGTCGTGGCGTGTGGCGATTCGGTTCCAGTCCTTGATCTTGCCGAAGATGATCTCGATGCGGTTGCGCCGTTTGTCGTATTCGACCCGAGTCTTTCGTTTATTTTGGCCTAGGATGCAGGCACGTATCCCCTTGACCTGCAACGCTTCTGTGAACTGACCTGCCCCCCATTGGTCCCTCGTTCATAACGAGAGTCTGCCGGTTTGATGCTCTGCTCCCCAACCTTGGACCGCCGGATGCTGGAGTTTTCCGGCTCGGTCATGGAGACGGGCTGGCTGCGTCGCCGGGGTAATGCAGGGCGATCGGGACGTTATATCCGATCGCACTATAAGGTCGGTCCTCGTTGTAGTGCCTACGCCAAGTCTTCAGTTTTTCCTGTGCGTCCGCAAGGCTCATGAAGTTGCCATTGGTGCGCCACTGGTCCGAGCAGCAATGGCGACGCGCCTTCAGGCATTCCGACCTGAGCTTGATGTTGAACGTGAGGAGGATCAGAAAACAGTCTGGGGGACTGTTTTCCCGACGCAAGATGAAACCGTTGTCTGTTGGCTTGCCCGGGCGTGAGTAGTCCAGGGTGATGTGGTTGGCGTAGGCCCACAGATCGAGGTCGCCCGAGATGAACTCGCTGCCATTGTCGACCCGGATCGTCTTGGGATAGCCGACTTGGGCTCAGACCCGTTCCAGTGTCCCGAGCACATCCTCACCGCGGTAAGCGAAGCGCGGCTCAGCTGCTGGACAAAAGCGGGAATGCGTGTCGACGATCGTCAGGATCCGCAGTTTGTTACCCAAGGCCAACTGGTCATGAACAAAATCCATGGCCCAGACATCGTTCGGCCCGACAGCCTCCTGGCGATCGTCTCGCAGCTTGGCTTTCACCCGCCGTTTCGGATGCTTGTTCCTGAGCTGCAGACGCAGCAAGACGTGGACACGCCGATATCCGTAGCGCACACGCGTTTCGCAGATCTCCCTGATCCGTCTCTCGACGGCTGCCTGGTCCGTGCGCCGGGACTTGTCGTGGAACGTAGAGGTGTCGAATTGCAGGGCCCCGTCGTCATGGCTGCTCGGACCGATGGCGCACCCATGACGACCCCTGCGTATCGACGCGCCCCAATCGATGCACATCCCGCGAACCAACTCGCGCATTCGACCAGGGTGAGCCAGCAGGTGCCACCGGTTCAAACCGGCTGGCGAACGCGCTTTCACCGGATGACGTCCGTTCGCGTGCTCACTCGGACCGGTGGCGTTCACACGTTCACCCTTTCCCGATCCAACGTCAGGTTGGCGACGATCTTTTTCAGGCGACCGTTCTCGTCCGCAAGCGCCTTCAGCCGGCGCATCTCGTCTGGCAGCAGGACGCCATACCGCGTGCGTCGGCTGAACAGTCCACTGGACTGTTCACCGATCCTCCTTACTCCAGTCGAAATAGGTCGCTTGGCTGATCCCCGCCTTGAGGCAGATCTCGGCCACCGGCGTGCCTTCCTCGCCTTGCTTCAGGATGAACGCCGGTCTCGCGCCTCCATGAGCTTCGATGCCTCCATCGTTCTCGGCTCCTCTCCCAGTCAGGGAAGGTTAACCGAAAACTCCAGTTTCAAACGGCCCAGTTCACAGGGGGCAGAGCATCAAACCGGCAGATTCTCGTTATGAACGAGGGACCAATGGGGGGCAGCTCATGCGGCATCTCACCGCGCAGACGTTGCGTTCAGATATGAAACAGACAACTGGCGGGAGACTACCCGCCGATGAATGCGTCATGGATGACCAAGTTCGACACAAATGTTTTTTGTCCGCTTCCAGATGCAGGACAATCCGAAACAGAGTACGGCAACGCCCACTCTCTCTCTCAGCCTGCCTAAAGGCGTTACGGGCTTCATCCGCCGAGAGGTCGCTCTCGTGTCGGTATGGATTCGAAACCTTAGGGGCGCCGATATTTTCCAGACTTGGAAGGGGCCGCCTGATACGGGCGTATTGATGCTGAAAACCGGCAATGGGATTGTGCGAGCGGCGAACCGGTATCGCCGCAATGGCCCGGGCTTTGCATTCAGATGGCGCTGATGGGAATGGTGGCCAGGTTCCGCCAAACGGTCAACGTCGAAACCAAGGCCTTGAGGCCGCCCGAAATGACGCCTGACCCCGTCATGACGCGTACGATATTCGTCCAAGTTCGGGGACAAGGTGCATAAGCGCCTGATAATGCGACAAGAACACCCCGCCTGTCAGGTGATGCATGAAGTCGCTGCGCTTCAGGCGGTCCATGACCGGGCCCTTGACCTCGGACAGGTGCAACTGAATGCCCGCATCATGCAGCCGGTGCATCATCAGCTCCAGGCTTTCGAGCGCGCTGGCATCGATGCTGTTGATGGCAGCGCAGTTCAGCACGACGTGGCGCAGGTCGGGCCGGTCGGCAACCTGTTGCTGGATGACGGTTTCGATGGCGCGGGCATTGGCGAAGAACAGGCTCTCGTCAATGCGCAGGCCCAAGACAGAAGGGGTGCAAAGGACATCGTGGCGGTTCACATTGCGGAAATGCTGGGTGCCCGGCACCAGGCCGATCACCGCGACATGCGGGCGCGAGGCTGCCCAGAGGTGCAGCAGCACCGAGACGGCGACGCCCGCCATGATCCCGGCCTCGACCCCCACGCCAAGCGTCACCAGCAGGGTCGCGGCCAGCGCCGCGAAATCGGCATGGGCGTATTTCCAGGTGCGGCGCAGCGCGCCGAAATCGGCCAGGCCCAGCACCGCGACGATGATGGTGGCGGCCAGAACCGCGATGGGCAGGTGATACAGAAGCGGCGTCAGAAAAACGGATGCCAGTGCGATGCCGATGGCCGTGAACGCCCCCGCGGCCGGAGTCTGGGCACCCGCATCGAAATTGACCACCGAGCGTGCGAAACCGCCCGTCACCGGATAGCCTGCGGTAAAGGCCGCGGCCAGGTTTGCCATGCCCAGCCCGATCAGCTCCTGGTCGGGGGTGATCGATTGGCGCCGCTTGGCCGCCAAGGTCTGCGCGACCGAGACCGACTCGACAAAGCCGATCAGCGCGATCAGCGTGGCGGCGGGCAAGAGCGTGGCCCACAGCGACAGGTTCATCGCAGGCAGCGACAGGGGCGGCAGGCCCCGTGGAATGTCGCCCACCACGGCCACACCTCGCGCGGCCAGATCCAGAACCATCACCGCGATGATCGAGGCGATCACCACCATCACCGGCCCGGTCCGCGACACCAGTGCCGCCGTGCCTTCCGGCACATTCAACGCCAGCAGGGTCGGTTTCAGCCAACGCCGCGACCACAAAAGAAATGCGGTCGCCGTCGCCCCGATGATCAGCGTCGGCAGGTGCGTCTGGCCAAGGTTCCCCAGCAGCGAGGGGATGATCTGGACCAGGGTATGGCCCTCGGCCTTGATGCCCAGGATGTGCTTCAACTGGCCCGACGCGATCAGCAAGCTGGAGGCGGTGATGAAGCCTGAAATCACCGGGTGCGACAGCAGGTTCGCCACAAAGCCAAGGCGAAAGATTCCCATGGCCAGCAGGATCAGCCCCGACAGCAGCGCCAGCGCCAGCGCCGCCGCCAGGTATTCGGGGCTGCCCGGCGTTGCGACGGCACTGGCCGCAGTTGCCGTCATCAGCGACACCACCGCCACCGGCCCCACCGACAGGGTGCGGCTGCTGCCGAACAGCGCATAGACCAGCAGCGGCAGGATCGAGGCATAAAGCCCGACGACCGGCGGCAGCCCCGCCAGCATGGCATAGGCCAGCGATTGCGGGATCAGCATGATCGTCACGATCACCGCCGCCATCCCGTCGCCCACCAGGGCCTGCCGGTCATAGCGGCGGCCCCAGTCCAGAATCGGCAGGAACCGGCGCAGGCCGCGGGCTTTCAGTGCCATGCGCCCTCTCCTCAGAAGCGGTTGACGGGGATCTTCAGATAGCTGTGGCCATCGGTCTCGGACGGGGGCAGGCGGCCGCCGCGCAGGTTGATCTGCAGTGCCGCCATGATCCGGTCGGGCAGGGGCAGTGTGGCGTCGCGTTCGTTGCGCCGCCTGATCCAGTCGTCGCGGTCGGTGCCGTCCTTGACATGGCGGTTTTCGGCGCGGTGCTGCGCCACGGTGGCCTCCCATTCGGGTTCGTCGCGGGTGTCGCTGCCGTAATCATGGCCCACGAACAGCCGCGTGTCACTGGGCAGGGCCAGGATCGCCTGGATCGAGTCCCACAGCTCTTCGGTGGTGCCGCCGGGGAAATCGGCGCGCGATGTGCCGACATCGGGTTGCATCAGCGTGTCATGGGTAAAGGCCGCATCCCCGCAGACATAGGTGATGGACCCAAGCGTGTGACCGGGCGACAGCATGACGCGCACCTCCAGATCGCCGATGCGGAAGGTCTCGCCATCGGCGAACAGGCGGTCGAAATCGCGCGGCGGATCGAAGGCATTGGGCAGGTGATAGAGATCGGCCCAGATGCGGGCGATGTCGGGGGCCTTTTCGCCGATGGCAGTCGGTGCCCCGGTGCGATCGCGCAGATGGGCCGAGGCCATGACGTGATCGGCATGGGGATGGGTGTCCAGGACCCATTCGACGCTCAGGCCGTGCTGGCCGACAAGGTCCAGCACCTGATCCATGCTGGTGGTCGAAAATCGGTAATTGCGCGGGTCCAGGTTCCAGACCACGTCGATCAGCGCCGCCTTGCGGGTTGAAGGATCGGCGCAGATATACTGGATGGACCCGGTATCGGGTTCATAGATGCCCCAGACATCGGGGCTGCCTTCGCCGCGGGACGGCGAATGACGAACGACCGGTTGCTTGAGTTTCGAACGGCTCATGCTGATGCTCCTTTCAGGTCGGTAATCCCGCGGGCCTTGATCCGGTCGCCGATCCACAGGCCGACCAGCATGGCCGGCACGAAGACCAGGGTGCCCGGTGCCAACAGGGGAAGTGCGGTGAAGGCGGGCCCGGGACAGAACCCGCCGATCCCCCAACCGATCCCGAACAGCGCCGATCCCGTCAGCAGGGGCCGGTCGATGCTGCGGTTCGCGGGAATGTCGAAGGACGCGTCCAGAACGGGCGCCGGGCGCCGCCATGCCAGGCGGTAACCCAGAAAGGTCGTGACGGTGGCCCCGCCCATGACGAAGGCCAGGCTGGGGTCCCAGCTGCCCGCAAGGTCCAGGAAGTTCAGCACCTTGGCCGGGTCGGACATGCCCGAGATCACCAGCCCCAGCCCGAAGACCAGACCAGAGAGAAAGCCCCACAGGATGCGCATCAGAGACCCCCCATCACGTGGCGGATGACGAAGACGGTGACGAAACCCGCCGCCATAAAGGTGGCGACCGCCGCCAGCGACCGCCCCGACAGCCGCGCCAGCCCGCAGACCCCGTGGCCCGAAGTGCAGCCCGACCCCAATGCGGTGCCGACGCCGACCAGCAGTCCCGCGATGCCCATGGCGGGCAGGTTCTGCGGGACGGTCTGAACCACGCTGCCGCCGAAGGCCAGGATGGCCAGCGGTGCCGCCAGCAGTCCCAGCAGAAAGGCCCATCGCCAATCCCTGTCACGGGCGGCACCCTGCAGCGGCACGATGCCGCCCAGGGCACCTTGTGAAATGCCCGCGATCCCGGCGATGCGACCGAACAAGGCCATCACCATCACCGCGCTGACGCCGATCAGGATGCCGCCGCCCAAGGATGCCCAAGGCGTGAATGCGGTCTGTGTCACGATCTGCATGGCCGTCCTCCATCATGGCGGCGCCACTTGTCCTGCGGCGCCCGATGCTGTATATATTAAGCAACACTAATTCAGTCAAGGCTAATATAATGGAACTGGACGATCAGGCCTCGCGGATCCTGCAACAGCGGGCCGATCACGTCGCAGGGCGGCTGGCACTGGTCGCCAATGCCAAGCGGCTGCTGATCCTGTGCGAACTGGCCAAGGGGGAACGGTCGGTGGGGACGCTGCAGCAGGCGGTGGGCCTGGGCCAATCGGCCCTGAGCCAGCACCTGGCCAAGCTGCGCGAGGCCGGAATGGTCGATACGCGGCGCGAAAGCCAGACGATCTATTACCGGATCAGCGATCCCGATCTGGAGGTGCTGATGGCGGCCCTCTATGAAGCCTTCTGCAAGGACAACTGAGGGCGCGCCGGCTCAGCGTTTGGGCATGCCCGACGGGCGCGCGGCGCGTTTCTGGGCGGCGATGCGGAAGGGCGCGTTCGGCGCGCCATAGCCCGCATACCCGCCCTGACGCTGGACGATTTCAAAGAAGAAGCCGTCGGTGCGGGGTTCGCTGTAAAGCTGGAAGAAGCGGCCATCCGCATCCTCGTCATACATGATGTTGGCGCGCTGCATCCGCGCGACCAGATCGTCTTCCAGGCCAAAACGGGCCTGGATGTCCTGATAGTAATTGGCCCCGATCCGGAGGGGCGCAAATCCCAGTTCCGCCAGGCGGTCTGCCGTGGCAAAGATGTCGTCGCTGGCGAAAGCCACGTGCTGGACCGAGGCGCCGAAGCTGTCCTCGATGAAGCGGCCCGCCAGGGTGTGGCGCGCCTCGGCGCCGTTCAGCGTCACGCGCAGGCCGCCCAGCTGCACCGCCTGGCTGCGGACCAGCCCGTCGGGGTCCACCACATCCACCATCGGCGCCTTCTGCCCGTCGAAGATCGAGGTATAGAACAGCGTCCAGCTGAGCATCTCGTCGTAGGCCATCGTCTGGCCCACATGGTCGATCCCGGTGATGCCCGCCCCGAGCGGCGCGGGGCCCGAGCGGAAATCGACCTGCCAGATGTCGGCCAGGTCCGATCCCTCGTCCAACAGCCGGATCACGCTGCCGCCGACGCCGCGGATGGCGGGAATGGCCAGCTGGCCCAAGGGCGCGTGCTGCCGATGGGGCTGCGCCAGCAACGCTGTGGCGCGGGAAAAAGCCGCGCGCGCATCCCCGACCAGCAGCGCGATTTCGGAAACGGTGGTGCCATGCGCCACATAGGAGCTGTGCGAAAAGCCCATCGGATCGGTGTTGACCAGCAGGTTCGTCTCGCCCTGACGCCACAGGGTGACCTGCTTGGACACATGCTGGCCGGATTTCGCAAAACCGGCACTGGCCAGCAGGGCCTCCAGCGCGGGGGCATCGGCTTCGCTGGTGGCGAATTCGATGAATTCGACCCGTTCGACGGGTTGGGGGGCGGCCAAATCGGGCAGGCCGGGAACGGACATGGTCGATGACCGCCGCACCGCATCCATGACCGCGATCAGGCTGCGATGCCCGTCCTGCGCCACCAGCCGGGGCAGCCCGGCGCGGAACTGGTCGTTGAAGATCTCCAGGCTCAGCGGGCCGGAATAGCCGGTCGCGGTGACCGCGCGCATGAAGCCTGCCACGTCCAGATCGCCCTCGCCGGGCATGTTGCGGAAATGGCGCGACCAGTACAGCAGGTCCATGTCGATCGCCGGCGCATCGGCCAGCTGGACGAAAAAGATCCTGTCGCCCGGAATCGCCCGGATCGAGGCCGGGTCGATCTTGCGCGCCAGCGTGTGGAAACTGTCCAGGATCAGGCCGACATTCGGGTGATCGGCGCGGCGCACCACCTCCCAGGCATCGCGGTGGTCGTTGACGAAACGGCCCCAGCACAGCGCCTCGAACCCCACGCGGACGCCGTGGCGGGCGGCCATGTCGCCAAGGTCGCGGAAATCCTGCGCCATGCGGTCGATGCCGCCGATGGCCGCCGGATGCACGGTCGAACAGACCAGCATCAGGTCGGTGCCCAGCTGGTTCATCAGCTCGAACTTGCGTTCGGCGCGGGCGAAGGCACGGCTGCGATGCGGTTCGGGCAGGCCTTCGAAGTCGCGGAAGGGCTGGAACAGCGTGATCTCCAGCCCGTGGTCGCGGACCATGCGCCCCACCTCGGCCGGAGTGAAATCCGAGGCCAGGAAATCCTGTTCGAAGATCTCGATCCCGTCGAAACCGGCGGCGGCGATGGCGGCCAGCTTGGTGGTCAGGCTGCCTGACAGGGATACGGTGGCGATCGAGGTCTTCATTCGGCGTCGCGCCCCGCTGCCAGATCCGCGCGTAGGCGGGCTTCGTCCAAGGGCAGGCCGGTGAACAGCGCCCAGGCATCGACGCCCTGTCCGACGAACAGCTCGTACCCCGAAATGATCTGCAGGCCCGCCGCCGCCGCATCGCTCAGGAATTGCGTCTGGACGGGCGTGTAGACCGCATCGAAGGCCCAGGCAGCACCCTGCATCAGGGGCGCCGGCAGCGGTGTCCCGTCGTAACCGACCATGCCGATGGGCGTGCCGTTGACCAGACCATCCGCGCCATCCGCCATCGCGGCCGCGTCCGTGCCGGTCAGGACCGTGACGCCGGGCTGTGCCTGGCGCAGGCTGCGGGCCAGGGCATCGGCGCGCGCCAGGTCGCGATCGGCCAGACGGATTTCCGTGGCCCCCAAGGCGATCAGGCCAAAGGCGATGGCCCGCCCCACGCCACCCGCGCCGATCATCAGCACCGGCCCCGGCGCCGCCGTGCCCCGCACCGAACGATAGGCCGCGACAAAGCCCGAATAGTCGGTGTTGAACCCGCGCGGACCATCCGCATCGAACAGCACCGTGTTCACCGCCCCCATGGCCCTGACCAGCGGATCGTCGATGCGCAGCTTTTCCGTCACCCGTTCCTTGTAGGGATAGGTGACGTTGATGCCGCGATATCCCGAGACGGCGCAGCGGGCGAAAAGCGCGTCGAAATCCAGCCCCTCCAGCGCGGGGATCAGGCTGTCATAGGTCACCGGGCAGCCGTTCTGCCGGCCCGCCAGCCGGTGCAGGCGCGGGGATTGCGACGCCGCGATGTTGTCGCCGATCAGGCCGAGGCGAAGGGGCTCAGTCATGGTCTTGTCTTTCTGCAACGGTTTGGCCGGTGGCCTTGCGGGCGCGCCAGCGCACCCACCAGGGCGTGTTGGTGACCAGGATCATCACGACCGCCAGGAACAGGCACAGCGACAGCGGGCTGGTGAAGATGCCCATCATCATGGCGCCGAAATCCTCGCGTTCGCTGATGATGGCGCGCCGCCAGTTGTCGTCCAGCAGCCGCGAGAGGATCACCCCCAGGATGATCGGCGCCAGCGGATAGCCATAAAGCCGCATGAAATAGCCCAGCACGCCAAAGCCCAGCATCCAATAGACATCGGTCAGGCTGTTGTTGATGGCGTAGGCGCCGACGATGGACAGGACCATGATCACGGGCAGCAGCACGGTGCGCGGCAGTTCGACGATCTTGACGAACAGCCGGATGCCGGTCAGCCCGAACAGCAGCATGAAGCAGTTGGCCAGCGCCAGCGATCCCACGATGAACCAGAACATGTCCGGCTGTTCGATCATCAGCATCGGGCCGGGGTTCAGGCCGTGGATGAACAGCGCGCCGATCATGATGGCGGTGACCGCGTCGCCGGGGATGCCAAGCGTCATCATGGGGATGAAGGCGCCGCCGACGGCCGCGTTGTTGGCGGTTTCGGGGGCGACCAGGCCTTCGACCGCGCCCTTGCCGAAGGGGGTCTCGGGGTTGCGGGTGACGCGCTTGGCGTGGTCATAGGCCATCAGCGCCGCGATGTCGCCGCCCGTGCCGGGCAGGGCGCCCACGATCGTGCCGATGGTCGATGTCTGCAGCCCAAGCGGCAGGTGCTTGCGCACCTTGGCCCAGCTGGGGATGATTCCTGCCACGCGCTGGCGCACGGCGGGGCTGTTGATGCTGTGCATCTGGATCAGGGCCTCGGACACGCCGAACAGGCCGATCATCACCGCCACGAAGGAAATCCCGCCGCGCAATTCGTCGATGCCGAAGACGAAGCGGTCCTGGATGGTCAGCGGGTCCATGCCCACCGCACCGATGGCGATGCCGAAGGCCCCCGCGAAGACGCCCTTGACCAGGCTGTCGCCCGACAGCGACCCGACCAGCAGGATGCCCATGACCGCCAGCAGCATGAAGTCGCGCGGCTGAAAGCCGATGGCGAAATCCGACAGCAGCGGCGCAAAGGCCCCAAGCGCGAAGATGCCGATGAAACCGCCGATGAAGGACACGACCGTGACGATGCCGATCGCCTCTCCGGCGCGGCCCTGCTGGGCCAGCGGAAAGCCGTCCAGCGCCGTGGCGATGGCCGAGGGCGCGCCGGGGATGTTCAGCAGGATCGCCGTCCGCGACCCGCCATAAACGCCCCCCATGTAGATGCCGATCATCAAGGCCAGCGCCGGATAGACCTCCCATGAGAAGGTGAACGAGATCAGGATCGACACGGCCATCGTCACCGACAGGCCGGGAATGGCACCGACATAGATGCCGGCAAAGGTGCCCGCACCGATCAGGAACAAGAGTTCCAGGTTCACAAGCGGCATCAGCAGGTTTGACAGGATATCCATGGCGCCCTCAGAACAGCGACGTGATGAAGGCGACGATGCGCCCTTCGGGAACGATCCCCTGCGGCATCAGCACCGCGAAGATCAGCCGGAAGATGGCCCAGATGACGATCACCGTGCCCAGGGCCACGGCCAGGCAGAAGCCCCAAGACCGCCGCGACAGGAACCGCACCATAATGAACAGGAACAGCGCCGAGGTGGGCAGGAACCCCAAAGGCCGCAACAGCAGCGCATAGCCCAGGATCAGCACGATCGGCACGACCACGACCGCCGGCAGGATGTCGCGACGCAGGCTCTGATCACCGCGGTCCTTGCGCATCGTGTCGCGCAGGATGAAGACCCCCGCGATGGCCATGATCGCCGTCGTGGCCATCGGGACGACGCCCGGAGCCGACAGGGCCTCGAACCCCGAGATCCCATAGGCGGAATAGAGCAGGAACAGGCTGGCAAGCAGGATCGCCACGTTGAAGATCAGCTCTCCGGGGCGGCGTTTCGGGGGCATGTCCATGGGGGGTCCTTCCTTGCGGTCACCGGGCGGCGCGGGCGACATCGGCGCAATGGGGGGCCGCCCCGGCATCACCGGGACGGCGCGACATGTCGGCGTCAGGGACGCGGGATGTCGAAATCTTCGGGAGAGTTCTTGGCGATCTCACTGTCCCACAGAATCCAGGCGGTCTGGCTTTGCCAGGTGTCCAGGAAGTTCTGCGCCTCGGTTCCGGTCAGCGACAGCATATGGAAGCCGCGGCCATCCATCATCGACAGGAAGTCGGGGTTCCGGGTCGCCTGACCATAGGCGTCGGTCAGCTTGGCCACCACGTCGTCGGGCGTGCCCGCCTTGACGAAGATGCCGAAGAAGGGGCCCCAAGGCAGGATCTCGGCGAATTCGGGATTGGTGTCGGTGATGGCCGGGGTGTCGGGCAGCTGCTCGACGCCTTCGGTGTCAAAGATCGCGATGGCCTTGAGGTTGCCCGCGCGCACCGGTTCCAGCGCGGCGCCCAGCACGGCGGGCATCACGTCGATGGCCCCGCCTTGCAGCGCGGTCAGCGCCGGGCCGTCGCCGTCATAGGGGACGGCCGTGACATCCAGCGGCGTCTTTTCGTTGATCATCGCGGTCACGACCGAAGGCAGGCCGCCCGGACCGGTCGACCCGAAACGGATCTCTCCGGGGTTCGCGGTGATGTATTCGACCATTTCGGGGAAAGTGTCGAAGGGGGCGTCGGGGCGGGCGACCAGAATGGGGATGCCGCGGGCGATGATGTTGATCGGGACGAAATCCGAATAATCCTTCTGGCCCAGCCCCATCACCTTGTACAGCAACGGGTTTTCCGCGCCGAACAGCAGCGTGTAGCCGTCGGCATCCGCACGTTCGGCCTGGTTCAGGCCGATGGCGCCCACGCCGCCCGTGACGTTCTGCAAGATGACCTTGGCGCCCAGGATGACCTCGGCATGGGGGGTGACGGACCGGCTGACCGTGTCGGTGGACCCGCCCGCACCCCATTGAATGATGCCCTGGATGTCGCGTTCGGGGTATTCGGCCAAGGCGGGTGCCGCCGCAAGGCCAAGCGCGACGATCGCGCCGCAAACGATGTTCCGCATGTAATCCTCCCTTGGATCGGCCCCGTCCTTTGGGGGCTTGTCACGGCAATATCGCAAAACCGTCTTTAACGGCAAATACTGATTTGGACGCTACCGTAACATGATGTTAATCCGGGGCGCGGTCCCATGTCTCTCGCGCCCGGGCCTTGGCCAATTCGCGGCGGAAGAGGTGGACCGTCTGTTCGGCAAAACTGGACAGCTGGCGCCCGCGTTTCTGCACCGACCAGGCGGTGATGACGGCAGGTTCCACCAAAGGGCGTCGCACCAGACCGGGCATATAGACCTCGGCCACCGAAAATTCGTCGATCACCGCCACCCCCAGGCCGTGGCGCACCAGGCTGACGATGGTCTGCGCGAAACGGCCCCGCATGGCATGGCGGGGGCTCAACCCCGCGTCCAGAAAGGGTCGTGCCAGCGTGCGCCCATAGGGATCGTCCGGGTCCACACCGATGAAGGGATAGCGGATCAGGTCGCGGATCGACACGGCGGATTTTTCCGCCAGTTCATGCCCTTCGGGCATGATGGCCACGATCCGCCCCTCGCAGATGGGGATGCTTTCGACCGCCGGATTGTCCAGGGGCGAGGACATGATCACGACCTCGCCCTGCTCCAGCAGCAGATAGTCCAGCGTTTCCTCGATCTTCAGGATGTCCAGGTCGATGTCCAGATCGGGAAAACGCTGCCGCAGGCCGGTGATCACCCGTGCTGCGATGAACTGCGCGATCGAGGGCGCCGAGGCGAAGGACAGCGTGAAATCGTGCCCCTTCTGCAACGCACCCACCGCCGCGTTCAGGTTGTCCATCCGGCGATGGACCTGTTCCAGCATGGCAAAGATGGAATGGGCTTCCTGCGCGGGGACGAAGACGCCGGCACGCCGTTCGAACAGACGAATGCCAAGCCCGTCCTCGGTATGCTTGATCAGCCGGCTGATGCCGGGGGCTGATACGTTCAGCAGGTTGGCCGCGCCCTGGATCGTGCCCGCGATCATCACGGCGCGCACCACTTCGACCTGGCGCAGGGTAAGTTCCTTCATGCCGGCGATGGTAGGCACGGCGCGGGGGTTTGCAAGACGCATCCTGCGCCCGCAGACGCAGCGCGATTGAGTGAACGGACGACCCCTTGGGACCGTCCGCCGAACCCGTCAGCGGGAATAGCTGTTCAGCTTGGACGCCAGGCTTTGAATGTCGGGCCCGGACACCTTCGGCACGATGCGGTAGGCCGCGTTGACAAAGCAGAAGACCGCGAAGCCGACCAATCCCAGGCAGATCCCGATCACCAGGATCTGGCCATAGACCTGGCCCGACAGCCAGGAAAAGGCCTCGCCCGTGCCGCCCGCCTGCTGGGGGTTGGCCCGCCATGCGGCGAACAGGAACAGCAGGCCGACGACGCCCACCACGATTCCATGCGCGATCAGGCCTGCCTTCAGGATCGGGTTCCAGCGGGTGGTGAACTGATTGGCCTGAAGTTGCTGGCGGTATTCGTTCGTCCATCCCTGCTTCATGTAATGGATGCCCGCGCCGATGATCAGCAGCGCCGCGATGCCGATGATCCAGCGCCCGCCGGGCCATTGCATCACCGCCCCGACATAACGGGGAATGCTGGACCCCTGACCCTGATCGCTGCCGCCGAACAGCAGCGAAAAGGCCAGAACGCCGATACCCATGTGGATGGCGCCGGTGACCAGCATCCCGATCCGGGCCACGATGCCCTTGGCCTTGCTGCCATAATCCTCCAGATCGAAGGCAGCGTCGATGACGCGCCACAGGGCATAGGCGAACATCCCCAACAGGATGACGAACAGGGTCACGCCCCCCCACAGGGTGTTTTCCAGCCAGCCCAAAGCGGATGAGGTATCCTGGGCCTGCCCACCCCGCCAGATCGAATAGAGCGAGATGCCCGCGACGGCCAGATAGACCAGCCCCTTGCCCGCATATCCCAACCGCATCAACGGAATGGCCCAGCCCAGCTTGTCTTTCGTCATCTTCTCCACGCGCTTGTCACCTCTCAGCCGGCCGCAGGGGGCCGAACGGTTTCCGGTCATGAAAAGCGCATCCCGACCACGCGGCCGGGACGTTCCGTTCACCATGCTGTGGGGCCAACGAACCGAGGCGACAGGGGTTCCGGGGGAACTGGCGGCATCCGTGGATGCGCCGCCCGGCCCGGTCAGTTCAGCAGAACGCGGGCCAGGTTGATGATCGTCAGGATCTGCTGCGTCTGCGCATCTACGCGGATCAGGCGGTCGCCGTCGCGGTAATAGCGCCAGTCGTCGCGGCGTTCGATGTCATAGCGGCTGTAATCGCGCACCAGCACGTAATCGCCCACGCGCAACCGGTCGCCGACATCGCGGCCATAGCGGATGTCGTTCTTGCGCGCTTGGCCCGGCGGCACGCAGGACGGCGACTTCTTGGCCAGACCCGGAGGACAGCCGCCATGCTGCTGGGCGGCATGCCCGTGATGGCCGCCATGTCCGTTGCCCTTGCCGGGATTTGCCATGGCCGGCAATGCGGTCAGCGACAGCCCCAGGGCCAGCGCCGCGGTCAGTGTCTTTTCATGAATGCGCAAGGCCGTCATCTCCTGTGCCGGGTCGTTCCATGTGACCTTCTAACAGACGGACGGGGCATTCGGCAGCATCCCGATGTCGTGACCGGCGGTTCCCCGCTTTTTGTGCGATGGGCCGCAGGATGGGGGATGATCAGGATAGCCGGTGCCCCATATCCCCGCCGCCCGCGACCAAGGAACCGGGGATACCGTGATCGCACCGATCCCGGGCGGGTGGGGGCTGATCTATGTCCTATGTCGCGGTGAGGCTGTTCTTGTGCAGCAGGGCTTTGAGCGTGCCATGTCGCTGACCCCCGAGGTGGCGTAGTGCCCCAATATCGCGGGGGTCTTCGCCTATGTGCTTGGGGTGACATGCGCGACCTGGGCCGATGACAGGCGGTTCCACACCGAGGCTGTGGAAGCCCGGTCCCCTTTCAGCGCCAGCACATCTTGAAACGTAATGGGATCGCCCAAGGATGACCGGGTCCGGAGGCGCTGCAGGTTTCCGCCCTCGGCGTCAGCGCAGGAAGTAATCAACCTGCGATCTGGTGCGGGTCCCGCGGATGGTCATCGCCGACAGCGGCCTCTCTGCGCGCTTTGACGATGCCGAAATGACCTCGGCCGCCGTGGCGGTGGACCCCGACGCGCTGGCGCTGATCCTGACCAATCTGCTGCGCAATGCCGCCGAACACGGCAACGGGGATCTGCGGGTGACCCTTGCGCCGGGGCCGACGGTCAGCGTGTCGAACGCCGTCCAGCCGGGCGCGGTCTTCCGTCACGGGACCTTCGAGAAATCGCCCGACTCGCATGGGGCGGGGCTGGGGCTGGCGATCGTCGCCCGGGTCGCCGAAACCCAAAGCATCACGCTGGACCACGTGATGACCCCGGACTGCGCCACCGTGACGCTGCGCTTTGCCGGTGATCCGTCGTTGGCATCACACTGACGCGGCGTCGAACCGGGGCGACGCTTGTGTTATGCTGCAGGCCGATGACCGGAAGGAGCTGCCCCGATGAGACATCTGTCCCGCCGCCATGCCTCGCTTGCCATGCTGGCGGCCCTGGCGGCCTGCGGATCGCAGGGGGCAGGGCGCGCGCCTGTCCCGAATTTCGTCCGGTATGACGGTCCCCCCGTGACGCGGGTCGTGGTGTGGAAGGGTCAGCGCCGGATGCAATTGCTGAACGGGCAGACGGTCCTGCGGTCCTATGGTTTCGGTCTTGGCAACCAACCGGTCGGTGCCAAGCGGTTCGAGGGCGACGGCAAGACCCCCGAGGGGCTGTACCATATCGACCGTTTCAATCCACGCAGCCGCTATCACCTGTCTGTCGGCATCTCTTATCCCAACGACCAGGACCGCGCCTATGCCGCGCAGTTCGGTCAAAGCGCCGGCAGCGACATCATGTTCCACGGTCGCGGGCCCGAGGGCAACGCCAAGGCGCCACGCAATCGCGACTGGACCGCCGGCTGCATTGCGCTGACCGACCCCGAGATCGAGGAGGTTTATGCCATGCTGCAACCGGGCGTTCCGGTCCTTCTGCTGGCATGACGACCGGAACCGCGCGCGCCGCCTGTCACGATCCTGCGCAGGGGTTCAGAAATGCGTTGATGCGATGCCCGCGGGATCATAGAAAAAATCCATGACCCCCGTGTTTCGCCAACTGGCCGCGTTTATCGTCGTGACGCTGATCGCGATGGGTCTCGGCATCTCTGCCGGAAACGCGGGCATGGATCTGGAATGCCAGATGGCGATGTCCTTGGCGCAGGCCGATCACCATGCGCACCCCGCTGCGGGTGACGGCGGGACCGGGGCGGGTCATGCCCATGACGCGGGCCTGTCCCCGCCGGGTCAGGGGGCGCATTGCCAGGCCCATCTGTGCCCCGCGACGGCGCTGGCCGTGTCAGTCGATGTGGCGCGAGCGCTGCTGATGGGCCGCCCGCTGGAGGCCGTCGATACCCTCACGCTGCCGGAGACGACCGTTTTGGACGGGTTGCACCGACCTCCGCGCGCCTGATCCCCAACCGCTGATGACCGCTGCCTTGGCCGGTGTTGGCCCCGATCCCCTGTTCGCAGGGGTGCAGGCCCGTGGGCAACGCCGACCCGGACCCCAGAATGCGAATGACCCGCAATGATTCAGATCGGAGATCACAATGACACTCTACAAGATACTTGTCGCAACCGCCCTTGTCGTGATTGGGCTGACCCCGCCCGCCTTGGCGCAAGACGGCGAATTCCGCATGCCCGAGGTCTGCACCGTTCCCGCGGCGCAAGACCGGATGCATGACGGCCACGACTCCGTGGCACCCATGGACCACACGGTCCATGCCACCGACGCCAGGGATGCGGATGCGGCGGGCATGCCAGAACATGTCCGCGACAACATGCGCCGCATGAACATCACCATGCCCGCCATGCAGCAGGGCATGATGCAACCGGATGCCGATGTCGCCTTTGCCTGCGGGATGATCGCCCATCACCAGGGGGCGATCGACATGGCCCAGGTCCTGATGGACCATGGCGACGACCCCGACATGATCGCCCTGGCCGGCAAGATCATCGCCGCGCAGACGGACGAGATCGAAGAGATGACGGCCTGGCTGGCAGAAAACGCCAATTGACCTGCCCTGCGGCTGCGCGACCGGGGTCGCGCGGCCCTTTCGCAGCCACCGGTGGCTGTCCCCTGTCCAACGGGGCTTTGCGAAATAATCCGGCCACCCGTCTTGACCTTCCCATCGTTGGAAGCCCCATATCGCAGGTCATGTCACGACGGAGCCTTGCCATGAACATCGGAGACGCCGCCGCCCGATCGGGCGTATCGGCCAAGATGATCCGCTATTACGAACGGATCGGGTTGATCCCTGCCGCCGCGCGGACGGCGTCGGGGTATCGCGACTATGCCGACCCCGACATCCACATGCTGCGTTTCATTGCCCGCGCGCGGGATCTTGGCTTTCCGATCGCCGAGATTTCGGCGCTGCTGGACCTGTGGCGCGACAAGGACAGGCGCAGCGCCGACGTCAAGGCGCTGGCGCAGGCGCGGGTCCGGGATCTGCGCCACAAGATCGCCCACCTGCAGGACATGGCCGACACGCTGGAGGATCTGGCGCAAGGCTGCGCGGGCAATGACCGCCCCGATTGCCCCATCCTTCACAGGCTGCAGACGCGTGACGATGCCGCCGCCCCGGCCCAGGAAAGGACCCCGTCATGACCAGCACGAACGCCAAGACCGCCACCCTGTACCGGATGGTGATGACCAAGCACATGTGCCCCTTTGGGCTGAAATCCCGCGATCTGCTGCGGCGCCAGGGCTATCGGATCGACGATCGCCACCTGACGTCCCGCGCCGAAGTTGATGCCTTCAAGGCCCAACACGACGTGCAGACCACGCCCCAGACCTTCATCGACGGCCAGCGGATCGGTGGCTATGACGACCTGCGCCGCCATTTCGGCAAGACCGTCCGCGACAAGTCCAGGAGCACCTATCGCCCGGTGATCGCCCTGTTCGCGATGGCCGCCGCGATGGCGCTGGCCACCAGCTGGGCCGCGCTTGGCCAGCTGGTCACGGTCGCCGCCGTGGAATGGTTCGTGGCCTTCGCGATGTGTTTGCTGGCCCTGCAAAAGTTGAAGGATGTGCAAAGTTTCGCCACGATGTTCCTGAACTATGACCTGCTGGCGCAGAAATGGGTGCGCTACGGCTATGTCTATCCCTTCGCCGAAGGGCTGGCCGGGGTGCTGATGGTGGCCGGTGCGCTGATGTGGTTGTCGATCCCCGTGGCGCTGTTCATCGGCACGATCGGGGCCGTGTCGGTCTTCAAGGCGGTCTATGTCGACAAGCGCGAACTGAAATGCGCCTGCGTCGGGGGCGACAGCAACGTGCCCCTGGGTTTCGTGTCCCTGACCGAGAACCTGATGATGATCGCCATGGCCGTCTGGATGCTGGTCAAGATCACCATGCTGGGCCACTGAGACGGGCCTGACGACATCTGACCGGAACCTGAACGGAAGAAGGAACGACCCCATGGGATATGGACGCTTTGTCGCGATGATCGCCACATCGACGGTGGTGATGTTCGGCCTGATGTATCTGAACACCTATTCGATCGATCACATCGAATTTTCACAGACCCGGATGTGGATGGCGATCTATATGGGGGCGGTGATGGCGGTGATCATGCTGGCCTTCATGCTGGGCATGTATTCCGACCGGCGCAAGAACATCGCCATCGTCCTGGGGGCCGGTCTGGCCTTCGCGCTGTCGCTGTGGCTGGTGCGGAGCCAGCAGACGGTCGGGGATCTGGCCTGGATGCGCGCCATGATCCCGCATCATTCCATCGCCATCATGACCAGTGAACGTGCCGACATATCGGACCCGCGGGTGCGCGCGCTGGCCGATGCCATCATCGAGGCGCAGCGAAACGAGATCGCCGAGATGCAGCGCTATATCGCCGACATCAAGGCGAATGGCGACGCCCCCGCCGGTACGCCGCGGGCCAAGGCGCCATAGATTGCCGGACCGGGACCTTTGAAGGCCCGGGTACTGGACCTTGGTCCGGTTCGCAGGCGGGCGGGATGTGATTTGATCGAAGGGTGCTCAATGGCCCTTGTGGCCCCGACCCGGAGAAATCAGATGCTCACGAAGATTCTTTTGCCCAGGATGCAGATGCGATCCCGGCTGGCAGTTCTGCTGCTGGCAAGCGCTGCGATCATTGCCCCCGTCATGGTGCGGGTCGATGCGCAACACGGCCTGCGCCTGCTGCCGGCGATGGCCCATGCCAAGGATGGCGACCGCGGCGGCGACGACCGCGGCGGCGACGACCGTGGTGGCGATGACCGCGGTGGCGATGACCGTGGCGGGCGCGGCGGTGATGACGACCGCGGCGGCGATGACCATGGTGGGCGCGGTGGTGATGACGACCAGGGTGATGACGACCATGGCGGCGACGATTACGGCAGTGACGACCATGGTGGTGATGACCATAGCGGCCGCGGCCGCGGCGGCGATGACGATCATGACGACGCCGATGATCGCGATGATGATGACCGCGGCGGCCGACGCGGCCGGGGGCGTGATGACAAGCCCTCGGGTCCGGTCGGTGGCGGCTATGCGGGCGCCCGGCCGACCGAGGTCGAGCGTTCCACCCGCGGGATCGAGGTGACTTATTCCGACGGCTGGCGCGAGGAACTGGAAAACGGCCGATACGAGCTGAAGGATGCCCAGGGCCGCACCGTGATCGAACGCAGCGCGACCCCGCAGGACCGGGCGCGGCTGGCCTCCTTCACCCGCTGAGACCACCCATCCACCGGCGCAACGGCTAGCCGTTGCGCCATTCCTTTTGCGCCAGCAGCGCGGCCTCGGTGCGGTTGCGCAGATGCAGCTTTTGCAGGATCTGGGTCATGTGATGCTTGACCGTGCGTTCCTGGACCTGCGTGCGGCGGGCGACTTCCTTGTTGGACAGCCCTTCGGAAACCAGGCGCAGCACCTCTTCCTCGCGCGGGGTCAGCAGGTCCAGCCCGTCGCGCGATGTGGGGGCGGGGCTGCGCATCCGCGCCAGCATCCGTGCCGCAAGCGAGGGCGCAACATGACTTTCGCCCTGCATGATGCGGTCCAGCGTCGCGACCAGTTCGGCACCGCCGATCCCCTTGAGCAGATAGCCCCGCGCACCGCCCTCCAACGCGGCAAAGACGGCGTCGCCATCCTCGGACACGGTCAGCATGACCATCACCGGCGCGGGGTCCTGAAGGGCGATGCGTTCCAGCGCCCAAAGCCCGCCCTGCGGCATGGACAGGTCCAGCAATACCAAGGCAGGCGCGTACAGCCGCACGCTTTCGACGGCCTCGGCGCCCGATGCGACCGTGGCCACGACGTCGAAATGGCCGCTTTCCTGCAGCGTTCGCGCCACCCCCTCGCGATAGAGCGGATGGTCGTCCGCCACCAGAACCCGATGCCCGCTCATGTCTCGACCTCCATCCACAATTCCGTCCGTCCGTCCCGGCGCTCCATCCCAAAGCGACCGCCCAGTGATTCGACCCGGTCGCGCAGCCCCCGCAACCCCAATCCGGGGGCATGGTCGGGGGCGGGACCGGGGCCGGCATCCGATACCGTCACCCGCAGCCGATCCGCGTCCCCCTGCAGGCGCACCGTCAGATCCGCGCCGCCGGCGTGGCGGGCGGCGTTGTTCAACCCTTCCTGAACAAAGCGGAACAGGCAGATGCGCAGTCCCGGCGACAGGGGCGGATCGCCCTCGGCCTCCATATGCAAGGCGACCGGGGTGGGACAGCGCGCCTGATGCGCCTCGACCGCCAGGCGCGGAATGGCGGCGGCGGACAGATGCGCCAGTTCCGGCAGCGCCAACCCGTGCGAGATCTGGCGGATCTCGGACATGGCACGGTCCAGGGCCTGCTGGATGGCCGCCAGTTCGCCGGGTTGGGGGGTGCTGCCCCCGTCCAGGGCGTCCAGCCGCAGTCGGGCATAGGCCAGGTCCTGGGCCGGGCCGTCATGCAGATCGGCACCGATGCGGCGCAGGCCGCCCTCGGTCGTGGCGGCGGCCCGTCCCGCGGCCTCCTGGATTCGCGCCCGCAGCTGTCCGTTGCGATGCGACAGGCGGCGCAGGTCTTTCAGCTGTCGGTCCAGGTCGCGGCGTTGGCGGTCGATCGTCCGGCTGCCCTGTCGCACGATCACGTAAAGGATCAGGCCAAGGGCCAGGCCGCCGCCGCCGACCCCGGCCCAGGCTGCCGCACGCGCCGCCGCCAGATCCGCCTTCAGCGCCGGATCGGCGATATAGAGTTCGGCCACGGCGATGATCTCTCCGGTCCAGTCGGCGCGGATGGGGCTGTAGATTTCCAGCAACGGCAGCCCCAGGGCGTGTTCGCTGCGATCCTCCTCCTCGGCGTCATCCTCGAAGATGGCGGCGATCTGTCCCGACCAGGCGCGCGACAATTCGTGCGATGGCGGGAAATTCCGCCCCATCAGGTCGGCATTCGACGCGGCGATGACCAGCCCGCCCTTTCCCCACACCTTGTAGGAGACGATCCGCTCGGCCATGCCGGTGGCGGGCAGGACCTCGGACAGGGCGCGGCGCATGGCGGGCGAAGGCTGGGTGCCGGGGATGTAATCCTCGACCAGCGGGTGCAGGAAACTGTCCATATAGAAGGCGGCGGCCGTGGCCGTGTTGCGGATCACCACCTGGCGGATGCGGTCGGCCAGCAGCCAGCCCGCAAGACCCATGAAGATGGCCAGCACGACGCCCCCCACCACCGCGAAACGGGTCGAGAGGCTGGCATCACGCCAGAAACGGGTTGCGGAAAACGACTGCTTCATGCCGACACGCTGCGACATTTGATCGGGCTTTGCTACTGGACAGAAGGGCAGCCTTGGCATGGGCGCAGAGGGCTGACGGGCCATGCCCGAGACGACGCGCGCCATGGCTTGGGGGGATTCGCGACAAGACGCGGTTCAGGGTGCCGTCCATGCCCGTTTTCACACCTTATGCGCGCGCGGACCTATCCTTTTGCACCGCCCGACCCACTGGAAAAATAACGACAATTCGAGAATATGTCAGACATGAGGAACGCGCGATTGTGCCGTTCCAGTCACAGCGGAGCGGGCAGGAACACAGGCGATCTTCATCAGCCGGAACTTGATGTCGAAGCAAGCAACTTTTCGCCCGCCCGGCCGTGTCTCAGGCCTGCAACACCAACCCGATCCACCGGTTCCGTCGTAACGCGCGGACCCGCCCCGCCCCTGCATTCATCGCTCTCAGAGGACTACGACATGGCGACCACCTTCAACGTCATCAACCTGGGCACCTTCACCAATCTTGATGCGGTGGAAGGGGGACAGCCGGAGAACGCGTCCCTTCTGAACAACCGGATCTTCGGGGGGTCGACCGACCCGCTCTATAACCGCATCCAGACCTTTGCGCCCGCCGGGAACGGTGCCGGGGGTACGGGCCTGCCGACGCAATATGACGGCCAGGGCGATCTTGACCAGTTCTCGATCAATGGCGGTCCGGTGCAGACGGTCGAGGCCTTCATCTTCATGCCCGCCACGATCACCTATATCGACGGCACGACCGCGACCATTTCGGGGCGCGTGATGCAGGGCACCGATCTGCAGCTGTACCTGGTGCCGTCGGTGACGCAGGATCTGTCGCAGAACGCGCTGGAAGCCAAGCCGATCCAGTCGATCACCTTTGGCACCTATGCGCCGCCCCCTGCCGGGCAAAGCTATGTGATGTTGGCCGAACGCGATGCCAATGAACTGGACCCGGTGATCGACGGCACAGCCGGCAATGACACGATGAATGTCGGTTACGTCTATCAGGTGAACAGCAACGCCACCGCGCCCGTCATCGACAACACGGCCAATTATGTTTTGGGGGGCGCAGGCAACGATTCCATCGAGGGCGGCGGCGGCAACGACACCATCCTGGGGGGCGAAGGCAACGACACGGTCCAGGGCGGCACCGGCGCCGACAGCCTGATCGGCGGCGCGGGGTCGGATACGCTGGACTATTCCGAAAACACCGCCGGCGTCACGGTCAACCTGGCCACGAATGCGGCATCCGGCGGAACGGCGCAGGGCGACAGCATCAACGGGTTCGAAAACGTCGTCGGCGGGTCCGGCAATGACACGCTGACCTTGTCCAACACTGCCGGAACCGCCGATGGGGGGGCGGGCAATGACGCCCTGACCGGCGGGACCGGAAACGATGTCCTGCTGGGCGGCATCGGCAATGACACGCTGTCGGGCGGGGCGGGCATCGACACGCTGACCGGGGGCGATGGGGCCGATACCTTCGTCGCCGACGGGACGGGCGACCTGATCGTCGATTTCGGCCAGGGTGGCGGCTCGATCACCGATGACGACCAGACCAACAACGACTTCGTCGATCTTTCGGCCTTCTACAACAGCACGACCCTGGCCGCCTGGAACGCGGCCAACCCCGACAACCAGTACGACAAGGTGCTTGACTGGCTGCGGGCCGACTATGCCGACGGCGTGCTGGACCAGGCTGGCGGCCTGAGGATCCGCAACGGCGACGGCGAGCTGGTCGATCCCAGCTTCCTGAACTCGGAGACGACGAATGTCTGTTTTACGACGGGCACGAAGATCGCGACCCCCAACGGTCCCGTCGCGATCGAGCATCTGCGCGTCGGCGACCTGGTCGAGACGGTCGATCACGGTGCATGCCCCATCCGCTGGATCGGGTCGTCGCGCGTCGGTTCGCTGAGCCTGGCCAACAACCCCAGGCAGCGCCCGATCCGCATCCGCGCCGGAGCCCTGGGCCGCGGTCTGCCGCAGGCTGATCTGCTGGTGTCCCCGCAGCACAGGATCCTGGTCCAGTCGCGCATTCTGGAACGGATGGTTGGCGCCAAGGAAGGTCTGGTCGCCGCCAAGCACCTGTTGGGGATACCCGGCGTCGAGGTGGCCGATGACGTGACGGTCGTGACCTATTGGCATTTCATGTTCGACCGCCACGAAATCGTTTTTGCCGAAGGTGCCGCCGCCGAGTCGCTGTTCACCGGTCCCGTCGCGCTGAAAAGCGTCTCTGCCGAAAGCCGCGACGAAATCCTGTCGCTGTTCCCCGAACTGGCCACGCTGGACCACGATGCGCTGACCGCGCGCGCGGCCAGGACATTGGTCACCGGTCGCATCGGCCGCAACCTGGTGCAGCGCCATGTCAGGAACGACCGCGCGCTGGTGGAACAGGACATCCGCGCCTGACCGCCTGAAGGGCGCCACCCCCATCGTCGACAACAAGGCCCGCATCGCATCATACGGGTGCGATGCGGGTTTTGTGTCTGTCCGGCCTTTATCCGGCCAGATGGTCCTGGGTCGACACGACATCGCCATAGGCGAAGGCCAGGGCGGCCATCATGGCGGTATGGACCTGGGCCGCGGGAACGGATTTGCCCTGGAATTCCAACTGGCGGGTGGCGCAGGCGTCGTGAATGGTGGTCGTGCCATATCCCAGGTCGTTGGCGGCCCGCACGGTCGCGTCGATGCACATATGGCTCATGGCGCCGACGACCACGACCTGATCGATGCCGTGGGAGGTCAGCAGATCATGCAGGCCGGTGTCGCGGAACGCGTTGGGGAAATTCTTGGTGATCACCGGTTCTTCATCGGCGGGTCGGACCGTATCGTTGATGCGCGCGCCGTCGCTGCCGGGCACGAAGAAAGGGGCGTCGGGCATTTCGTGGCGGATGTTGACCACCAGATCGCCCCGGTCGCGAGCATGGGTGATGACGCGCGCGGCATTTGCGGCAGCGGTCTCGATCCCGTCAAGCGGCAGGTTGCCCGTAGGCCAGTATTCATTCTGCAGATCGACGACGATGACGGCGCGATTGGTCATGGCGGATATCCTTCGAGTTCGTTGGCCGGGTTCGTTGGCCGGGTTCGTTGGCTTGTCTGCAAGCATGGCACCCCGCGGCATGTCCCGCCATTGGCAAAACGTCACAAGGGCACCGGTCAGGGCATCGGGCCAAGGTCAGCGCGGGGGAAGCGGTCGTGGCCAGACGTCGTCGCGCGACAGCTGGATCACCGTGTCGCGCAGCCGCATGGCAAGGGGCGACAAGGGGCGGCGGCGGAGGCTGAGCAGGTAGTAGGGTGATACGCGGATCTCTCGGCGCGTCTGCAATACGGCAAAGCCCGCCGCGACCGGCGGGCGGATCAGCAGGTCGGCCACCTCGTCCGAGATCGGCGCGACGGCATCGCTTTGCGCCAGATAGGCGATGGTCAGCAGCAGCGAGGGGCTGTTGACGATGTTGCCCGGCTCGGACAGGCCGACGCTGGCAAAGGCGCCTAGGGCGGCTTCGCGGATCGGGGCGCCGCGCTGCTGCATGATCCATTCGTAATCCGACAGCTCGGTCAGCGTCACCCGCGCCGCGCGGGCCAGGGGATGACCGGCGCGGACCAGGAAACAGACCTTTTCGTCGCGCAATTGCAGGATGTTGAAATCACGGCTTTCGAATTCCGGCAGGATGCGGGCCAGCACGAAATCCATCTCTCCGGCGGCCAGGTGGCCCAGCAATTCGCGCGAGGGCATGACATCCACGGTGATCTCGGCTTCGGGGGATTGCTGCTTGATCTGGCGGATCGCCGAAACCAGCGTGCCGACCGCGGGGCCGGTGACTGCGCCCACATGCACCGAACCCGCCAGCCCGCCGCGCAACGCGGTCACGTCGGCGGCCATGCTGTGCATCTCGCGCAGGATGACGCGGGCGCGGCGCAGGACGGTCAGGCCGATCTCGGTCGGCTCCATTCCCGTGGGCTGGCGCAGGAACAGGGGCGCGCCCACCTGTGCCTCGATTGCGGCCAGCATCCGCGATGCGGCGGGCTGGGTCATGGCGCTGGCCTGGGCCGCCAGCTGCAGCTGCCCGTGTTCGGCAATTTCCTGCAGCAGGCGCAGCTGCGCGGGTTTCAACATCAGGCGGGCAGGGGTGCTTTGCATATCATTTCCGGCATGCAGATGACTTTGATTATCATTTTACCAGCATGCTGCCATCTTGCTAGGGTCTTGTCGCGGCCCACCACGCTTTGGAGGACCGCAAAGGGGATAGGCGGGTTGGAGAGCCGCCACAGGGAGGACAAGATGAAGATCAGAACCGCCGCGGTCGCGCTGGCGATCGGTGTCTCGTGGTTGGCGACCGGCGCGATGGCCGAAACCGTGGGCATCTCGATGCCGACGAAATCATCGGCCCGCTGGATCGATGACGGCAACAACATGGTCAAGCAGTTCCAGGATGCCGGTTACGACACCGACCTGCAATATGCCGAGGATGACATCCCCAACCAGCTGGCCCAGGTCGAGAACATGATCACCAAGGGTGTCGACGTGCTGGTCATCGCCGCCATCGACGGCACCACGCTGTCGAACGCGCTGGCCAATGCCAAGGCCGCCGACATCAAGGTGATCGCCTATGACCGGCTGATCCGCGACACGCCGGATGTCGATTATTACGCGACCTTCGACAACTTCAAGGTCGGCGTCGAACAGGCCAATTCGCTGGTCCGGGGCCTGGAGGAGCGCTTTGCCGACAGCAAGCCCTGGAACGTCGAACTGTTCGGCGGCAGCCCCGACGACAACAACGCCTATTTCTTCTATGACGGCGCGATGTCGGTGCTGCAGCCGCTGATCGATGACGGGTCGGTCGTCATCCCGTCGGGGCAGACGGGCATGGACAAGGTCGGCACGCTGCGTTGGGACGGAGCCGTCGCGCAGGCGCGGATGGATAACCTTCTGTCGGCCAATTACACCGACAAGCAGGTGCATGGCGTGCTGGCGCCCTATGACGGGCTGTCGATCGGCATCCTGTCGTCGCTGAAGGGCGTGGGATACGGTTCGGGCGACATGGCGATGCCGATCGTGACGGGCCAGGACGCCGAGGTTCAGTCGGTCAAGTCGATCCTGAGCGACGAGCAGTATTCGACCATCTTCAAGGATACCCGCGAACTGGCCAAGGTGACGGTCGGCATGGTCGATGCCATGCTGAAGGGCGGCGAGCCCGAGATCAACGACACCGAAACCTATGACAACGGCGTCAAGGTCGTCCCGTCCTATCTGCTGCAGCCCGTGCCGGTCGACAAGTCGAACTGGCAGCAGGTGCTGGTCGACAGCGGTTACTATACCCAGGACCAGATCCAGTAACGCACGTGCCAGACGGACCGCCCGGCACCTGGCCCATCGGGGCCGGGCGGTTCCCCGCACCGGAGACCACGCCATGACCGCGCTGCTGGAAATGCGCAACATCACCAAGACATTCCCGGGCGTCAAGGCGCTGGACAATGTCACCCTGTCGGTCCGCGAAGGAGAGATCCACGCCATCTGCGGCGAAAACGGCGCCGGAAAATCCACGCTGATGAAGGTGCTGTCGGGCGTCTATCCGCATGGCAGCTATGACGGCCAGATCGTCTATGACGGCCAGCCCGCCAGCTTTGCCGGCATCCGCGACAGCGAGGATCGCGGCATCATCATCATCCACCAGGAACTGGCGCTGGTGCCGCTGCTGACCATCGCCGAGAACATCTTCCTGGGCAATGAACGCGCCACGCGGGGCGTGATCGACTGGCCGATGACCTTCCAGCAGACCGAGACCCTGCTGGCCAAGGTGGGCCTGCGCGAAACGCCCGGCACAAGGGTGGACAGCCTGGGCGTCGGCAAGCAGCAGCTGGTGGAAATCGCCAAGGCGCTGTCCAAGAACGTGCGCCTGCTGATCCTCGACGAACCCACCGCCGCGCTGTCGGAAAGCGACAGCCAGGCGCTTCTGGACCTGCTGCTGGAACTGAAGGCGCAGGGCGTCACCAGCATCATCATCAGCCACAAGCTGAACGAGGTGCGCCGCGTGGCCGACAGCGTCACCGTGATCCGCGACGGGGCGACCATTTCCAGCATCGATGCGCGCGGCGGCGATCTGACCGAGGATCGCATCGTCCGCGACATGGTGGGCCGCGACATGGCCAACCGCTATCCCGAACGCGACCGTCATGCGGGCGATACTGTGTTCGAGCTGCGGAACTGGAATGTCTGGCATCCCGAACATGCCGACCGCCAGGTGATCCGCGACCTGTCGATGTCCGTCCGCGCGGGCGAGGTCGTGGGCATCGCGGGCCTGATGGGCGCGGGCCGGACCGAGCTGGCCATGAGCATCTTCGGCAGGTCCTATGGGCGCAACATCTCGGGGCAGGCGCTGATGCACGGAAAGCCGGTCGACGTGTCGACGGTGGATCGCGCCATCAAGGCCCGGATGGCCTATGTGACCGAAGACCGCAAGACGCTTGGGCTGATCCTGGAGGAGACGATCCGCCGCAACACAGTCTTGGCGAATTTCGAGGCCGTCGCCACCCGCGGCGTCATCGAGGAGAACCGCGAGACGGAGGTGGCCGAACGATACCGCCGGGCCCTGCGCATCCGCACGCCTTCGGTCTTTCAGAAGGTGATGAACCTGTCGGGCGGCAATCAGCAGAAGGTCGTCCTGGCCAAGTGGCTGTTCACCGATCCCGACCTGCTGATCCTGGACGAACCGACGCGCGGCATCGACGTCGGCGCGAAATACGAAATCTACAATATTATTAACGAACTCAGCGCGGCCGGAAAGGCCGTCATCATGATCTCGTCCGAGATGCCCGAGCTGCTGGGCATGTGCGACCGGATCCATGTTATGAACGAAGGTCGCTTCGTGGGCGAACTGTCGGCGGCCGAAGCCAGCCAGCAGGCCATCATGTCGCTGATTGTCAGGGAATAGGGGGAAGGTCGTGGAACAGACGGACCGCGCACCGGGCACAAGCATCGGTGCCTATATCACCAAGCATATCCGCGAATACGGGCTGCTTTTCGCGCTGATCGCCATCATGGCGTTCTTTCAGGTCGTGACCGGCGGCGTGCTGCTGAAGCCCGTCAACATCACCAACCTGTTCCTGCAGAACAGCTATATCATCATCATGGCCCTGGGCATGCTGCTGGTCATCGTTGGCGGCAATATCGACCTGTCGGTCGGATCGGTCATGGGCTTCATCGGAGCCCTGGCGGCGGTGATGATCGTCAGCTGGGACATGCCCGTGCTGGTCGCCGGGGCGATCTGCCTGGTCGCGGGCATGGTGATCGGCGGGGTGCAGGGCTATTTCGTGGCCTATTGGAAGATTCCGTCCTTCATCGTGACGCTGGCGGGGATGCTGGTCTTTCGCGGGCTGTCGCTGTGGCTGCTGGCTGGCCAGTCGATCGGACCCTTCCCCAGCAGCTTCCAGTCGCTGTCCACCGGCTTTATCCCCGACCTGTTCGGTGTGGGCCGTCCCAACGGCCTGGCGCTGGCGGTGGGTGCGGTGTCGGTCGGGCTGATCCTGTGGACCGGCCTGCGGGCGCGGGCGCGTAATACTCGCTACGGCATCGAGGACGAGCCTTGGGCCCTGTTCCTGCTGCGCAACGGCATCGTCGCGGTGGCGCTGCTGTTCGTGACCTGGAAGCTTGCCTGGTTCCGCGGCCTGCCCAACGTGCTGCTGTCGATGGTCGTGCTGACGGTGATCTATGTCTTCATCACCGAACGTACCATCATCGGTCGCCGCGTCTATGCGGTGGGCGGCAATGCCAAGGCCGCCAAGCTGTCGGGCATCCGGACCGAGCGTCTGACCTTCCTGACCTTCGTGAACATGGGCTTTCTGGCGGCGCTGGCGGGCCTGGTCTTTGCGGCGCGGCTGAACACCGCCACGCCTAAGGCCGGCTTCGCGGTCGAACTGGACGTGATCGCGGCGGTCTTCATCGGCGGGGCCTCGATGGCGGGGGGCGCGGGCAAGATCGTCGGCGCGGTCGTGGGGGCCTTCATCATGGGGGTGATGAACAACGGCATGTCGATCATGGGGATCGGCATCGACTATCAGCAGGTCATCAAGGGATTGGTGCTGCTGGCCGCCGTGTTCTTCGACGTCTACAACAAGAACAAGGAAGCCTGAGATGTTTCTGTCGCAACTGACATTGCCCGATGGCAGCCGCGCCGTCGCCATGCGGCAGGAGGGGACCGCGCATCTGGTTCCCGGCACCGCCAGCACCCGCGACCTGGCCTTGGCGGCCATCGCAGCAGGCCGCAGCCTGAGCGACGAGATCGCCGCACGCGGGCAGGGCGACCCTGTCGATCTGGCCCAGGCCCTGGCGCAGGGGCGGCTGCTGCCGCCCTTGGATCACGACGACCCCGCCCATCTGCATCTGACCGGCACCGGCCTGACACATCTGGGCAGCGCCGCGACCCGGGATTCGATGCATCAGAAGGCCGACCCCGAGGACATGACCGACAGCATGAAGATGTTCCGCATGGGGCTGGAGGGTGGCAAGCCCGCAGCGGGTCAGGTGGGTGCGCAGCCGGAATGGTTCTACAAGGGCAACGGCCATGCCGCCATCGCCCCCGGCGCGGCCCTGCCCAGCCCCGGCTTTGCGCTGGACGCGGGCGAGGAACCCGAGATCGCGGGGCTTTACGTCATCGCCCCCGACGGCCGGCCCTTCCGTCTGGGGTTCGCGCTGGCCAACGAGTTCTCGGACCATGTGACGGAACGCGGCAACTATCTGTGGCTGGCCCATTCCAAGCTGCGCCCCGCCAGTTACGGCCCCGAGATGCGCGTGGGCGATCTGCCCGCCCATGTCGAAGGCGTCAGCCGGGTCATCCGCGACGGCGCGGTCATCTGGGAAAAGCCCTTCCTGTCGGGCGAGGCGAACATGTCCCACAGCCTTGGCAACCTGGAACATCACCACTTCAAATACGATCTGTTCCGTCAGCCGGGCGATGCGCATGTGCATTTCTTCGGGACCGCCACGCTGTCCTTTGCCGACGGCATCACCACCCGTCCGGGCGACGAATTCGAGATCGCCTGCGACGCCTTCGGCCTGCGCCTGCGCAACGCCGTCCTGCAAATCCAGACCGACGCGACCCCGGTCGCCGTCGCAGCCCTATAGGTGCGCCATGTCCTTCACCCCCACCAAATGGCCCCGCAGGTTGCGTTCGCAGGAATGGTACGGCGGCACGTCGCGCGACACGATCTATCATCGCGGCTGGATGAAGAACCAGGGCTATCCGCACGACCTGTTCGACGGCCGGCCCATCATCGGCATCCTGAACACCTGGTCCGACCTGACGCCCTGCAACGGCCATCTGCGCGAACTGGCCGAAAAGGTGAAGGCCGGTGTCTGGGAGGCCGGCGGCTTTCCGGTCGAGGTGCCGGTCTTTTCGGCAAGCGAGAACACCTTCCGCCCGTCGGCGATGATGTTCCGCAACCTGGCCGCCCTGGCCATCGAGGAAACCATCCGCGGCCAGCCGATGGACGGGGCCGTGCTGCTGGTCGGATGCGACAAGACCACGCCCAGCCTGATGATGGCGGCGGCATCCTGCGATATCCCGTCGATCGTGGTGACGGGCGGTCCGATGCTGAACGGCTATTTCCGCGGCGAACGCGTCGGCTCGGGCACGCATCTGTGGAAGTTCAGCGAGGCCGTGAAGGCCGGAGAGATGACCCAGGACGAATTCCTGGAGGCCGAGGCCAGCATGTCGCGGTCATCGGGCACCTGCAACACGATGGGCACGGCCAGCACCATGGCATCCATGGCCGAGGCGCTTGGCATGGCGCTGTCCGGCAATGCCGCCATCCCGGCGGTGGACAGCCGCCGCCGCGTCATGGCGCAGCTGTCGGGGCGGCGCATCGTGCAGATGGTCAAGGATGACCTGAAACCGTCCGACATCATGACCAAGGCGGCCTTCGAAAACGCCATCCGCACCAATGGCGCCATCGGCGGATCGACCAATGCGGTCGTGCATCTGCTGGCACTGGCGGGCCGGGTGGGCGTCGACGTGACGCTGGATGACTGGGACCGCTGCGGCCGCGACGTCAAGACCATCGTGAACCTGATGCCGTCGGGGAAATACCTGATGGAGGAGTTCTTCTACGCCGGCGGCCTGCCCGTCGTCCTGCGCCGCCTGGCCGAGGCGGGACATCTGCACAAGGACGCGCTGACCGTCAGCGGCGGCACGATCTGGGACGAGGTCAAGGATGTCGTCAACTGGAACGAGGACGTCATCCTGCCCGCCGACCGGCCGCTGACCGACCATGGCGGCATCGCGGTGCTGCGCGGCAACCTGGCGCCCAAGGGCGCGGTGCTGAAACCCTCGGCCGCCAGCGCGCATCTGCTGGTCCATCGCGGCCGCGCTGTCGTCTTCGAGGATATCGACGACTACAAGGCCAAGATCGAGGACGAGGATCTGGATATCGACGAAACCTGCGTCATGGTCCTGAAGAATTGCGGCCCGCGCGGCTATCCCGGCATGGCCGAGGTCGGCAATATGGGCCTGCCGCCCAAGGTGCTGCGCAAGGGCATCACCGACATGGTGCGGATCAGCGATGCGCGCATGTCCGGCACCGCCTATGGCACGGTCGTGCTGCACACCAGCCCCGAAGCCGCGGCGGGCGGTCCCTTGGCGGTGGTCCGCGACGGCGACATGATCGAGCTGGACGTGCCGAACCGCCGCTTGCACCTGGATATTTCCGATGCCGAGATGCAGGCACGTCTGGCGGCCTGGACGCCGCTGTCAGATCAGCCCGAAAGCGGTTACGCCTGGTTGCACCAGCAGCATGTGATGGGCGCGGATACCGGCGCGGATATGGGTTTCCTGCGCGGCTGCCGCGGCAATCCGGTCGGAAAGGACAGTCACTGATGGACATCGCATTGGTCGGCATCGGCAAGATCGCCCTGGACCAGCACGTCCCCGCACTGGCCGCCAGCGGCGACTGGACCCTGGCCGCCAGCGTCAGCCGCCACGGCACGGTGGACGGCATCGAGGCCTTCACCGATCTGGAAACCATGCTGGCAGCCCGCCCCGAAATCGGCACCGTCAGCCTGTGCCTGCCGCCCGTGCCGCGGTTCGCCGCCGCGCAGGCGGTGCTGCGGGCGGGGCGCCACCTGATGCTGGAAAAGCCCCCCGGCGCCACCCTGGCCGAGGTTCATATCCTGCAGGACATGGCCCGTGCCCAGGGTGTCAGCCTGTTTGCCACATGGCACAGCCGCATGGCCCATGGCGTGGCCGCAGCGCGGCGTTGGCTGGCCGGTCGAACCATCCACGAAGGTCGGATCACCTGGCGCGAGGATGTGCGCAAATGGCATCCCGGCCAGGACTGGATCCTTGCGGCAGGCGGCATGGGGGTCTTCGATCCCGGCATCAACGCGCTGTCGATCCTGACCGAAATCTTGCCCCAGCCGGTCCATCTGACCGATGCCCAGCTGGATTTCCCCGCCAACCGCCAGGCACCCATCGCCGCCCGCCTGTCCCTGTCGCAAGGTATCGAGGCCGATTTCGACTTTCGCCAGCAGGGTCCCCAGACCTGGGACATGGAATTCCGGACCGATGCCGGCCATCTTGCGCTGCGCATGGGCGGCAACCTGCTGGAAATCGACGGCCAGCGGGTCGGTGGTCAGGACAGCATCATGGGCGAATACCCCGCCCTTTACGCGCGCATGGCCGATCTGGTGCGCGATCGTGCGTCTGATGTGGATCTGGCACCCATGGTGCTGGTCGCGGATGCATTCACGCGCGGGTCACGCAACAGCGTCGATCCGTTCGAATTCTGAAGGAGAGCACATGACCTATACCCCGTCTGGCAAACATCTGATCCGTGGCGAATGGGTCGGGGGCGACGCGCAGTTTTCCTCGGACCCGGTCGAAGGTCCGTCGCACCGCTTCGCCTCGGGGACGGCTCAGATGGTCGATCGTGCCTGCGTGGCGGCAGAGGACGCCTTCTGGACCTATGCCAATACCAGCCGCGCGGATCGGGCAGCCTTTCTGGATGCCATCGCCGATGAGATCGAAGCCCGCGCCGATGACATCACCCTGATCGGCACGCAGGAAAGCGGCCTGCCGACCGCGCGGCTGCAGGGCGAACGGGGCCGCACGACCGGCCAGCTGCGACTGTTCGCGGACCATATCCGCGACGGCGCCTATCTGGACCGTCGCCATGATGCGGCGCTGCCCGACCGCCAGCCGCTGCCGCGCCCCGACCTGCGGATGATCCAGCGTCCCATCGGGCCGGTGGCGGTCTTTGGCGCGTCGAATTTCCCGCTGGCCTTTTCGACGGCGGGGGGTGACACGGCCTCGGCGCTGGCTGCGGGCTGCACGGTGGTGGTCAAGGGACACCCGGCCCATCCCGGCACCGGAGAGATCGTCGCCGCCGCCATCGACGCCGCCATCCGGCGCTGCGGCATGCCGGCGGGCACCTTCAGCTTCATCCACGGCGACACGCATGAGGTCGGCCAGGCGCTGGTCCGCCATCCGCTGATCAAGGCGGTGGGCTTTACCGGCAGCCTTGGGGCAGGGCGGGCGCTATACGACCTGTGCGCGGCACGTCCCGAACCGATCCCCTTCTTTGGCGAGCTGGGATCGGTGAACCCGATGTTCATGCTGCCGCAGGCGATGGCGGCGCGCGGTGCCGAGCTGGCCAAGGGTTGGGCGGGGTCGCTGACGATGGGCGCGGGTCAGTTCTGCACCAATCCCGGCATCGTCGTGATCCGTCAGGATCAGGCCGGAGAATTTGCCGATGCCACGCTGGCCGCGCTGCGCGAAACGGGTGCCCAGGTGATGCTGACCCAAGGCATTGCCGCCGCCTATGCCAAGGGTGCCGACACGATCAGGGATCAGCCGGGCGTGCGCGATCTGCTGACCCAGACCTGCGACGATCGTCGGGCGCTGCCGCGGCTCTATATGGTCACTGGCGACGACTGGCAGGCAAACCATGCCCTGTCCGAGGAGGTCTTCGGCCCCTTGGGCCTGATCGTGACAGCGAAGGACGACGACCAGATGGTCGCGCTGGCGCGCAGCTTGGCCGGTCAGCTGACCGCGACGCTGCACATGGATGCCGGGGATGCCGAACTGGGCCGACAGCTGCTGCCGGTGCTGGAACGCAAGGCGGGCCGCATCCTGGCCAACGGCTTTCCGACCGGGGTCGAGGTCGCGGATGCGATGGTCCACAGCGGCCCATGGCCCGCCAGCACGAATTTCGGCGCAACATCGGTCGGCACGCTGGCGATCCGTCGCTTCCTGCGCCCGGTCTGCTTCCAGAACATCCCCGCGGCCATCATGCCAGAGGATATCGCGGGCTGAGAGGACAGCCCGAACAAGGTCATCAACCCAAGGGAGGATAACATGACCAAGACCCTGATGAGCACCGTCGCCGCGCTGGCGATTTCGGCCACGGCCGCGATGGCCGAGGGCGAGACGGTGGGCTTTGCGCAGATCGGATCGGAATCCGGTTGGCGCGCGGCCGAAACCACCCTGACCAAGCAGCAGGCCGAGGAGCGCGGCTATCAGCTGCAATTCTCGGACGCGCAGCAGAAGCAGGAAAACCAGATCGCCGCGATCCGGTCCTTCATCGCGCAGGGCGTCGATGCCATCCTGCTGGCCCCGGTCGTGGCCACGGGGTGGGATTCGGTCTTGGAGGAGGCCAAGGAGGCCGAGATCCCCGTCGTCCTGCTGGATCGGCAGGTGGACAGCAGCGAGGACCTGTATCTGACTGCCGTCGGATCGAACCTTGTCCACGAAGGCGAGGTCGCGGGCCAGTGGCTGGCCGAAACCGTCGGCGACAAGGAATGCCGCATCGTCGAGTTGCAGGGCACCACCGGCTCCAGCCCCGCCATCGACCGCAAGACCGGCTTTGAAAACGCGATCAAGGGGCATGACAACCTGGAAATCGTGCGCAGCCAGACGGGCGATTTCACCCGCGCCCAGGGCAAGGAGGTGATGGAGAGCTTCCTTCAGGCCGAAAACGGCGGCAAGGATATCTGCGCGCTTTATGCCCATAACGACGACATGGCAGTGGGCGCGATCCAGGCCATCAAGGAAGCCGGGCTGAAGCCGGGCACCGACATCCTGGTCGTGTCGATCGACGCGGTGCCGGACCTGTTCCAGGCGATGGCCGCGGGCGAGGCGAATGCCACGGTCGAACTGACGCCGAACATGGCCGGTCCGGCCTTCGATGCGCTGGAAGCCTATTGGAAGGACGGCACCATGCCTGAAAAGTTCATCCAGACGGAATCCAAGCTCTATACCCAGTCCGACGATCCGCAGGGCGAATATGATCGCCGCAAGGATCTGGGATATTAAGCCGATATCCGGGCCGCGCAGGTTGCGGCCCGGACCCTGACGGAAAGGCCATCCCATGCTGTTGTCGATCAGGTCGCTGACCAAGACCTTCCCCGGAACCCTGGCGCTGGACAAGGTGGATTTCGACCTGCGCGCCGGCGAGGTCCATGCCCTGCTGGGCGAAAACGGCGCGGGCAAGTCCACGCTGATCAAATGCCTGACCGGGGCCTATCGCCGCGATGGCGGCACGGTCACGCTGGAGGGCACGCCGATCGACCCCCGCTCGACCGTCGAGGCGCAGGATCTGGGCATCGGCACCGTCTATCAGGAGGTCAACCTGCTGCCCAATCTGACCGTGGCGCAGAACCTGATGTTCGGGCGCGAACCGCGCCGGTTCGGCCTGATCGACGCCCGTGCCACGCGGTCCGAGGCGCGGGCGATGTTGCGACAATACGGGCTGGACCTGGATGTGGATCGCGATCTGGGCAGCTATTCGGTGGCCATCCAGCAGATCATCGCCATCGCCCGTGCCGTGGCGCTGTCGGGCAAGGTGCTGATCCTGGACGAACCCACAGCATCGCTGGACGCGGCCGAGGTGCAGATGGTCTTCGACGTGGTGCGCGGCTTGCGCGACCGGGGCCTGGGGATCGTCTTCGTGTCGCATTTCCTGGACCAGGTCTTCGATCTGACCGACCGCGTGACGGTGCTGCGCAACGGTCGCCGGATCACCACGCTGGACACCGCCGATCTGGACCGCGTCCAGCTGATCGAACACATGCTGGGCCGGGCCCTGGAGGACGCGGTCGGGGACGGTGCCGCCGATGGCGCCGGAGCCGTCCGCCCCGAGCTGCTGAGTTTTCAGGGCTTCGGCCGTCGCGGCGTGATCGAGCCTTTCGATCTGGCCGTGGGGCAGGGCGAGGTCGTGGGGCTGGCCGGGTTGCTGGGCTCGGGGCGGACCGAAACCGCCGAGCTGATGTTCGGCGTCCGGCCCGCGCAAACCGGCAAGGCCCGCGACGCCGATGGTCCGCTGGATCTGTCGAGCCCCCGCGCGGCCATCGCGCGAGGCTTTGGCTTTGCCCCCGAAGATCGCAAGACCGACGGCATCGTGCCCGACCTGTCGATCCGCGAAAACATCATCCTGGGGCTGCAGGCGCAGCGCGGTTGGGCACGCCCCATCCCCCGGGCCGAACAGAACCGGCTGGCCGACGACTATATCCGCCGACTGGACATCCGCACGTCGGGGCGTGAAAAACCCATCGGAGAGCTGTCGGGCGGCAATCAGCAAAAGGCCGTCCTGGCGCGCTGGCTGGCGATGAACCCGCGCTTTCTGATCCTGGACGAACCCACGCGCGGCATCGATGTCGGCGCCCACGCCGAGATCCTGCGCCTGATCCGCGAACTGACCGATGCCGGCATGTCCGTCCTGGTCATCAGCAGCGAGATCGACGAATTGGTGGCGGTCGCCGACCGGGTCATCGTGGTCCGCGACCGCCGCCACGTGGCCGAACTGGCAGGCACGCGGCTTGGCGGAGACGACATCATGCGCGCCATCGCCGACAGCGGAGAGGTCGCATGACCCTGTTGAAACGCATCGCCCCGCAGCTGATCGCCCTGGTCGCGCTGATCGCGCTGGTCAGTACCGTCTTTCCGGGCTTTCTAACCGTGCAGTTCAGCGACGGGCGGCTGGTCGGTCCGGTGATCGATGTGGTCAAACGCGGCGCGCCCGTCGCGCTGTTGGCCGTGGGGATGACGCTGGTCATCGCCACGCGCGGGATCGACCTGTCGGTGGGCACGATCATGGCGATCTGCGGCGCGGTCGCGGCTGCGGCGCTGGCGGGCGGTTGGGGCATGGCCCCGGCGCTGGCGGCGGGAATGCTGGCCGGGGTGGCGGCGGGGTTGTGGAACGGCGTCTTGGTCGCCGTGATCGGCATCCAGCCCTTCGTGGCGACGCTGATCCTGATGACGATGGGTCGTGGCATCGCGCAGCTGATCACCGAAGGCCGCATCCTGACCTTTTCCGATCCGGGCTTTGCCTGGTTCGGATCGGGGACGTTGCTGGGCCTGCCGGTGCCGGCCTGGCTGTGGCTGCTGACCGGGGCAGGGGTTGCGCTGCTGATGCGGCGCACCGCCCTGGGTCTGCTGATCGAATCCATCGGCATCAACCGCCGCGCCAGCGCCCTGGCCGGGGTGAACGCGACCGTGCTGCTGATCGCGGTCTATATGGCCTCGGGGTTGTGCGCGGCGCTGGCCGGGATCGTGGTGACCGCCGACATCCGCGGCGCGGATGCCAACAATGCCGGCCTGTGGCTGGAGCTGGACGCCATCCTGGCGGTGGTGATCGGCGGCAATTCCCTGCTGGGGGGGCGGTTTTCCATCATTGCATCGCTGATCGGGGCGATGATCATCCAGACGATCGACACGGGCATCCTGCTGGCCGGGTTTCCGTCGGAATACAACCTGGTGATCAAGGCCGGTCTGGTGCTGGTCATCCTGGTCCTGCAATCGCCACGCATCGCCACCGAATGGCGGCTGTGGCGCGACAGCCACCGCGTCGACCGCGAAGCACGGCTTGAAGGGAAGGCCCGATGAACACCCGCGCGCTGCCACTTTACGCCACCATCGCGATCTTCCTGATCGCCTATCTGCTGTGCTGGCTGCAGTTTCCCAACATCCTGTCCACCCGTGTCATCGGCAACCTGCTGACCGACAACGCCTATCTGGGCATCGTCGCGGTGGGCATGACGCTGGTCATCCTGTCGGGCGGCATCGATCTGTCGGTGGGCAGCGTCATCGCCTTTTCCGGCGTCTTCATCGCCGTGATGCTGCGCGATACCGGCCTGCATCCGCTGGTGGTCTTCGCGATGCTGCTGGCGATCACCACCGCCTTCGGGGCGGGTATGGGGTTCCTGATCGACCGGCTGGCCATGCCCGCCTTCATCGTGACACTGGCGGGCATGTTCCTGGCGCGGGGCGCGGCCTATATGCTGTCGATCGATTCCGTGCCGATCCAGCACCCGTTCTTCAAGACGCTGCAATCGGCCTATTACCTGATGCCCGGCAAGGGACGGCTGACGCTGATCGGGGTGCTGATGATCCTGACCGTCGTCGCGGGGATGATCATCGCCCACAGGACCCGTTTCGGCCTGGCGGTCTATGCCCTTGGCGGGGGCGAACAGACCGCCCGGCTGATGGGGGTGCGACAGGGGCGCACGACGATGCTGGTCTATGGGTTTTCGGGGCTGATGGCGGGGCTGTCGGGGATCGTCTTTTCGGTCTATACAGGATCGGGCTATTCGCTTGCCACGGTGGGAACCGAACTGACCGCCATCGCGGCGGTGGTGATCGGCGGCACCTTGCTCAGCGGGGGCGCAGGCTACATGTTTGGCACGCTGGTCGGCGTCTTGACCATGGGGCTGATCCAGACCTACATCGTCTTCGACGGGTCGCTGTCCAGCTGGTGGACCAAGATCGTCATCGGCATCCTGCTGCTGGTCTTCATCCTTCTGCAGAAGGGTCTTTTGAAACTCTCACGCGCGAGGCTGGCATGACGCCCTATCCCTGCACATCCCCTGGCCGGGTCGACGCGCATTGCCGGCCCCGGGTGATGCAATGACGCCCGCACATGCGGGTCTGCTGCCCGATGGACGGCCCGTTGAACGTTTCACCCTGCGCGGCGGCGGGCTGCGGGCCGAGATGCTGACCCTTGGCGCCATCGTGCAGGATCTGCGCCTGGACGGCGTGGACCATCCTCTGGTCCTGGGCTGCCCCGACCTGGCGGATTATCTGGACGGCGGCCGCTATTTCGGGGCCATCGTGGGGCGTTTTGCGAACCGTATCGGCGGCGCAGGGTTCAGACTGGACGGCCATGACTATCGCACGGACCAGAATTTCCGCGGCAGGCACACGCTGCATGGTGGGTCCGACGGGTGCGACCTTCAGATCTGGCAGATCGTGGCATTGGCCGAAGACAGGGCCACCCTGACGCTGGACCTGCCCGACGGGCATATGGGCTTTCCGGGCCGGATAGAGATCACCGCCCAGATCGCCCTGGCCGACGGGACGCTGTGCTTTACCCTGTTCGCCCGCAGTGACGCCCCGACGCCCTGCAGCCTGGCGCATCATGGCTTCTTCGATCTGGACGGGACGGGCGACATCCGCAACCATGACCTGACCATCGCGGCCGCCCATTACCTGCCGGTCGATGACGACCTGATCCCCACGGGCCAGATCGCGCCGGTCGCGGGGACCGCTTTCGATTTCCTGACCCCGCGACCTATCGGTTCAGCCGGATATGACCATAATTTCTGCCTGTCCACCGCGCCGCAGCCCCTTCGTCCGGTGGCCCGGCTGTCGGGGCAGTCGGGCCTGACCCTTCAGATCGAAACGACGGCCTGCGGTCTGCAGCTTTATGACGGCGCCTATATCGATGGGGTGCGGGGGCTTGGAGGACGCGTCTATGGCCCCCATGCAGGGCTGGCGCTGGAAACGCAGGCCTGGCCGGATGCGCCGAACCGCGAAGGGTTCCCCGACGCGATCCTGCGCCCCGACCAGACATGGTGCGAGGTCACGCGATACCGTTTTCAACGCTGACCGCACGATCTTCTAGCCTTGCATCGGTGGCCGGGGCTGAGTGGGCGCGGCTTGGCGGATGGCAACAGGTCTGCCTTTGACCCACTTCCATGACTACAATAATCCGTCTTATGTCACGCTTGGGTTTTTATCGCCTGGCCGCCGCCTCTGTCCAAATGCCCGGAATGGCGTTCCAAACCTCGGGTCGAGCGGCACGGTTGATCGGCGACGGGTGTGCCGAGGCGTAAAATGCGAGATCATGCTTCTCCACGGCAGTCTTTGCCTGCGCCGCCCTGCGGCCAACTGCGATGATAGTTGTAAGCTTGGGCAGCAGATCGATGAGGGCGTCCAGCTGTTGCAGACCTGCGTTCAGCTCAGCCGGCGTGATCGTTCGCGTCCCATTCCACCACGGGACGACGTTCCACAGAACCGTGTCCTGGCGCGCGATACCGGCTTGCCGCATGAAGGTGAAGATGGCCTCAGCGGTGGGATCGTCATTGTCACGGGAGATGAAGCCCGAGCCGGTCTTGCTGGTCGCTGCCAGATTGTCGGTCATCGGGCCGGGTTTTTCCATCAGGAAGAGCAGCCTCGCGTCGGTGCCGCCGTCCATGGGGTCGAACTCGGGGACAGTCCCAGGGTTCTCGGCGCGCAGCGTTGCAGCATAATCCCTCAGCGGAGCGATATGAGGGAGATCACGCATTGCGCGGCGGGCGGCGATGGCCGCCTTGCTTTTCAGGCTGCGTGGCGCGTTGATTGGCGTGGGGATGTCGTCCATTCATCAGGCTCCTGGGTAACGTGTCATTAGATCATCCATCTGGCCGGAGATTGCCAAGGTCAGATCCCTGGCCATGCGCTCAATCAGGTCGCGGCACTCCACCTGCGCGGCCCATCTGTAGGTCCGGGCCTGACCGGGGAACATTAGCCCGAGCGCGTTGCCCGCGATGGCACCGGTGCTATCGCTGTCGCCGGAATGGGTGACGGCGACGGCCAGCCCGTGCTCTAGGTCCCGCGCGCAGCGGCAGGCGTGGATGGCGATGGAGAGCGCTTCATCGGCGGTCCATCCCCCGCCCAGCTGTTCGGTGGTCTCGGGGCGGCCATCGGCCGGCGCCTGCAAGGCGCGCAGGATGGCCTCGCGCGTCTCGGCCCCGAAGCTGTGGGCATGGGTTTCGGCCGCCCGCTCCAGATCGTCGCCGTCCGCCAGGGATCGCAGGATCAGCGCCCAGGCAGCGGCGGCCTCCTGCCCGGTCGGATGGCCGTGGGTCAGGGCGGAACACTCCGTCGCCAAGTCCCGCACACGATCCTCCGCGACGAAGGCGATGGGCGCCACACGCATGATCGACCCGCAGCCCTTCGATCCGTTCATGGCCGGCGCGCCGAAGCTGCCCGCCCGTCGCAGCGCGTCGAGGCAGGTGAGCCCCGGTGCGCGGCGAACATGCAGGCGTGGTTCGGCGACCAGTCCGACGTCATCCACCTCTATCCGCGGCGTCTCGCCCTGCGTCACCAGCCAGCGCAGCAGCGCGTGATGGATGACGCCGGGCGGGTGGCATATCCCCCTTAGCGTTCCGCGCACCGCGGCGCGCACCAGTCCCTCAGCCGTGAACAGGGTCATCTGCGTATCATCGGTGATCGCGCCTCGGATGCCCTGATGAAGGGGAAGATCCGTGAACTCTTGCGGGACGCGGGCGCGGATTTGGGCCAGACTGGCGAACTCGATATCCGCCCCGAGCGCGTCACCCATGGCGCCGGCCAGCAGGCAGTCCAGGATCTGCTCCTGCCGCCGCTCTGTCTGCAATGTCGTGGTCATCATCTCTCTCCTCGTCATCATGCGGCGAGGATGGCCCATGAGGGCTTGCCACAGTCCGACCGTCGGGATTTTCCGCATGACCCAGCAAGCTTACGTGGGGATCTACTGGACCCGCCCGGTGCCGCGCGCCGGGTTCGTCTCCATGTCCGCCGATGTGGACGTCGCGGCCGGCCAAAGCCTGACGATCCGTTATCAGCGCGATCTGGCGCGTCGCCACGTGCGCCTGGCGCATGGCAGCATGATCCGTGAGATCGCCCTCCTGGAGCTGGCTCCGGACCGGGCCAGCCCGGAGGCTGTGGTCGCCGTCGAACGTCTGGTCGAGGCGTCGGCAGGTGATGCGATCTTTCTGACCGTCGATTTCGCTCATGAGGTGAACTGGCGCCCGCACCGCTTCCTCTGGGCCGCCCTACCCCCGGACCGCATGCAGGCGCTGCCGCCAGACCCGATCCCGATCGACGGCAGGCCGTTCGACCCGCGCCTCCATTTCCGGGCATGGCAAGCCGACGACCAAGCCCACCGGGCCGGCAAGGAGGATCATCGTGCCCGGGTGATCGCAGCGCTGGCCCATCAGCCGGATGGTTCCTGGGCGGAGAGGGCTGAGCACCTGAATGGCCTGCGCCTCCTTACGCATGGGGGCAAGCGGTGGACGGGGGATAATCTTCGGAAGTTCGTCGGTGCGGCGACAGGCAGAGCACCCTCTACGAGCGGTTAGGACCGTGACGGACTGCCATTCAACAGGCAGTGCTCGCGGCCTCGGCTGTCACTTTCTGAACACACGCGCCGGAATACTGATCGCATCTGTTCATGATTTGCCTCCTCACGTGAATATAGAAGAAGCAGCAGTGCCGAGTGTCCCCTTTGACCAGCCCATCCCCATATCAGATCGTCAAGGTCATCGATGAGCCGCCTCATCTGACCATCGGCCCTCTCATGATCTGGATCCACCGGCGAGCCTATCCCTTCATCGATGACTGGTGTGACCGGAACTGGCTCATGTCGACGTGCTCGATCAGGATCGGGGAGGAAACCATGTACCTGACCGGTTCGGATGCCGCATCCGACGAACTGTCCGAGTTTCTCTCGTCGTTGAGGCGCCTTCGCGACCAGCAAGACAGCAGGGTCACATATTACCCCTCGTCGCAGGCCGTATTGATCGATGTCGTGCAAGCTGAGGATGATTGCTTTGCTGTATGCCTTCGGCATCGGAACGGTGGGCGCGTCGACTGCGAGGCGACCCGGTCGGATCTACACCAATGGATTTCCGAGCTTCAGGCGATCCTTCACGTGTTTCCGCGAATGACCAATCAGAGCCCGATCGGCCAGTCTTATGGATCGCCCACGGCTCCGGATCACCTTGCTCCCGAACTTGACCAGAACATGTTATAGAGAGTTCCCATGTCCAAATTCGCCCGACGTCTCCACGACTCCCGCGTGACCGAAGAAACCGTCGACAACAACGCGTGGTTTCGCGAACTGCTGCGCCTCTGGCGCCCTGCTGGCACCCCGTCCGAGAAGGATGGGGAGGGCCGGGTTTCGTCGCTTCGCCTTGCCGTGCGCGATGGCTATCTCAGCTTCTACGGGGCTGGCCAGCAGATCGCCAAGGTCAAATGCACCGAACGATCGTTTCATGAGGAAGTGCATCGCAAGTATCTCGAAGCCGACCAGACCCAGGGCAGAGACTATCTGCGCCCCGCGCCTCCTGCCGCCGATGCGGCGGGCGCTGTCCTCGCGAACCGTGTCGCTGCGGCAGCCCCCTGGCACGGTCGCGAAAAGCTGTTCGTCGACGAGGTCATCGCCGCCAATCCGGATATCTTCGATCTGGAGGTTGCTCTGTCTCTACCTAGACCCGGCGCAGCCAGACCTATTGCTGTCCGCCTCGACCTTGCAGCGCTGGAACCGCATCAGGATGGGTGGAGGATCGTGCTGTGGGAAGCAAAGATGGCCAATGACGGACGCGCCAAGTCCCTGACAGAACCGACGACGATGGCCCAGCATCGCGGCTATTCGGAATGGCTGCAGGACGAAGCGAATGCCGCAGCCCTCATCGCAGGCACAAAGGAGGCGTGCAGACTGCTCGTTCGCCTGCGTGAGCTTGCCATCCATGCCGGACAAACGAATATGCCTCCCTTGGGAAAGGGCATTGTCGCCGCCGGCAGCGACAGTGGCACGCCGTTGACCCTGGACCGGAGCGTGCGCTATGTGATCGACGCGCGCGGCGACACGCGGGCCACCTTCATCGGCAATGGGCATGACGCCAAACTGCGGGGCCTCGCGGGCCACGTCCAGGTGATCGGTCAAGGCGATCTTCTGACACTGGATACGCTTTGAGCGTATCGGTCACCGTCCACCGCGGGACGGCCGAGATCGGCGGTTCCTGCATTGAGATCCGGTCAGCCGCAGGAGAGCGGCTGATCCTCGACGCCGGCAAGCCGCTTGATGCGCCCCAGGATGCCACCGATCTTCTGCCCCGGTCTCTGGACCCGAACTCGGATGCGACGGTCCTGATCTGTCATCCTCATCAGGATCACTGGGGGCTGATCAACGAGCTGCCCCTCTCCTGGCCGGTGATGACGGGCGTGGCCTCGGCCAAGTTGATTGCTATCACGGCACGGCTGGCGCGCCAGCCTTTGAACCGGGAACTGGGCACGTGGAAAAGCCGGGGCGTCTTTCAGGCCGGCAGCTTTCGGATCACGCCTTTCCTGACAGATCACTCTGGCTTCGACGCCTATATGCTTCTGGTCGAGGTCGACGGGCGTCGGATCCTCTACAGCGGGGATTTCCGGTTGCACGGCCGAAAGTCCGACCTGGTACAGCGCCTCATGCAGAACCCGCCGCGCGATCTGGATATGCTGATCCTCGAGGGGACCAACCTCGGCACCCAGAAGCCCACCATCACGGAAGCCCAGCTTGAGGATCAGTTCGTCGACTTGGCCAAGCGGACCCCCGGACGCCTGTTCGTCTGCTGGTCGGGCCAGAATATCGATCGGACGGTGACCCTCTACCGGGCTGCCAAGCGCAGCGGCCGCACGCTGGCCATTGATCTCTACACGGCCGAGGTTCTGGAGACTGTCGCCGAGGGCACGAAGTTGCCAAGGCGGGGCTTTGACAATCTGACCGTGGTGCTGACCGCCGGGCTGCGGCGTCATTACATCCAGCACGGTCGCGAGGACTTTATCGACCGGATGGTCGAGCACGGCATCGGTGCCGCGAAACTCGAGGGCAGCAATCATATCGTCATGGTACGGGACGGGTTGGTAAGGGACTATCGGGCCAAGGGCGTGACGCCGACCACGGCCGACGCGTTCAGCTTCTCGATGTGGAGCGGCTATCTTGCGAAACCGAGCGAGACGCTGAGCTGGTTTCGCTCAGCTGGCAGCCATATCCAGCACCTGCACACCAGCGGACACGCATCCCCGACCGATCTTCGCGCGTTCGCGAAGGCCATGAACGCCGCTGTCATTCTCCCTGTTCACGGCAGCAACTGGGACATCGAGCAGGAGGGTTTCGAGCGGGTCCTTCGGCTCGCGGACGCGGAGGTCTATTCACTGCCGGTTTGATCCGATAGGTTGCATGCCCCACCGTCACGTCGATGCATCTGCGTAGCGCAGCCCGCAATCCGGTGTCGCCTGGATCTGAGCGATCATCCCCTGCATAAGGTTTTCCAAGGTTTCATTTCCTGTCGCGGCAGCGTCGTCACGGGTCTCGAGCATCGTCCGCATGAAGTCGTCCCAGGTGATGATCTGCAGCACCAGCCGCTCCCCGACACTTCTGATCTCCTCCGGGTGGTTCGCCAGAAGCCGCAAAAGAGGCGACTTGTCCGTGAATGCCGATGGATTGTCCCAGATCTGATCCATGGGTTGGGGATCGTCCAGCCGAAGATCCTTGCGCGTCCGCAGAACGGCACCAGCTGGAACCAGATAGATCATCCCCACATGATCCTTCTTCCCGCCCACCATCTCCTCAAGGGCCGCCAGCGTGCAGTATTTGAGATACTGCTCGATCGAGGTGCGCGCCTTCAGCTTCATCTCCATCATCACGATGGCATTGTCTGCGACATACAGACCGTCGTGCTGCGTGAACTGCTGCGGTGCAAATTCGGCATGACGCGCGCCGACTTCGCGCCCGATCGTACGGATCCTACCTTCGGGGCGGATGCCCAGAGGCGCAAAGAATGCCTTCGCAACGAAAGCGGATGGAGCAATCGCCAAGGCGATCTCCAGGACCTGGTTCAGGAGCTCCTCCTTGTTGGTTACCGCTGCGCGCCAGTCGGCATATGTCTGCCCCCTGCTGTAGAGCGACTTGCCCCCTGCCAGGCGGTCCTTCGGGACAAAGAACCCTGCCCCATCAGGGCTTTGCTGCCGCTTGATCGATCCAAGGCCAATCTTGTCCGGCGACCAGTAGATCTGCTCCAGGTTATCAAGGACTTTGTCGTTCCAAGGCATCGCTTGCTCCCTCGTCAGCCATATGGCGGTGGGACAACTGGCTATCCGACCGCCACTGGCAACGCTACGCCGTGATCAATGAGCTTTTTCTTTGCTGCAGCAACGGCAGCAGGAGGAAACCGATCGGCAAACTCCACGACGACGTATTCGCCTGTGAACTCGGCTGAACCAGATTTGACCAATGCTTCAAAGCCTGGGGTCACATTTTTACCCAAGGCCCAGTCCGTCAGCGTTTGGACTGCTCCCTTGGCAGAAATTTTTCTGCGCGTGTAAGAGGCCGTCTGCTTGCGGCCATGTTTCTCTCTGAGGGTCTCCTCATAGGCCGCGACAGCTTGCCATAGACGCTGCTCTATCGGATCACTGGCTTCGGGTGTTTCCAGTTCATACAATCGCTTTCGACATGCCTGTGCGATACTGTCCTCATTCAGCCTTACTGCATTGGCAAGAAGCCGACGAACGGAGGACGCGTCAGTCATCGTCGCAGGGTCAAGCGCCATGTTTCCTCCCAGGGACAGTAAAGCCTTACTATCGTTCGATCAGCGTCGCCTGCTGTGGATCATAAACATAGCCTGTGATGGTCCCATCCTTGATTTTTTCCACGGCATCTTTGATCGCGTAGATCGGTACCAGAAACCACTCGCGCGGGATGACTGGTCGGCCAAAGCGATCCATCACTTCGATATCAAGCCGCGCCGGCTCGAAGATCCGATGGATCAGATTTTCCAGCTTGGTCCTATTGATGTTGTAGAGCTCGTAGGTCGCCACGACCTCGACATTGGCCATCAGGAATGTCGGCTGCAGATGAGCCCCTGCAATGCGCTTTTCGACGCTCAGGTTCGTGACGCCGATCTTGTGGATCAGCCCTCTGTTCGCCTCGACCAGCGGGTGGTCAGACTTGCTGCGTAGGACATAGATCGTTCCGCTTGCCTCATCGCCGTCGATGGTCTGGTCGGAGAACAGTGGTCCTGCCGATGGATCGGTAATGCGCCGCCCGGCCTCGTCCTTGTTCAGCGCGCGCTGCAGGGACCGCATCAGCATGCTGCTTTCGGTGCCGTTATCGAAGATGACCCGCAACCGGGCATCCGTGCGCCCTTGGTCGTTGGTGATCGTCTTCGCTTTCTCGGCCACATAGGCTTTCTGCCCACTGACGATGAAAAAGCGCCCTTTCTCGATCTCGGCCTTCATCTCGAAAGGTCGGGTCTCGCGAAGCCCGCTGTCCAGCTCCTTCTGAACCTGTTCGAACAGCGGCTTAAAGGTCGCGAAGTCATCACATTTCTCCCGCGCTGCGACCTCGTCTGCGGCTTTCTTTTCGGCCGTCGAGCGGACATGGGTCAGCTCAGTGATTGGAGGCGCCGTCGTCTCCACCCCAAGTTCCGCCAGCAGCGCATCGTCATCCAAGCTGTCCAAATCTGGCCCGGGGGCCTTTTGGAAAGATCCGGACAGAAGTCCCTGACTGTCCAGCGGTGCGACCAGCTCGCGGCAGTCAGCCTGGTCACGAATGCGATCCAGCCGAACGGCATAAAGGCGCTCGAAGATATCCCGGCCCTCGCCTTGCTCGGGCACACGCCCCTGCTTGGTGACGAATTGCTGGATTTCCTCGAAGCCCGCGATGATACGCTCCTCTCGCGGTGTCCGGCTGACATGCCTTTTGGCCTCAACCTCAATGCCCAGCTCGGCCAGCAAGGCGTCATCTTCGTCAGTGAATGTCTTAGCCATTGGCGGCCTCCTGCTTCATGCGCGCCAGAAAAGCCACGCCTTCAGCCATCTTCTTTTCCCACGGATCTTGTGCAGTCAGGGACGGCAGGCGCCCCCGCTCCTGCTTGAATTTCACGGCGCGGCGGACCAGATCGCGTGCCTCTTCCGGAGTCAGCAGCACCTTCTTTGCCGCGATGACCGCTGCGATCTGCCTTAGGCTTTCCTCGCTCATGGTTTTGGCAAGGATCGCATAGGCCTCCCCGAAGGGATTGATCCGGTCGATCAGATCGATGTCCAGCTCGCGCACATCCATCGCGAACCTCCGAACGCCATCAATCAGGGCGGTATTTCCCGAGGCGCTTTCAGCGCGACCATCCTTCAGCGCGATCTCCTTGGCCTTCTGGGTCAGGTTCAGCGCGGCCACGGCATGCTGGCGCACCGCCTCCTGGTCCTCTGCGTCCAGCTCCGGAAATCTCGCGCCGACGATCTTGCCCATGCGAACCTGGGTCAGCTCTTCCGGTACCAGTTCCTCGTCAAAGAGACCCCGTTCGATCGTGGTCTTGTCCTGCACGAATGCCGTGATGACCTCGTTCAGATCCTCCTGGCAGATGCGCTTGGCCTCCTTGCTCTTCGGCTCCGACAGGCCTTTGATCTCGATCTGGAACTGACCCTTGGCCTCGTTGAAGCCGAAATTCTCCTTGGCAGGATCGTAGCCCCCTGCCCCGTAATCAAAGCCCTCGACCGGACCGCTCTTCGGACTTTTTGGCGTAAAGTTGAACCGGGGCGCCAGAACCTGCTCCATCAGCAGACTGGCAGCAATGGCCTTCAGCGTGTCGTTCACCGCCTCTGTAACCGCTGCCTCGGCGGCATCGGGTTCGGCAATCAGGTTCGTGAACCGGGCGCGGGTCTTGCCCACGGCATCGCGTGTGGCGCGACCGATGATCTGCACGATCTCCGTCAGGCTGGCGCGATAGCCGACGGTCAGCGCATGTTCGCACCAAATCCAGTCAAAGCCTTCCTTGGCCATGCCCAGGGCCACGATGATATCGACATGGTCCCGGTTGTTCTTTTGCCCGGCGTCTTTCAGCGCGGCTGAAACCCTGTCGCGCTTCGCCGGCTCGTCGTCCACCAGATCGGCGATCCGAAGTATCCTTCCGTCTGGCGTTCTGACCAGCTGGAAGCCCGTAACCGGATCGGTGCCCTGCCAATCGCCCAAGGCATCGATGATATGCTCGACCTCACGGTGCTTGTCCTTTGTGCTCTCGCGGGAGTTGACGTTTGGAATGTGCAGGATCGTCTTCTCGTTCGGGTCTAGCACCTTGAGGATGTCATCGGCATAGGAGCCGGAATAAAAGAAATAGCCGATATCTAGCGTTTTCAGATGCTGATAGCCGTTCAGCTGCTCGTAATAGGTATAGGTAACGGTATCGAACTGCGCCTCATCCTCGGGTGATAGGACCGCCTCGGCGTCACCGCGGAAATATGACCCGGTCATCGCGACCAGATGCACCTTGTCGCGGGCCACCAGTGCGCCCAGATGCGCGCCCAGCTTGTTGTCAGGATTGGCCGAGACGTGGTGAAACTCATCCACGGCGATCAGGCGGTCATCGAAGGCCTCGACCCCGAACCTGTCCACGGCAAAGCGGAAGGTGGCATGGGTGCAGACCAGCACCTGGTCCTCACCGGCCAGGAACTTGCCCACCGCGCCGACCTTGCCGTCATCACCGCCGGGGGCATTGCACAGGTTCCATTGGGGCTTGACGGTCCAGTCGGCCCAGAACCCATGCTGGCTGAGAAGCTCGTCATTGAAGCTGGAGCCTATGGATTTCTCCGGCACCACCACGATGGCCTGGCGCAGACCCTGGTTGTGCAGCTTGTCCAGCGCGATGAACATCAGCGCCCGCGACTTGCCCGAGGCCGGGGGCGACTTGATCAGCAGATACTGCTCGCCCCGCCTGTCATAGGCGCGTTCCTGCATGGTGCGCATGCCAAGCTCGTTCGCCTTGGTCGAACTGCCATTGGCGGCGTAGGTGACGGAGACGGACGGAACGGCCTTGGTCATTGCGAAATCCTGAACTGGCTCAAATAGGTGATGGCCCAGGCCGGGGGGCTGGGCCAGGTGCGGAAACCGTGCTGATGCCACGAGACACTATCCGCGCCGATCTTGGCGTTCGCCTCCATGAAACTGACCAGCGCGTCGTGGTCATAGAGGTACAGCTCATCGCCGTGCAGGAACGCGATGTGGATGCCCTTGCCGTGATATTTCCGGTCGATGACCAGGCGCCCCTTGAGCTGGACCTTCAGGAAGGTCTCGCCGTCAATATGCACGGCGATGAAGTCAGCGCCCTGCCAGTCATCCGTCAGGCGGATGCTGTTGAAGCCATAATCGGCCAGCCGCGCCGCGATTTTCTGGAAATTATAGTTTTCCTTCTGGCGCGAGTTCAGCTGGGCATAGGCGATGCGGCTGAACATCAGGCGCTGACCTTCGTGGTCATCTTCGTGTACATCTCGAACAGTTTTTCCAGCCGCTCGGTGTCGTTGCGAAAGCGGCGGCCGATATAGATGCGCTCCAGCACCTCGTCGTTGTGGTCATGCGCGGCGCGAAGGTTGGCCGGCATCTTCTCGGGGTCGTAGAGGTTGGCGATGGTGGCGGGGAAATGTGCCTCGCGGGCCAGAAGGATGCCTTCCGCCGCCGCTGTCAGGTCGGCGCGGTTCTTGTCCGTGAGCTTAGGGACTGGGAAAGTGTTCCAGCCAAGTGTGGTGGAGTAGCGGATCCTTGTTTCAAGTTGCCCGCATATTGATTCAATCCAAACCAAATGAAGGTTAGAAGAAAGAATAGCAAAGTAATAGTGATCTGAGTTAAGGATACCAAACGCGCTGTTTGATAGAATTCCAGAAGGGTGAAGACTCACCGGCAAATAGGTTCGGGATTCTGAGGAGTGCCCCGGAACCACAATCATCTTTTCACCCCCTTTCTGCCTAATTTGCTGAAAGGCGTATGGTGTAAGCGCACCTTCGCGAGTAAGAGGTTTTTTGCTTTTCTCTCGCATTTCGCGGACCATCGCAAAGCGTTGAGATAAGCCTTTATGTTTTGCCGCTTCCTCCGCTTCATTCTTTCGCACCCAAATGCAGAACCGCAATAACCCTTTTATAGTTTCGTTTGCGCCCAAGTATGGCAGAATATACTTCTTGCACGAAGATTCTGCGGCGATCAAGCTATCGCGCTCCTCTTTCGTCATTAACAGGCTCCCACCATCTACCGGCTTGCTTCCCGTGATCATCGGAGCGACATCTGACAGCGCTTTTGTTGATGTCGTAACTTCAACGTTCTTAAATGGAACGAGATAGGCATTAATATTCTGTACACTGCGCTCTTCAACTCGTTTGTCCGGAGCGGTTTGAATTAGCCGAACAGGCCCAGTGCTTCCTGAACTTAGGCCAACAATTACTACTGTGACCCCAGCATTGTGCGAAGCCAAATTTGACCATTTGAAAGCTGTATGCGCAAAAGATATTCTAAGGCCTCGACTGAAGATAAGTGGCCATAAACGCGCAACTTGTTCACCCTGACAGATCGAATTTGTAGTCACGAACGCACAACCTGCTGATGTGTGCTGGGAATAATCAGCAAACTTAAAAAACCATCCTGCTATATAATCAAGTGATTTCCAAGTTTTTGAAATATTATTGAAGACCCAAGCCATGTCATCTTTTTGCGCTTGATCCTGCTCCGTTCCGCCTTTGTAAGGCGGGTTCCCGCAGATATAGGTCTCGCCTCCCTCGTTCTCAAAGTCGATCTGCGCCTGATCCAGCGGGGACATGAACAGGTCATCGGCCTGAAATTTCACCCCCGTCCCCGTGGGCGGGCAGACCGACAGCCAGTCCAGCCGCAACGCGTTGCCGCAGGTGATCCAGTTCTGCGCGTCCAGCGGCAAGAACTCGGCCAGCGCTTCCTTTTGCCCTCGATAGGTCACGTCGCACTGGTATTCCGCAATGATCAGCGCCAGCCGCGCGATCTCGGCCGAGAAGCTGCGCAGCTCGATCCCGCGATAATTGGTCAGGGGAATGTCGGTGCGGCGGTCCGCCTCACCGCGGCGCCGATTGATCTCGGCCTCGATGGCCCGCATCTCCTTGTAGGCGATGACAAGGAAGTTGCCCGACCCGCAGGCCGGATCGAAAACCCGGATCTTGGCCATGCGCGCACGCAGGTTGGCCAGCTTGCGGGTGTTGTCGCCCGCTGCCTCCAGTTCGGCGCGCAGATCGTCCAGGAACAGCGGGTTCAGCACCTTCAGGATGTTCGGCACGCTGGTATAGTGCATGCCCAAGACAGAGCGCTCTTCCTCGTCCGCGACGGCCTGGATCATCGACCCGAAAATGTCCGGGTTGATCTGCGTCCAGTCGAGGCCGCCAATATGGGACAGATAGCGCTGCGCGATCTTCGAGAAGCGCGGCACATCGGTGCTGCCCGAGAAGAGCCCTCCGTTAACATAGGGGAAAGCATCGGCCCACCGCGGCAGCTTGGCCTCGGCTCGTTTCGCGATGGGCGTGTTCATCGCGCGGAAGATCTCGCCGATGACCTCATGTGTGTTGGCACCGTCCCGGTCCGACATCCGATCGACCGTCGCGGTGAACAGGCGCTCAGTGGCGAAGATGTCGGTGTCCTCGGCAAAGAAGCAGAAGATCAGCCGCGCCATGAAATGGTTCATGTCATCGCGTCGGTCCGAGCTGCCCCAATCGGGATTGTCCTTGATCAGCTCGACATAGAGACGGTTCAGGCGGCTGGTCGCGCGGATATCGAACGCGCTTTCACGGATCTGTTTTACTGTGGAAATCCCTGCGAGAGGCAGGAAGAAACCGAAATGGTCCGGGAAATCGACATAGCGGCAGGCGATGGTTTCCCCGCTGGTGATGTCCTCTGCCTCAAGCTCTACGCCATCGGTGGCAAGGATAAACTTGGCCTTGGCGCGGGCTGTCAGAGGACTGGCCCTGAGAGCGGCCAGCGCTTCGGCCACAGCGCCAGGCGCGCAGGCCGCCAGGTGGATGTTGTTCGTCTGGAGAACGCCACCCCACGGGCCCGCAAAATCCGACTTGTTGGTCCCCCCGCTGCGAAGCCGCTTGATCGTCGTGTCCTTGTTCCCGAAGGCCGTCAGGAAGGCATAAGGGAATTCGGCGGGGTCGAAAGGCTGCTCTGCCAGTTCGGAGATGGCCTGTTCAATTTCAACGGCGTTCATTCAGCATTCCAAGGATTGATCAGGTCTATGCCACAGCCCTCGAAGTCGGGCGTGTTACGGGTGGCAACAGGTGCGCCGTGGGCATGCGCTATTGCGGCGATCTGGCAGTCGGCCTGCATGATCGGGCGACCAGCAGCACGTCGTTCCGCTGCGATGTTTGCATAGGATTGCGCGGCGGCACTGTCGAAGGGCAGAATGCGGCCCGCCATATCCTCACGAAGGATATGATCAACAGCATCCATCAGGGCGGTGCGCCGTTTCCCAGCAGGCATGATTGCCAAGCCATGACGAAGCTCGGCTTCGGTAATTGCTGTCAGGTAAACACTTTTGCCGTCTTGCCTGGAAAGCCATTGTTCAACGCGAGGCTCAGGCTCAGGGCGCAACAGCTCAGAGACCACGTTCGTATCGACAATGAGCATGCTCACGCCTGATCAAACGCTGGTGGGTCTCTCATGGGCTCTCGCGGCGGCAGGTCCAGGGTGGCCCCTCCAAGAGGCGCAACACGGGCCCGAATAGCTGCGGCCAGGTTATGAGTAGGCTTCGCCTCACCTACGACTTCGCGGAGGATTTCCCGGGCTTCCTCCTCCATGGAGCGTCCATGCTCAGCAGCCCTAATGCGCAGCCGTCGCTTGACGTCATCCTGAAGGTTTCTAATTGTGATGCTGGCCATGGTACCTCCGCATAGGCTGACATCATCGCATGCAACGCTATCATAATCAACGACAGGTTCTGGGAATGGGGGGTGTCTGGGCGTTCTTCCGTGGGAGTTCCGCCTAGTGCGAAAATATCAAAACTCTGGCTTGTATGCGTGCTCCGAACATGCTGGCAATGCGGGATCTGAGGGTCTGGCACTCGGCCCATCCCTCATCACGTGTCAGAGCGCGATACCCCGAGCAGCATGCGTCCATTCCCGGCATGTAGGCCAAGGCAGTGACCTTATTCAATTGACAGATTTCCAATTTAGAAGCTGCTAAATGCACCTATGACCTCCCCTGCCCCATGTTCAAAAACGATCGTTTTTGAATGCAAGGCAGGGAGAGGGTCATCGAACCGGCGAACAAGGTGTATCGGGTCCGTGGTCTGCCCCCTGAAAAGTGGTCCTCCCTGAGGTATGGCTTTTGAGCCATTTGGAGGATGCAGGAATGCCCCAGAAAAAGCACAAGCCGGAGGAGATC
>NZ_JPKW01000013.1:0-70581 GCF_001887735.1 Paracoccus sp. SM22M-07
TGGCTGCCGGCGCATCACCGCGATCCTGAACCGCCAGCTGCGGTCAGAGGGCCTGGCACCGGTCAATCACAAAAGGATCTACAGGATCATGCAGTCCCATGGCCTGCTGCTGGCGCGGAGATATACGGAGCGGCCCGAGCATGTCCACGACGGCAAGGTCATCGTCATGCGCTCGAACCTGCGCTGGTGTTCGGACGGCTTCGAATTCACCCGGCTTGGAACGGCGATATCGCCCGCGGTGCCTTCATCATCGACGCCCACGACCGCGAAATCATTGCCCGGCGTGCGGTGGTGAATGTCGGGATCAGCGGGTCAGACATCCGCGACATCATGCTAGAGGCCGTCGAGCATCGCTTCGAGACATACCGTGCGCCTTCGGTCGTCGAGATGCTGACCGACAATGGCTCACCGCGTGCGCCCATCCAGTCGCGGCGACGCAAGGGCGTCGGTCATTGCCAACCGCGCGCTGGTCGATGCGAGCTGCCTGCAGGGTAAGAGCTTTCGAGCCGTATTGAAGGCGCATGGCTGGGTTTTGGACGGAAAACATACATCAAAGCTGCATGTTGCGCTGGCGGAGGTGCTGGACCGCATGCACGCGCACACAACCAAAAACTCTTGATCGCTTATCCCTCACGGGGTAATAACTCTTGTCATCATCCACAGGTGCGCCCGCCGGGAACTTCCCTAGCGGGCGTTCGTCGTTAAGCGCGCATGCGCACGGGACGAATTGGTTGAAGAGTAAAAATCGTTCGTCGTCCGTTCGTCGCTGGTCAGCATCGCCATCTTCTCGATCACGGTTCGGTACTCAGCATTATGTTGGTACGATGCCACTGCACGGCTGATCAGCAGCAGCTCTTCACTGGTGAAACTATATGACATTCTGTCGCTCCCAAATATGATGGCCTAAAGCCTTGCCCGTCTGCCTCGGGCGCACTTCCCCAAATGTTCTAAATTCAGTCAGAATGCCGAAGATCGGTCGCAAGCTGTGTCGCCGAGCTGACACAGGTAGCATTTTGTTAACACTTTTAGCGGTCACAGGTGCTAAAACAGGCACTGCGGTGAGTTCGACGTTTCTCTCGCTTAGTTTCGCCGCATAATCGAGATGACCAGAGCTCAAATGAATGGGCTGGCAATCAAGCCGGGTGACGCAGGTTTGCCGCAAAACCTGCGCCAGTTGGCAGACCAACATGCTCAATATGCAGCGGCTTCGACATTGAATGATGCCACTGCCGCTGCCGATGTGCAGAACTGGATGGAAGAGGTCTCCGGTGGGCGTAATTAAGCTGGAAATCAAATGGGAGGAGACAGACGTCTCATTGTCAGCAACGTGCCCTCGGCATCATCAGTGGCGGGGCTTGCGCTCTCAAGAATGACATGCGTCTTGTCGCCCTCCATCTCCAGATCGCCATGAACGGGGGGCTTGAAGCTCGCCGGGGCGTGGGCACGATCGATCAAAAGTTTGACGTAGTCTCCGCCTTTTTCGGCTTCGCCTCTAATCTCCTGCATTCCTTCAAGCTTGAGAATGGCTTTGGTCATCATCGCCTCCAAATTTGCACCGCGTCATGGCGGCATGAGAACCCAACGCGACGACAGTGTACAAGGTCCCGAAAGACTGAAGAGATGAGGTCAGCTGGCAATGAGAGGAAGGCCATGGCCCCGATGAAACTGCTTGTCCCGCGTGGCCAGCATTGGAGGCCTCAAGGATGGCAGCCTCCCCTCGCAAGCGTTCGTCGATTCATCAGAGGTGTGTGGCTCTCTGCTTAAGGAGCTCAAACGGAAGTTGTGGGCCATACCCAAACGCTGAACGTTCGACCGTCCTCTCAACTTTCGAAATTAGGGCATGATAGCCGGTGTTATGCTGGTAGGAACGCAAGGCATGTTGAATAAGCCGTAGTTCCTCACCCATAAAATCGCCGTACAAAGGACGCCTTCGTCAATCGTCATTTTGGTTAAGTCGGTACTAATGACATCGAGAATGTGCAGGTTCCTAAGGTTGGCAAAAGTGATCACTGGGCAGACGTATATCCACTTAATTGAACTCAAGCGGTCTTCGCCAAGGCGCTTGGGGTCGGCGGCGATCGTCATCACCGTTTCCGCCGATGCCTTGAAGAGCAGTCCGTAGACCGCCTTCTTGTTCCAATAGGCGATCTGGGCGATCTCGGCCGGCAGGGTGAAGACGATGTGGAAATACTTCACGGGCAATAGGTCCTGCGCGCGCTTCCATCCAATCCTGCGCCGCCGGTCCCTGACACTTTGCACAATGCCGGGTCTTGCAGGAGTTGTAGGCCACATGCTGGTGACAGCATTTGGCACAGCTCGCCACATGCCCGCCAAGCGCCTCGGTCGGGCAGGCTTCAATCGCCGACATCACCTTCAGCTGGGTCAGGCTGACGTGCCCCGCATTGGCCTGCCGCCACGCAGGACCATAGGCACGGAAGATGTCAGCCAGTTCCAGCGATGGCCGGGGCACCCCCGCACCCGATCACTCCACGCTTCGCTCCACCGACTGATCCTGCAACTTTGCCAGCATCGCGTAGGGGCTGACGGTATCCCGGATCGTCTTGGTGGCCACGTGGGTATATCGGGCGGTGGTCGTCAGCTTGGCGTGGCCGAGCAGCACCTGGATCACCCGCACGTCGGTATTGGCCTCCAGCAGCTGTGGTGCAAGGTATGCAAGGTCGCGGGCTTCCTGACCCCGGCCATGTGCTTGGCAGAGGTGAATGCGCGGTTCAACTGTCTTGGTGAGATCGGATTGATCCTGGGCTTGCCAGAAAGCAGCCAGCCTTCGGGACGTGCTTCGCGCCACCAGGCACGCAGCAACTCCAACAAGCCGGGCGGCAGCATCACATTGCGATCCTTCTGACCCTTGCCCAGTTCGACATGGATCAGCATCCGGTCGCTGTCGATATCGCCGATCTTGAGGTTGCAGACCTCGGCGGCCCTGAGCCCAGCACCGTAGGACATGCTGAGTGCGGCGCGATACTTTAGCCCCGGCTCCGGCGCCGCCATCAGGATGTCGGACACCTCCTCAACGCCGAAGATGACCGGCAACTTGCGCGGCTCGGTGCGGAATTGCATGTAGCGCTTCATCTCCTCCCGCCCGCAGGTCATGCCGAAAAAGAACCGCGGCGCCACGATCCGCACGTTGAACGTCGATGGCGTGACCCCGGTGTCGGTCAGGTGGAGCTGATAGGCGCGCAGATCCTCCGGTGTCGCCGTGTCTGGTGATCGCCCGAGAAAGGCCGTGAAATCCTTGATCGCCCGGATGTGTGACTTCTGCGCCTTGTCACCCATCCCGCGGATGGGCATGTCTTCGATCATCCGCTGACGAAGCGCGCTCACTTTCTTCTCTGTCATGGAAGCCTCCTCTCTGATGATTGAGAAGGCCCCAATCGTCAGTCAGGTCGGTCAGATCGCAAAACGCGCAGCGTTGTAGACGTCTCACGCCATCAGCAAATGCGCCAATGCAGCGGAGCGGCTTCGTCCTCGGGCCGAGTGCGCGGGTGGAAGGCCTCCTGCGCTCGTCCCGCCGTCAGGGCCGGTCGATCGACGCGAAGAATCCAAAACCGCCGGTCGTCGACGTGCCACGGCATGCACCTCCACTGGAACATACACTCGAGCGCGGATTGGTGCCTGTGAAACGAAGCAAACTGCCTGTGTGAACCAGTGTCAGGCAACTTGACTGACACCCTTTTGTTACCAAAGTTTCGCTGGACTTATTATGCATTTCCTTCATTCAGGAAGTATGGAAACAAATGACGTTGCTCGATCCTTCACCTGCCTCGGTCATCCCGGCCGCCTTGCTGTCTTTCGGCTGCTGATGCGCTTTGCCCCGGGCGACGTGCGTCCGACCGAGATTGCCGACGCGCTGGCGCTAAAGCCGAACACGCTGTCGCATCATCTGTCGGACCTGACAGGTTGTGGACTGGCGCAGGTGCGGCGCGAGGGACGATCACTGTTCTATTCGGCCCAACTTGACCGGGCCGAGGCACTCATCAGCTATCTGGCGCTGGATCTGGGACGGGCGCGGCCTGACCTGCTGGCGCCGCTCATCGGAGAGAGACCCATGTCTGACACCTACAACGTTCTCTTCATCTGCTCAGGCAATTCTGCCCGCTCGATCTTTGCCGAAGCAGCCTTGCGTGATCTGGGCGGTACCCGCTTCAACGCTTATTCCGCCGGTACCCGGCCCGGCACACAGCTTAACCCCTTTGCACTTCAGGTGCTGGAGCGAAACGGCCACGACACCACACTCCTGCGCTCCAAGCACCTGTCCGAGTTTCAAGCCGAGGGTGCGCCGCAGATGGATTTTGTCTTCACAGTCTGTGACACGGCTGCTGCCGAGGAATGCCCGCCCTGGGCCGGCCAACCCATCACGGGCCATTGGGGCCTCCCCGACCCGGTCAAGGCCCAGGGAACGGATGCGGAAAAGGCGCTGGTCTTCGCCCAGACCTACGGCGCGCTGCGCCGCCGGATCGAGGCCTTTGTGGCGCTGCCCATAAGCAGTCTCGAGCGCATCGCTCTGCAGAACCGCGTTGATGCCATCGACGCCGAGGCCAAGGACTGACCCATGATGCGGATCGCAATCAACCGCCTTCCGCGTCGGCAAGCTGGCGCTGCGGTGTCTCATCGACGAAGGCATGAGCGTGGCGAGCTGGTGGGCCGCGTATCGGGTCGATTAGCCTCCCTGACATCCAAGATGTTGGCGTTCCTTCCAGCACGCCTTGAACTTGATCTGGGGTAAATGCGGGTCCGGCGATGGTCTGCTTGGTCCCGCAGAGCAGACTGTGCCGTCTCGGTTTCGCTGCTCCAAGTCACGAACGTCCGGTTTGGAGAAGCTGCAAGGTATCATCAGTCTTGATTAGAGCGGCCGGTAAGGGCCGCACAGGTCGTTCGTCTGGCGACCGGCGGTCGCAGCGGAATGGCCGCGTTGCTGAACGTCGCTTCGAGCCCTTAGCTGCCGTAGAAGCGTCGCCGCGCTTCCTGTTCAATGCTGAGGCGCAACTGGAGATCATTCAGCTTGATCATCTCTCGCTTGCGAGCCTCTTCACCCGTCGTTTCCCGCAATATTCGGGACTGCGCCTCGACGGCTTTCCGCAGTTGAATTTCGCGCGGCACCACGCCTGCGTCAGCCATGATGCGAAACCCGATAGCGTCCGCGCTTCCATCACCTTCAATATTGAGCGGTTTCCCTGTGCCATTCAGGTTATCAAGCTGGCCCTCGGCCTGGGCCTTCAGAATTTGTCGCTCAGCAATATCTGAAAACTTCATCTTCTGTTCCTTCTGATGACACCGAACAGGCCGCCATACGCTGCGAAACCCACCAGCTCATTTTATACAGGGCGGCGAGCTATCGGGGTCAATTTTCTATGACCGCTTCATCCCGCATCAGCGACATTGCCCGGTCAATCTTGCTGCGCCAAGCATGAGTGGCCGGTCTGCAGAAGCCGCACGGCGGCATTGCTGCACTCTCGACCGACCGCAAGGGGTCGAGTGCGCCGCCGTTTGATGGCATAAAAAAGGGAGCCGCGGTTACGGCTCCCTCCTCTGATAGTCAAAATGACCGAATGATCAATCGTCCCACTTCGGAAGCTCTCCCATAGCCTCGGCCGTCATCGTCGTTTTATAGCGACCGTCCTCCCAAGTGAGAGCGTCCATCTGCACGATTACGTCAGAGTCACCGAGATCGAGGAACCCGTCGTTGACCTCGATCACCACGGCGACAGGCACGCCAGCCTCATCGACCAGGACGGTTTCAACCTCCCCAATCTTGTTATCGTCGCTTCCGATGACGGCGATGTCATCGATATTGGTATAGCCAGAAACGTCCGCCGTCTGCGCGACTGCGACACTAGCCAGCGGGAACGTCAACGCGGCGATAAAAGAACTTTTCAGCATGCAATCTCTCCTTCGGTCGAGTTGCTGAAACAACGCTGGTCAAACTTGGTTGTTCCATGGGCGAGATGCGGCGGCTTGTTGAGCCCTCGCCCCATCGCTGCCGCTGCATGGTCGCCTCATCTGCATCCCAACCAAGTTTTCATGCTCAAGAAGCTGCGCGCCATGCTCGTCGCCGTGGCCAAATCTGTTTCCAAAAATGTCTGTAACCTATTGCAAACCGGTAGGTGGACCCCTCCCCTGTTTCCCGCGCAAGAGCTTGCAAGTTCACCCTAAGCGGGCTCCTGTCGGGTGCACCATTTCCATAGTCGCAATTCATGCCATGCTGTGCGCCGCAGAGGCTGATGACATTCGGAGAGACGACAGGGCCCTCCGAACGCTTGCCTTTGCCTGCGGGGGTGATCCGGGGCAGGCAGTTCAGGTCGGTTGTGCGGCCCAGTCGGCGATCTTGGCCAGGAAAGCGTCGCAGGCATCCAGCTGCGATTGATCGATATATTCGTCCGGCTTGTGGGCCTGGCCGATCGATCCCGGTCCGCAGATGACGGTCGGCACGCCCAGCATCTGATCAAAGCGTCCACCCTCGGTCCCGAAGGCGACCTTGGAGTGACCATTGGTGCCGGTCATCCGCTTGATCAGGGTCACGACATCGGCATCGGGATCGGTGTCCAGACCGGGGAACTGGGCAAAGACCTCGATCTCGATTCCGGCTTCGGGGGCGATCTTCTGCATCCCCGCCTCCAATTCGCTCGCATAGTCGCGCAATTCCTGCACCAGCGCGTCGGCATCCTCATGGGGCAGGACACGGAATTCGCAGTCGATGCTGCAGCTGTCGGGCACGATGTTCAGCGCCGTGCCGCCGCGGATCACGCCGGTATGGGCTGTGCTGTGGGTGATGTCGCAATCCGCGTCACGGTCCCCCGTCGACGCCAGCCGGGCGGCGATGTCCTGCATCCGGACCACCAGGCGCGCGGCGTAATCGACCGCGTTGACCCCTTGGGGCGCCAGCGAGGAATGGCACCCCCTGCCCCGCACCGTCACCCGCATCGAGCGTTTGGCCTTGTGGCCGATCACCACCTCCATCAGCGTCGGTTCGCCCACGATGCACATGGCGGGCCGGATGTTTTCCGCCTGCAGCATCTCCAGCAGACCGACGACGCCGACGCAGCCGACCTCTTCGTCATAGGAAAAGGCCAGATGCACGGGTCGGGTCAGATCGCGGGCGACAAGGGCCGGGACGGCGGCCAGCGCGCAGGCCAGAAAGCCCTTCATGTCACAGGCGCCGCGCCCGTAGAGGCGACCGTCCCGCGCATCCAGGGCAAAGGGATCGCTGGCCCAATCCTGATCATCCACCGGCACGGTGTCGGTATGCCCCGACAGGACCACCCCCGCCCGGTCGGCAGGGCCGATCGTGGCCCACAGGTTGGCCTTCTGTCCGGTCGCGTCCGTCACCAGGCGGCTTTCGACGCCATGCGACGACAGGTACGCCTGCACATGGTCGATCAGCGCAAGGTTGGAATTCCGGCTGGTCGTGTCAAAGGCGACCAGTTCTGCCAGGATGTCACGGCTGGAGGGGGTGGGCATCGGTTGTTCCTTTGTCGGGTCAGGCCAGCGGCGCAAGGGCGGGATAGGCGGCGCGGTCCAGACTGGCGCGTGTCGCCTGCATGAAGGCCAGGGTCGCCGCAGAAGGCGCCTGGCTGGATGGCAGCAGAAAATTCGTGCTGTAGGACAGCGCCGGCATGAACGGCCGCATCACCACCCCGTCGCCCAGCTGGTGGACCAGCGGAAAGGGGTTCAGCACCGCGATCCCCAAGTCCGCGCGGACGAATTCGATGGCGGCGACATTGGTCGAGGCCTCGATGACGATGTTCGGCCGCACCCCGGCCTTGTCCAGAACGCGATCGATGATGACGCGGCTTGAATGGCGGCGCGACAGGGCGATGAAATCCTGCGCCTGCAGATCGTCGGGGCGGATCACGTCCTGTGCGGTCAGCGGGTGGTCCTGGGGCAGAATGCAGATCGCCTGGGTTTCCAGCAGCAGTTCGGACTGGATCCCCTCATGCGCGGTGACGCTGTCGGTCAGTCCGATATCGAAGCGACGTTCGGCGATACCGGTCAGCAGGCTGTCGCTGGCCAGCACCTCGAAGGTGATCTGCAGATCGGGGTTCTGCTTCTTGAAGGCCGCGATCCGTGCCGGCAAAAAGCGATGCGCGATGGTCGGCGGGGCGACGATGGCCAGGCTGCCGGCATGGGCCTTCTGGGGCTGATCGGCATGGTTGGCGATGCGCGCCAGCGTGTCGAAGACCGGGGTCAGCTGTTCGTTGATCGACATCGCCTCGACCGTCGGGACCAGCCGCCCCCCTGCCCGCATGAACAGCTGGAACCCCAGCCGATCTTCCAGCTGGGCCAGCCTGCGACTGACCGCCGATTGGGAAATGCCCAGCCTGCGCGCCACATTGATGGCCGTGCCCGCCCCCACAAGGGCCTGCAGCACCTCCAGCTCGCGCAGGGTGATGCCGGATCGGCGGTCCTTGGCTTCGGCTGCCTTGTCGGTGGTCATTTCGGGTGCATCCTGTGGTATTACCAAAACGCATTGATATTCGTGATTGACTTCTGATTATCGCATAATACCGTGACAGCCAAGCTGATTGCACCACCGGGGATCAACTTCGGGGCTGAAAAACGCGAAAAAAATACGACAACAGGAAGGATATCCCCGTGAAAGCACTGACCTTTCCGCTGATGGCCGGTTTCATCGTCGCAGGGCTTGCCCCCGCGATGGCGCAGGATCTGTCGATCGGCCTGAAATCCGAAGCGACCTCGATGGACCCGCAATTCCATCAGCTGTCCACCAACATCCAGGTGGCCAAGAACATCTTCGAAGCCCTGACCACCCAGGACGCCGTGCAGAAGGTGACCCCCGGTCTTGCCGAAAGCTGGGAGGCCATCGACGACACCACCTGGCGCTTCAAGCTGCGCCAGGGCGTGAAATTCCACGATGGCAGCGACTTCACCGCCCGCGACGTGATCTATTCCTTCTGCCGGGTGCCGCTGGTCCAGAATTCGCCCTCGGCCTTCACGATCTTCACCGGCGGCATCGCCGACATGCAGGCCGAGGACGACCACACCCTGACCATCACCACCAAGGCCACGAACCCCCTGCTGCCCACCGAATTGTGGAGCCTGGCGATCGTGTCCGCCAATGCCCTGGGCGCCGAGGACACCGTCACCTATGGCCCCGAAGGCAGCTGCGAAGGCATGGGCGACGTGCCCCAGTCGCCGGCCTTCAATTCGCCCGATGTCGCGGTCGGCACCGGTCCCTACAAGCTGGACAACTATACCCGCGGGTCGGAAATGGTCGTCACCCGCTTTGACGATTACTGGGGCGGCACGCCCGATTGGGACCGGGTCGTCATGCGCCCCATCACCAGCGACGGCCCCCGCGTGGCGGCCCTGCTGGCGGGTGATGTCGACATGATCGAATCGCCCCCCATTCAGGACATCAAGCGCATTGAGGACGCGGGCTTCAACGTCGTCGACGCCCTGTCGAACCGCATCATCTATCTGCACATGCAGCAGACCGAGGACGCCCCCGGCATCGGCGGCACCGATGGCAAGAACCCCCTGCTGGACCCGCGCGTCCGCGAGGCCATTTCCATTTCGGTCAATCGTGACGCCATCGCCGAACGCATCATGGGCGGCTATGCCCAGCCCGCGGGCGAATTGCTGCCGCCGCCGATGTTCGGCACCTCGGGGCGGGCGGTCGATGCCTATGACCCCGAACGCGCCAAGGAGCTGCTGGCCGAAGCCGGCTATCCGGACGGGTTCACCATCACCCTCGGCACGCCGAACGACCGCTATATCAACGACGAACAGGTGGCCCAGGCCGTGGCCCAGATGATGGCCCGCATCGGCATCCAGACCAATGTGGATGCCAGCACCGCCAGCCAGTTCTTCAGCCGCCGCAACGCGCTGGAATTTCCCATCTACATGGCGGGCTGGGGCGCATCGTCGGGGGACATGTCCTCGCCGCTGAAATCGCTGGTCGCGACCTATGACGCCGATACCGGCATGGGTCCGACGAATGCCGGGCGTTATTCCAACCCCGAGATGGACAAGGTGCTGGTCGAGGCGATGGCCACCATCGACGACGCCAAGCGCGACCAGATGCTGCAACAGGCCGAAACCATGGTCCTGGACGATTTCGGCATCATCCCGCTGCATTACGAACAGACCGTCTGGGCGATGAAGCCGGACCTGACCTACGAGCCGCGCGTCGACCAATACACCATGGCGTCCGAAGTGAAGCCCGCCAAGGCCGAGTGATCCGACCCTTCCGGCATCCCTTCGCGGGGATGCCGGACCCTTGCCGAATGCCGGATCGCGAAGGACCTCCGCCATGATCGTCTATCTTGTCCGCCGTCTGGGCCAGAGCCTGCTTGCCGTCATGGCAATGGCCGTCCTGGTCTTTCTTGGCGTCTATTTCATCGGCAATCCCGTGGATGTGCTGATCAACCCCGAGGCCACGCAGGCCGACATCCTGGCCACGACCGAACGTCTGGGCCTGGACAAGCCGCTGTACCAGCAGTTCGGCATCTTCATCTGGAACGCCCTGCAGGGCGATCTGGGCACATCCTTCGTCTATGGCCGCCCGGCGCTGGACATCATCCTGGACCGTCTGCCCGCCACGATGGAACTGGCGCTGGTCGCGCTGGCCCTGTCAGTGGGCATCGGCATTCCCCTGGGGGTCTGGGCGGGCCTGCGCCCCCACAGCATCGCGGGCCGCACCATCATGGGCGGGTCGATCCTGGGCTTTTCGCTGCCGAACTTCTGGCAGGGGATGCTGCTGATCCTGGTCTTTGCGGTCCTGCTGGGCTGGCTGCCCGCGGGCGGCCGCGGCGAGACGACCGAGTTTCTGGGAATGCAGGTCAGTTTCCTGACCTGGGACGGGCTGACCCACCTGATCCTGCCCGCCATCAACCTGGCGCTGTTCAAGATGTCGCTGATCATCCGCCTGGCCCGCGCCAACACGCGCGAGGTCTGCCTGCAGGATTACGTCAAATTCGCCCGCGCCAAGGGCCTGTCGGGCCGCCGCGTCGTGCTGGTCCATGTCCTGAAGAACATCATGATCCCGGTGGTCACCATCATCGGGCTGGAACTGGGTTCGATGGTGGCCTTCGCCATCGTGACTGAAACCGTCTTTGCCTGGCCGGGCATGGGCAAGCTGCTGATCGACAGCATCAACCTGTTGGATCGCCCGGTGATCGTGGCCTACCTGATGCTGACGGTGCTGATCATCGTGGGCATCAACCTGCTGGTCGACGTGATCTATTCGCTGCTGGATCCGCGCATCCGCCTGTCGGAGATGAAGGGATGACCGATATCGCACCCCCCGCACCCCCCGTCCGCATCGACAGCCCGACCCGACGCATCGTCAAGGAATTCCTGGAGGACCCCGTCGCCGTCATCGGCCTGGCGCTGTTCGTCATGGTCGCGCTGATCGCCATCGCGGCGCCCTGGATCGCGCCGCAGAACCCCTATGACCTGGCGCAGCTGAACATCATGGACAGCGCCCTGCCCCCCGGCGAGGCCAGCTTCGGCACCGACATGACCTATTGGCTGGGCACCGACCAGCAGGGCCGCGATATGCTGTCGGCGATCATGTACGGGCTGCGCATCAGCCTGATGGTCGCCCTGGTGTCGCTGGCGCTGGCGATCACCATCGGCACCATCGTCGGCGTCTCGGCGGCCTATTTCGGTGGCCGGCTGGACAGCTTCATCATGCGGATCGTCGATCTGCAGCTGTCCTTCCCGGCCATCCTGATCGCGCTGATCCTGCTGGCCCTGCTGGGCCGCGGCGTGGACAAGGTGATCCTGGCGCTGGTGATCGTGCAGTGGGCCTATTACGCGCGCACGGTGCGCAGTTCGGCCATCGTCGAACGGCGCAAGGATTACATCGATGCGGCGCGCTGCCTGGCGCTGTCGGACCGGCGGATTATGTTCCGCCACCTGCTGCCCAATTGCGTCCCGCCCCTGATCGTGGTCGCCACCGTGCAGATCGCCCAGGCCATCGCGCTGGAGGCGACGCTGTCCTTCCTGGGCGTGGGCGTGCCCATCACCGAACCGTCGTTGGGGCTGCTGATCGCCAATGGCTACGACTATCTTCTGTCGGGCAGCTACTGGATCAGCCTGTTTCCCGGCATCGCGCTGGTGGTGACGATCATCGCCATCAACCTGGTCGGCGACCGGCTGCGCGACGTCCTGAACCCGAGGTTGCAGAAATGAACAGATTGCTGGACGTCAAGAACCTGCAGACCCACTTCTTCACCCGCGACGGGGTGGCCAAGGCGGTGGACGGGGTCAGCTTTTCGCTGGAACGTGGCCAGATCCTGGGCCTGGTCGGGGAATCCGGGTCGGGCAAGTCGGTCACCGGCTTTTCCATCCTGGGTCTGGTCGATCCGCCGGGCCGGGTGACCGGGGGGCAGATCCTGTTTGACGGCGACGACCTGGTCGCCGGAGGAGAGCCGATGCTGCGCCAGCTGCGCGGCAAGCGCATCGCGATGATCTTTCAGGACCCGATGATGACGCTGAACCCGGTCCTGCGCATCGACACCCAGATGATCGAGACCGTGCGCGCCCATGACAAGGTGTCGAAGGCCGAGGCCCTGGCCCGTTGCCGCGAGGCGCTGGTCCAGGTCGGCATCTCGTCCCCGGACGAACGGCTGCAGAGCTATCCGCACCAGTTCTCGGGCGGCATGCGCCAGCGTGTGGCCATCGCCATCGCGCTGTTGCACAAGCCCGACCTGATCATCGCCGACGAACCGACGACGGCTTTGGACGTGACCATCCAGGCGCAGATCCTGTCCGAGGTCCAGGCGCTGTGTGCCCGGTCGGGCACGTCGCTGATCTGGATCACCCACGATCTGGCCGTGGTGTCGGGTTTGGCCGACCGACTGGCCGTCATGTATGCCGGCCGCATCATCGAGGAAGGGCCGACCGCGCAGATCATCGCGAACCCGCGCCATCCCTATACGCGCGGGCTGATCGACAGCGTGCCGCAGGGCAAGCGTCACGGCGCGATGCTGACCCAGATCCGCGGCATGACGCCGTCGCTCTTGAACCTGCCGGACGGGTGCAAGTTCGCCCCCCGTTGTCCCCGCGCCGACGCCGCCTGCCGGGTCGAGCCGTCGTTGGACCCCGCCGGTGCCGACCGCCACGTGCGCTGCCACCACCCCCATTGCGATGCCGACGGAAAGGCCCTGTCGTGACCCAAGACACCATCCTGACCATCGACGGCGTGTCCAAGCGCTTTTCCAAGGACCTGGACATCGCCGAACGCACCGCCCGCAAGCTGGGCGCCAAGATCGCGCCGGTCACCGTCCATGCGGTCGATAACGTCAGCCTGGACATCCGCCGGGGCGAGGTGCTGGGCCTGGTCGGCGAATCCGGCTGCGGCAAGTCCACCCTGGGGCGGATGGTGGCGGGGCTGGCCGCGCCGTCGGACGGGCGCATCGTCTATAACGGCCAGGACGTGGCCGGCCTGAAGGGCGCCGCCGCCCGCGACGCGGCGCTGAAGATTCAGATGATCTTCCAGGACCCGATGTCGTCGCTGAACCCGCGCATGCGCGTCCGCGACATCGTCGGAGAGGCACCGCGCGTCCACGGCATCGTTCCTAAAGGTGATGTCGACGGCTATGTCGAGGATATCCTGAACCAGGTGGGCCTGGATCCGGCCACCGCCAAACGCTATCCGCATCAGTTCTCGGGCGGGCAGCGGGCGCGGGTGGGCATCGCCCGCGCGCTGGCGGTGCGGCCCGATTTCCTGGTCTGCGACGAATCCGTCGCTGCGCTGGACGTGTCGATCCAGGCGCAGGTGCTGAACCTGTTCGTCAAGCTGCGCCAGGATTTCGACCTGACCTATCTGTTCGTCAGCCACGATCTGGGCGTGGTCGAACATATCTCGGACCGGATCGCGGTCATGTATCTGGGCCGCCTGGTCGAACTGGGCGATGCCGAGGATCTGATCGCGCGTCCGAACCACCCCTATACCCAGGCGCTGATCAGCGAGATCCCGACCTTCGAGACCGGCAAGCGCAGCTATCACGCCATCAAGGGCGAGATCCCCTCGCCCCTGAACCCGCCCAAGGGGTGCCATTTCCACCCCCGCTGCCCCCATGCCCATGACCGCTGCCGCCTGGAGGTGCCGGTCCTGCGCGAGGTGGCCCCCGGTCGCCTGTCGGCCTGCCACCTGAACGACCGGGCGGCCTGACGCCCCCTTCCAAGGAGACTATCATTGCGTAACGACAATCCGATCTGGTCCCATGTCGATGCCAAGGGCCCGGAATTCACCGGCCTGGCCGACCGCGTCTTCGACACCCCCGAACTGGCCTATGGCGAGGTGAAATCCTGCGCAGCCCATACCCGGATGCTGCGCGACCAGGGCTTTCGCGTGACCGAAAACGTCGCCGGCATCCCGACCGCGGTCATGGGAGAGGCAGGCACCGGCGGCCCCGTCATCGCCATCCTGGGCGAATACGACGCCCTGCCCGGCCTGTCGCAGGAACCGGGCCTGGCCGAACCGCGCCAGATTGCCGATCACGGTTTCGGCCATGGCTGCGGCCACAACCTGCTGGGATCGGCCGCGCTGTCGGCGGCCACCGCCGTCAAGGACTGGCTGGAGGCCGAAGGGCTGCCCGGCCGCGTCCGCTATTTCGGCTGCCCCGCCGAGGAGGGCGGCGCCGCCAAGACCTATATGGTGCGCGACGGGCAGTTCGATGATGTGGACATCGCGATCACCTGGCACCCGGCCAGCTTCAACGCGGTCGATGACATGCGGTCGCTGGCCAACACCCGGATCGATTTCACCTTCCACGGCAAGGCGGCGCACGCGGCGGGGGCGCCCGAACTGGGCCGTTCGGCGCTGGATTCGGTCGAGCTGATGAATATCGGCGTCAACTACATGCGCGAACACATGCCGGATGCGGCGCGGGTGCATTACGCCTATCTGGATGCGGGCGGCATCGCGCCGAACGTGGTGCAGGCCAAGGCGACCGTGCGCCAGCTGATCCGCAGCCCCAGCCTGGGGGACCTGTCCTCGCTGGTCGAACGGGTGCGCGCCATCGCCGACGGTGCGGCGCTGATGTCGGGGACCAAGGTCACATCACGCGTCTTTTCGGCGGTGTCGAACCTGACCGAGAACCGCCCCCTGTCCCAGGCCATGCAGGCTGAATTCGAAGCCCTGGGCCCCGTCCCCTTCGACGCCGAGGACGCGGCCTTCGCCACCGCCATCCGCGAGAGCCTCTCGCGCGAAGATATCGCCGACACCTTCGAGCGCCTGGCGATGAAGCCCGATTACGACATGCCGCTGTGCGACTTCATCGCGCCCTTGGACCGGCCCTTCATGGGCGGCATGGGGTCGACCGATGTGGGCGATGTCAGCTGGGCTGTGCCGACGGTCCAGGCCCGCGTGGCGACCTGCGCGGTGGGCACGGCGCTGCACAGCTGGCAGCAGACGGCCCAGGGCAAGGCCCCGGCTGCGCATAAGGGCATGCTGCACGCTGCCAAGGTGATGGCCGCGACCGCGCGGGCGGCGCTGACCGACCCGGCGCTGATCGCCGCCGCCAAGAAGGCCCATCAGGATCATCTGGCCGAACACCCCTATGCCTGCCCGATCCCGCCAGAGACCAACCCGCCGATCGCCGCGGAATGACCGACGACCCGCGCCCGGTCACGGCCGGGCGTGGGTTCCGATCGCGATGCCTTCGCCGCGCGGATCATGCGCGCCGGTGACATCGCCGTCGTCGATCCGGATCACGCCCGCGCATCCGAAGATCGGCGACAGGGCGGGCAGTTCCGCCACCTGATGCCCAAGGTCGCGCAACCCCGCCACCATCTGCGAGCCGTGCGATGCCTCCAGCTTGAGGCTGTCGCCGCTGTCCGAGAAGGTCCGGCCCAGCAGACAGCGCGGTTGTGAAAGGGCGTCGGCGGGCATCATCCCCCGGTCGATCAGCGCCGACAGGATCACCGCCAGGGTCTGGGGCTGGCCATCGGCCCCTTGGGTTCCGTAAAGCAGATGCGGTGCGCCATCCTTCATCGCGATGCCGGGGTTCAACGTATAGAAGGGCCGCTTGTCCGGCGCGATGCAGTTCGGATGGCCGGGCACCGTCGAAAAACCGGCGCCCCGGTTCTGCCAGATGATGCCGGTATCGCCCACCACGACCCCGCTGCCCCAGTCGAAAAAGGTGCTTTGCAGCACGCTGGCGCAGCGCCCCTGGTCGTCGCGGGCGGAGAGAAAGACCGTATCGCCATGCCGGAACGGTTGCGGCCAGTCCATCGCGCGGTCCGGGCGGATGGCGGCGGCCTTGGCCTGCAGCCGCGCAGGCGACAGCAGGGCGGCGCAATCGACGGGAACCATGTCGGGATCGGCGATCAGATGGCGATCCAGGAAGGCCTGCTTGACCGCCTCGACGATCCGATGCGTGGGGTCGCCCGCATCAAGCCGCGCCAGGATGCCCATGATCGCCAGGGTGGTGATGCCTTGGGTCGGCGGCGGCGGTGCCAGCAGGCGCAGCCCACGATAATCCAGGGCCACCGGGTCGCCTCGCCGGCTGCGCGTGGCGGCCAGATCGGCGGATGTGATCGCCGCGCCCAGATCGGCCAGCCCCTGCGCCACCCTGACGGCCGCCTGCCCGTCATAGAAGCTGCGCGGGCCGTCGCGCGCGATCAGGGTCAGCATCTCGGCCAGTTCGGGCTGGCGCAGGGGACCGTCGCTGCTGCGGTGGTCGAAGCGCCCGGCAAAACCCGGCCAAGCGGGCCAGTCGGCGGCGCGGAAATCCAGCCAGAAATCCTGGCTGCGCGATGGCGTGAACCCGTCCCGCGCCAAGGCGATGGCCGGGGCGATCAGGTCGGCGAAATCCATCCCCCCGTCCCAGACATTCAGCGCCTGGTCCCAGCTGTCGACCGCGCAGGCCGTGGTCAGCATCGACCCAACCCCGCGCATCGGCAGCGGACCGTCCAGATCGGGCAGCACCTGCGGCGCCTGCCCGATCCCCAGGATCGACGTCTCCAGCCCGTCGCGGTCGGCCAGCATCCAGACGGCGTCACCGCCAAGGCCGCAGAAATGCGGCATGACGACGGTCAGGACCGCCCCCATGGCCACGGCGGCCTCGGCGGCATTGCCGCCACCGCGCAGCACCTCGGCCCCCGCATGGCTGGCCAGGGGGTGCGGGCTGGTGACCATGCCCGGCATCAGTCGGCCATGATCAGTTGGCGGTCTTCCAGCGGCGGCAGGAAATCGCGGGTGAAGATGGCCGCGGCGTCTGGTTTCGTTTCCAGCTGATAGCCTTCGGCCACCAGATCGATGGAGCGTGCCAGCCGTTCGTCATCCAGATCACCCAGGCCGATACGCTCGACTTCGGGCGAGGCGATCAGGTTTTCATAGGAGAACAGCATCCGCGCCTTTTCCAGATCGCGCTTGGCCAGGTTGTCATAGGCCATGACGGCATCGGCCCCCGCCTCGGGGTTCTTGGCGATCTCGACGGCGGCGCGGTTCACGGCGCGGACAAGGCCCGTCACCGCTTCGGGGTTTTCAGCGATCAGCGCCTGCGACACCATCATCCCGTTGGAATAGAGATCCAGCCCGAAATCGCCGAAATTCAGCCAGTTGTAATCGGCGGCAGGGTCCTGGCGGTTGTTGATCAGGTTGAACCAGCTGGTGATGTTGAAGACCATCGCGCCATCGATATCGCCGCGGATCAGCATGGGTTCCTGCAGGTTCGGGGCCATGTTCTGGATGTCGATGGCGTCGATATCGACGTCGTTCTGCCGCGCCAGCACCGGCATCAGTCGGGTGGTCGGCGTCCCTTGCGCCCCGCCAAGCGTCTTGCCCGCCAGATCGGCAGGGGTGGTGATGCCCGTGGCCTTGGCACTGACCACCGCGAAGGGCGGCTTGTTCCACAGCTGATAGACCATGACCGGGGTTTCATCGGGGCGGGTCGCGGCGTTCTGGATGATGGCGTTGATATCGCCGAAACCCGCGTCATAGGTGCCCGACATGATGCGGGTGACGGTGGCGGCGGACCCTTCGCCCTGATCGATGGTGACGTTCAGGCCTTCCTCGGCGAAATAGCCCTTTTCCAGGGCCATCAGGAAGGGCGCGTCCGACCCTTGGGTCTTCCATCCCAGGGTAAAGCGGATATCGGTATCGGCCATGGCGGCGGTCCCCATGGTCAGGGTGGCGACGGTGGCAAGCATGGTTTTCATCGGCATGTCGGAACTCCAAGGGGGGTTTCAGGTGGATGCGAAATCGTCGCGGCGGTTGGCCCAACCCACGAACCGTCCCTCGATGAGAGAGAAGAGGACGTAGAGAGCGACGCCGAGGAAGGCCAGAATGAAGAGGCCGGCAAAGACCAGGGGCACGTCGAAATTGGAAGACGCGCTCATCATCACGTTGCCGATGCCCTTGTTCGAGGCGACCGTTTCCGCCAGCACGGTGCCGACGAAGGCAAAGGTCGCGGCGATCTTCAGGGATGCGAAAAAGAACGGCATGGTGCGCGGCAGACCCACGTTCAGCAGCAGGTCCATCTTGCTGGCGCCTAGGGATTTCAGCACGTCCTCCAGCTCGGGCTCGGTCGTGGCAAGGCCGGTGGCGATGTTCACGACGATGGGGAAAAAGCACATGGCCAGCGCGGTCAGGACCGCAGGCACCGGCCCTGCCCCGAACCACAGCACGAAAATCGGCACGACGGCGACCTTGGGGATGGACGAAAAGCCGATCAGCAGCGGATAGGCCGTGTCATAGGCGGTACGCGACGTGCCGATCGCGGCCCCGATGACGACGCCGACGATCACCCCCAACACAAAGCCGATCATCGTGGTCCACAGCGTGTGGACGATATGGGGCACCAGCACCGGAAAGCGGTCGAACAGCGTGGCGAAGACCTGGCTGGGGCGCGGCACGACCAGGTCGGACACGTCCATGGCGATGCACAGGATTTCCCAGGCAGCGAAGAAACCGACGATCAGCAGGGCCGCCCAGATACGGCGGCGGATGGCATAGGGCATGGTTCAGACCTCTTCCAGGGTTTCGCTGCGGGCATCGATGATGCGTTCGCGCAGGCGCTGGTTCAGGGCGACGAAATCGGGCTGGAAGGTCATCTGGACCGTCCGCGGACGCGGGAAGGTCACGGGGCTGTCGTCGATGATGCGGCCGGGACGCGCGCTCATGACGCAGATGCGTGTGCCCAGGAAGCCCGCCTCCTTCAGATCGTGGGTCACCAGCAGCACGGTGGGGCGGCGCTTGATCCACAGGTCCTGCATGGTGCCCCACAGCTCTTCGCGGGTGAACTGGTCCAGCGCGCCGAAGGGTTCGTCCAGCAGCAGCAGGCTGGGGTCGTGGATCAGCGCGCGGCAGAGGTTGGCGCGCTGCAGCATGCCGCCCGACAGCTGCCAGGGGAAACTGCCCGCGAACTTGCCCAGACCCACATCCTCCAGCAGGGCATGGACCCGGTCGCGGTATTCGCCGCGCTTCTTGCGGGCAAAGTCGCGGCGGAATGGCTGCACGATCTTCAGGGGCAGCATGACGTTCTGTTCGATGGTCAGCCAAGGCAGCATGGTCGGGTTCTGGAAGGCCATGCCGACGCGCAGGGCCCTGGCCGCGACCTCGCGCCCGCCGACAATGACCGCGCCGGTCGTGGGGCGCAGCAACCCGCTGGCCAGTTTCAGGATGGTGGACTTGCCGCAGCCCGAGGGGCCGACAAGCGCCAGGAACTCTCCCTCGTCGATGCGCAGGTCGGTGGGCTGCAAGGCCTGCACCGTGGCATCGCCCTGCCCGAAGGACACGCCGGCGCGGGACAGCTGCACCGCAGGGCGCTTTTGTTCGGTCGCGATCTGTGCGATTTCAGGTTGCATGATGGCTTCCCGTCCAAGGTGCATGACGAAAGTGCATGCACTTCATTGCTCCGATCTAGGCCGGCCTTCCGGCGGGCGACAACAATGTTCGGAACGGGAACCATCGGGACAGCGGCCTTGTGCGGGTTTTTTCCGCATTGGGCCGGTAGATGCGCAGGAATGATGCAGGCGGGGAACAGGCCATGACGACACGCAAGACGGCAAGCAGATCCGAAGGCGACCGGATGTCCGCCATCTGCCACGGCATCCGCCGCGCCATCATCGAGGGCGCGCTGTTCCCCGGCGACCGCCTGCCCGAGGATGCCTTGGGCGAAAGCTTCGGCGTCAGCCGCACCATCGCCCGCCACGCCCTGGGACAGTTGGCGGCCGAGGGACTGGTCGACCTGCGGCGCAACCGCATCGCCACCGTGGCGGCTCCCACCCCCGCCGATGCCCGCGATATCTTCGACATCCGCGTGGCCTTGGAACGGCAGGTCGTGGGGCATCTGGCCGGCCATCTGACCGACGCCCAGATCCGCGAATTGAAGGATATCGTCCGGCAGGAACATGATGCGCGCGACGGCCCCGAGGGTGCCTCGATCCGGCTGGCGACCGAATTCCACATCAGGCTGGCCGAAATGACCGGCCGTCCGATCCTGGTGCGCTATGTCACGGAAATCTGCTATCGGGCGGGGCTTTCGCTGTCCTCGCTTGGCCGGCCGCATTCGTCGGAATGCGCGATCAGCGAACATCTGCAGCTGATCGACACCATTGCCAAGGGCCCCGCCGACAAGGCCGCCCAGATGATGGCCGATCACCTTGAGGCCGTCGCCTCGCGCGCGCTGCTGGGCGGACAGGAGGCGCGTGGGCGCGATCTGGTCAGCATTCTGGCGCCCTATCGCGGCGACTAGCTGCGGGCGATGGAGGGGTCCAGGATCCATTCGGCGCTGTCGTTCCAGACATCGGTGTCAAGGATCAGCCCATCCCTGACCGTGAACCGGTCGACATAACGGTTCATGTCGAAGGCCGTCCCATCGGGCCATTCGCCATAGAGATAGCCCAGGCTGTAGATCACCGTCTGCCCATCGCCGGGCATCACGTCATAACGCTCGATCCGCTTCCTGACCCATTTGTACCGCCCGGCGTTGAAGCCGGTCGGCCCATCCGGCGCGTCATAGACCCGCCCGCCGGTAAAGCGGCAGACAAAGCCCGGCGCGACGAAACGCGCCGCCCTTTCGGTGTCGCGCGCCATCGAGGCATCCAGGTAATCCTTGACCGCCTGCAGGTCACGTTCGGTGTTCGGGTCCATGATGCGCCTCTTTGATCCTTGAAGTTTCGGTTTCCAACTGCATACACTTACCCCATACACAACAGCACCGGAATGCAAGATCATGACCGCCCCTTTCGACCTGCTGCTGCTGAATTCCCGCCTTGATGACGCGGTTTGCGACATCGGCGTCAGGGATGGTCGGATTGCAGGCATCGGCAAGGATCTTGGTCCGGCGGCCGGCACGCATGATCTGGCCGGGCGGGTGGTCATTCCGGGGCTGGTCGAAACCCATATCCACTTGGACAAGGCGGGCTTGCTTTGCCGATGTGGCCAGGCGGGCGGGCTGGCAGGGGCGGTCGCGGCGGTCTCGGCGGCCAAGCGCGACTTCACCGTGGCCGATGTCCATGACCGTGCGGCACGCGTCATCCGCAAGGCTATCACCCAGGGCACCATGCACATGCGCACCCATGTCGAGGTCGACCTAAGGGCGGGCCTTCGCAGTTTCCAGGCCATGCTGGCGCTGAAACGCGATTTCGCCTTTGCGCTGGACCTGTCGATCTGCGCCTTTGCCCAGGAAGGCCTGACCAACGATCCGGGCACCGAGGATCTGCTGGAACAGGCGCTGGACCAGGGGGCCGATCTGCTGGGCGGCTGCCCCTATACCGACACCGACCCTGTGGGACAGATCGAGCGCCTGTTCGCCATGGCCCTCCGCCACGATGTCGATCTGGACTTTCACCTGGATTTCGATCTGGACCCGGACGGGTCGCAGATGGACGCTGTCTGCGATGCGACCGTCCGCCATGGCTGGCAGGGGCGCGTCAATATCGGCCATGCGACCAAGCTGGCGATGATGGATGACGCGCGCTTTGCCCGATATGCGGCCATGCTGGCGCAGGCGGGGGTGGCGGTGACGGCCCTGCCCGCGACCGATCTCTATCTGAACGGGATGGCGATGGGGCACCGTGCGCCCCGCGGCATCGCGCCGATGCATCTGCTGGCGCAGGCCGGGGTGCAGGTATCGGTCGCCACGAACAACGTGATGAACCCCTTCACGCCCTATGGCGATGCATCGCTGATGCGCATGGCCAATCTCTATGCCAACGCCATGCATCTGGGCGCCGACCATTTCGCGGGCTGCATGGCGATGGTCACCCATGATGCCGCGCGCATCCTGCGGCTGGCGGATTACGGGCTGCATGTCGGGGCTTGGGCCGATCTGGTGGTGCTGGACGCGCCTTCGGCCACCGATGCCTTTGCCGGCATCGCGCAACCTTTGATGGGTTTCAAACGCGGACGGCAGAGCTTTGACCGCCCCGCCGCCACCATTCTGACCCCCTAGGCCGGGATCGGTTCGCCCGCACGCAGACAGGCGACGCGGCGCCGCAGACCGGGATGCTGCATCGGCGGCAGCGCTTGGCGGCAGGCATCCATGACCAGCGGGCAGCGCGGCGCAAAGGGACAGGCATCGGGGCGCGTTTCCAGCGCGGGGGGCGATCCGGGAATGGCGTCCAGCCGCGTGCCGCGCGCCACGTCATGCAGGTTCGCGGCCAACAATCCTTGGGTATAGGGATGCTGGGGGTTGCGGATCACCTCATGCGTGGTGCCTTCCTCGATGATCTGGCCGGCATACATGACCGCGATCCGTTCGGAAATTTCCACCGCGACGCCGATGTCATGGGTGACAAAGATCACCCCCATGCCGAATTCCCGCTGCAATTCGCGCAGCAGCAGCAGGATCTGGATCTGCACGGTCGCGTCCAGCGCCGTGGTCGGTTCATCCGCCAGCAGCAGGCGCGGCCGGCAGGCCAGCGCCAGCGCGATCATCACACGCTGGCGCATCCCCCCGGACAGTTCGTGCGGATAGTTCTTCATGCGCCGTTCCGCCGACGGGATGCGGACGCGGTGCAGCATGTCCAGCGCGACCTCCATCGCGTCGGCGCGGCTGATGCCCTTGTGGCGCATCACGGTTTCGGCGATCTGCTGGCCGATGGTATAGACCGGGTCCAGCGCCAGCCCAGGGTCCTGGAACACCATCGACACATCACCGCCGCGATAGGACCGCAGCGCCCGCCCCGACAGCGTCATGATGTCGGTACCGTCAAAGCGGATCCTGCCCCCCAGATCGGTGCGCCGTTCCGGCAGCAGGCGCAGCAGCGTCTTCAGCGTGACGCTTTTGCCAGACCCGCTTTCGCCCAGCAGGGCCAGGGTTTCGCCCTGCTTCAGTTCCAGCGACAGGTCGTTGATGGCATGGACGTTGCGGGCACCCCTGAAGCGGACATCCAGATTTTCGATCTGCAACAGCGTGCCGGTCATGCGGGCACCGCCTTTCCGGCCTGGGGATGGCCCGAATGGGCGTCATGCAGGTGGCAGGCCACCCAATGGGTCGAACCCTGCGCGCGCGGTCCCAGGACCGGGTGGCGCGTCTTGCAGACGGGGACCGCCAAGGGACAACGCGTATGGAACCGACAGCCTGACGGCGGGTCGATCGGGTTCGGCGGATCGCCCGCAAGGGGCGGCTTTTCGGTGCGGCTGTCAGGGTCCATCGAAGGCATCGCCGAAAACAGCGACCGCGTATAGGGATGGGCCTGATCGGCCCAGATCTGGTCCACGGGGGCGATCTCCACCACCTCGCCCAGATACATGACCAGGATGCGGTCCGAGATATAGCGGACTACGTTCAGGTCATGGCTGATGAAGATATAGGTCAGCCCGAATTCCGCCCGCAGATCGGCCAGCAGGTTCAGGACCTGCGCCTCGACCGACTTGTCCAGGGCGCTGACGGCCTCGTCCAGGACCACGACCTTGGGCGACATGGCCAGGGCACGGGCGATGTTGACCCGCTGGCGCTGGCCGCCGGACAATTCATGCGGATAGCGGTGGGCAAAGCGGTCGGCGGCCAGACCCACGCGGTCCATCAGGCGCCGCGCGCGGCCCAAGGGATCGTCCAGCCCCTGCACTCGCGCCCCGAAGGCCACGCTGTCCAGGATGGTCATGCGCGGGTTCAGCGACGCATAGCTGTCCTGAAACACCATCTGGATATCGCGGCGCAGCGCCCGCAGGGTCATGTCGCGACCAAGGGTTCTGTCGTTCAGGACGATGTCCCCCTCGTCCCGGTCGGTCAGGCCGATCAGCAGTTTCGCGGTGGTGGACTTGCCGCAGCCGGATTCGCCGACGATGCCCAGGGTTTCGCCGGGGGCCACGTCGAAGCTGACGCCGTCCACGGCCTGCACCATCGCCTGCGTGCGGCCCAGGATGCCGCCCTTGATGGGAAAGTGCTTCTTCAGGTCACGCACGCTCAGCAGGGGTTTGTCAGTCGCGGACATTCATCGCACTCCTCAGGCCGTCGCTGAGCAGATTGAGGCACAGCGAGGTGGCAAAGATCATCACCCCCGGCAGCGCCGCCAGCCACGGGTTCACATAGATGGCGGACCGCAGCGTGTTCAGCATCAGCCCCCATTCCGGTTCGGGCGGGCGCACGCCGATGCCCAGAAAGGACAGCCCGGCCGCCAAGATCATGCAGACCGAGGTCAGCGAGGTTGCATAGACGAAGACCGGCGACAGCACGTTACCGATGACATGCACCCGGATCACCGTCAGCGCGCTGGCCCCCGATGCCCGCGCCGCATCGATATAGTCCAGCTGTCGCACGCCCGATGTCACGGCCTCGGCCACCCGCGTCACGGGCGGGATGAAGACGATGGTCAGCGACACAAGGCTGTTGACGATGCCTGCGCCCAGCGCCCCGGAAATGGCGATGGCCAGCAGGACCGAGGGGAAGGCGAAGAACACGTCGACCACCCGCATGATGATGGTGTTGGTGATGCCACCGACATAGCCCGCGACGACCCCCAGCGCGCCGCCGATGAAGAAGGCCAGCACCACCGGCATCAGCCCGATGAACAGCGTCAGCCGCCCGCCATAGATCAGGCGGGCCAGCATGTCGCGCCCCTGTTCGTCCGTGCCCAGCGGATAGCCCGGCGTGCCCGGCGGCTTCAGCCGCGCAATCATGCTGCCCTGATAGGGGTCGGCCAGGCCCAGCCAGGGCGCGAAGACGGCCGACCCCACCAGCAACCCGAGGATCACAAGACAGGTCATGGCCACCTTGTCGCGCCGCAGGCGTGACAGGACGGCCGACCAATAGCCGCGATGGGCGGGTGCCGCGATGGCGGTTTCGGTCTGCGCCATGTCAGCTCCTCTTGATGCGGGGGTCGATGGCGGCCTGGGCCACGTCGACGATCAGGTTCATGCCGACAAAGAACATGGCCAGGATCAGGATCGTGCCCTGCAGCAGCGGCAGGTCGCGCTGGAAGATCGCGTTCGACAGCAGGAACCCCGATCCAGGCCAGTTGAACACCGTCTCGATCAGGATCGACCCGCCCAGCAGATAGCCCAGCTGCAGCCCCATCACCGACAGCGCGGTGGCGGCGGCATTGCGGGCCACATGGCGCAGCACGTCGCCGCGGCTGAAGCTCTTGGCATAAAGCGCGGTGACGAAATCCATCGACAGGATGTCGCCCGCCAGTGCCCGCACGGTGCGCGCGACGATGCCGATGGGCACCACCGCCAGCGTCACCGCAGGCAGGACCAGGTGGCGCATATGCGCCCAGTCCCACTGCCAGTCCTGCGACCCGCCCGGCCCCGCGCCCATAGAGGGCAGCCAGCCCAGATTGACCGAAAAGATGATGACCAGCACGATGCCCAGCCAATAGTTCGGCACCGAGACACCGGTGATCGACAGCGCGGTGATCAGGCGGTCCAGGATCGTGTCGCGGAAATAGCCCGCCAGAAACCCCAGGAAGATGCCGATCGGAAAGGCGATCACGGCCGCCGCCGCCGCCAACAGCAGCGAATTGCCGACCGCGCCGAAGACCTCGTCCGCGACGGGGCGGCCGCTGGCGATGGAGCGGCCCATCTCTCCCTGCAGCAGGTTGCCGATCCAGATCAGGTATTGCACCGGCAAGGGCTTGTCCAAACCGTATGCCGCGCGCATCGCGGCCTGCTGTTCGGCGGTGGCGTCGACCGGCATGATGGCCGTCAGCGGATCGCCCGGCGCGATCTGCACCAGCGCGAAGCACACGACCGACACCCCGAAGGCCACCGGCAGCACCAGGATCAGACGTCGAAGGAAATAGCTGAGCAATGGATGCGTCCCTGTCTTGGCCGCACCCGTACGGGGCGCGGCCGATGTCGGATCACTCGGCCATCGTGATGGACGAGAAGTTCAGATACCAGTTCTGCGGCTGCACGAAGCCCTGCACCTTGGGCGACATCGCGCGGGGCGCCACGTCATGCGTGACCATCAGGAACAGCGCGTCGTCGACGAATTTCTCGTGCGTGCGGCGCATGACCGCGTCTTGGGCGGCGGGGTCGAAGGTGGTCTTGATCTCCTCGAACAGGGACTGCATCTCGTCGTCGCAATAATGGCCCCAATTGGTGCCGTTGGGTGCCACCAGGTTGCAATCCAGGTGCCGGATGAAGCCGGTGAACGGGTCCTGGATGAAATAGGTGAAGTTGATCGACTGTGACCCTTCGACCGAGGGATCGGCGGCGCCCGCGCGCCACAGATTGATCATCTGGTTCCACTCGACAACCATGAACTCGACATCGATCCAGGCCTGGGCCAGCGATTGCTGGATGTATTCGTTCATCGGCAGCGGCAGCATCTGCCCCGAACCGGAGGGAGAGATCAGCGCCTTGACCTTCAGTCGGTTGTCGGGACCGAAGCCCGCTTCGGTCATAAGGGCCTGCGCGGCCTCCAGGTCGTAGGTCGGCTTGAAATCGGGTTCGCCGAACCACTGCGATCCGGGCGGCACGAAACCTTCGGCGGGGATCATCAGCCCACCCAGCAACGCGCCCATCGCCTCGCGGTCGATGGCGAGGTTCGCGGCCTTGCGCACGCGGATGTCGCTCCAGGGCGAACCTTCGACACGGCTGAGATGCCAGGTCCAGTTATGCGGATAGGCGTTCGACGAGATGGCAAAGCCGTTTCCCTGCATCGCGGGAATGGTGTCGGGGGCCGGTGCCTCGATCCAGTCGACCTGCCCCGACATCAGCGCCGCCGAGCGCGCATTGGATTCCGGCAGCGGGATCAGCACCAGCTTGTCCAGCTTGGGGATGCGGGTGTCGTCCCAGTATTCGGGAAAGGGGACCAGTTCGGCCCGTTCGCGCGGCACGAAGGTTTCCAGCTTCCACGGACCGGTCCCCGAGGGATGCTGCGCGACCTTTTCCCAATCCTTGTCCTGCGCCTCCCAGTTGGCCTTGGAGGACATCATGATCCAGGCCAGCTGATAGGGCAGCGTGGCGTCGGGTTCGGTCGTGGTGATTTCCAGCGTCAGGTCGTCGATGGCGCGATATCCGGCGATGGCGGGAATGCGCGACTTGCCTTGGGCCGATTGGCGCGGATCGTATTGTTCGGAGCCTTCGTCCAGCAGCTTGTCCAGATTCCAGACCACATTCTCGGCGTTGAACGTGCTGCCGTCGTGGAAGGTCACGCCGTCGCGCAGCGTGAAGACCCATTTCGTCTTGTCTTCGGCGTCGACCGCCCATTCCGTCGCCAGCCCCGGCACCAGCACCGAAGGCTGGTCCGCACTGGTCAGGTCCCAGTTGATCAGCGCGTCATAGACGGTATAGCCGATGAAGCGCAGCCCCTCGCCGCCCTGATCGGTCTGGCCGGTGGTCAGGGGGATATCGGACGCCGTCATCCCGATCCGCAGCGTTCCCTGCGCCGCGGCACCCTGGGCGCCCAGCATCGCGACCGACAGCGCCAATGCGGCAAGGCCTTTTCTGAGGTGAAGCAATGTCATTCTCCTTGATGGACAACAGGTCTTGGGACAGATCCGCAGGAGTCTTGGTCGCCCGCTTTCGGGACCGACCATTGACGCGGTCGCCCGAAACCGCACCAGTCGGGGTCAGGAAAACCGGCAGCCAGACATGGATCGGTCCCGGCCTGCCCAAAGGGCGGTCAGATTGATGACAATTTCTGCATGCAGGAAAACCATGCCTTGGTCCGGGGCATGGCGATGGACATTGATCTGCGACGGGCGCGCCCATCGCGGCAAGGAAAGGAGGCCGGCATGATTCTTGTGGTGAACCCCAACAGCAACGCGGCGACGACGGCACAGATCTGCGCCATCGCGGCGCCTTTCCTGCCCGATCTGCAGGGCTGGACCGCCCCGCGCGGGCCAAGCGTGATCCTGACGCCGGACCAGCTGGCCCAAGCCGCCGACCAGGTCGCCCTGCTGGAACCGCCGCCGGGCTGCCGGGGCGTGATCGTGGCGGCCTTTGGCGATCCGGGCGCCGACCGGCTGGCCGCGCGTCAGTCTTGTCCGGTCATCGGCATCGGCGCGGCGGCTGCGCGTGCTGCCAGGGGGCGTCCCTTCGCGGTCGCCACCACGACCCCGGACCTGCGTGACGGCATCGATGCGCTGATGCGGGCCCATGCGGGAAATGCACCCTATCTGGGATGCTTCCTGACCCCCGGGCCAACTTTGGCGGTGATGTCGGACCCGGGGCGGCTGGACCCGGCCCTGCTGGAAGCGACCTATGACGCTGCCCGCGCCGGCGCCCAGGCCGTGATCATCGGCGGAGGCCCCTTGGCGCAGGCGGCCGAGCGCATCGCGGCCCGAAGCCCCGTCCCCCTGATCCGCCCCATCCCCGAGGCGGCCCGCCTGATGCGCGACCTGCTGACATGAAATCTTTGCGCCACCGTCAGAAAAATGAAGGAAATCAGGCGTAGGCCCTGCGTCATCGCGCGGTCACCCTGACCGACGCCGGATACAAAGACGCAAGAGGGGCTTCGCCATGAACAAGCAGGACATCGCCAACCTGTCGTGGGACGAATATGACGAATTGCGCGACCCGCGCCCGGATACCAACGGCTTTGATGCCGTGGTCGAACGCGCCCTGTCGCGCCGGGGCTTCCTGGGTGCGGCGCTGGCCTTCGGGTCGGGCGCGGCGGTGATGGGGACCGGCATCCTGGGCTCGGCCAGCTCGGCCCGGGCGCAGGCTGCGGCCTTTGCCTTCCAGCCGATCGGCATCGCCACCGATTTCGACGTGCATGTCCCGCAGGGCTATCAGTGGAAGCCGCTGGTGCGTTGGGGCGACGCGCTGTTTTCGGATGCCGAGGGTGCCTATTCCTCTGAAAACGGCGTCTCGGTCGAGATGTCGGACAAGGTCTTCGGCGAAAACACCGACGGCATGGAAACCTTCACCGATGGCGACAAGATCATCCTTGCCATCAATTCGGAATATGCCAACCCGGAAATCAACCTGCCCGCCGAAACCGAAGGCATGCCGCAATCGGCCGATCAGGTCCGCATGCTGAAGAACATTCAGGGCGTCACCGTCATGGAGATCGCCGCGGGCGACGATGGATACCAGATCGTTCTGGACAGCCCCTACAACCGCCGCATCACGCATGAAACGCCGATGACCATGGACGGACCGGCGGCAGGTTCCGCACTGGTCAGCACCAAGGCCGACCCCGAAGGAATGTCCCCCAAGGGCACGATGAACAATTGCGGGTCAGGCAAGACGCTGTGGGGCACCTATCTGACCTGCGAGGAAAACTTCAACGGTTACTTCGGCGCCGGCGCCGACCATCAGCCGAACGAGGCCGAGACGCGTTACGGCATCGGGGGCGAGAGCCGCTATGCCTATGAGAAGTTCGACGAACGCTTCGACCTGATGGCCGAACCGAACGAACCCCACCGCCACGGCTGGGTCACCGAAATCGACCCGCTTGACGCGCAGTCCACCCCCGTCAAGCACACCGCCCTGGGCCGCTTCAAGCATGAGAACGCCGAGATGGTGCAGGCCAATGACGGCCGCATCGTCGTCTATATGGGCGATGATGAACGCGGCGAGTTCCTGTACAAATACGTCTCGAACGGGACCTGGGCCGAAGGTCAGCCCACCGATGGCCTGCTGTCGGACGGCACGCTGTTCGTCGCCAAGTTCAACGACGACATGTCGGGCGAATGGCTGCCGCTGACCCCCGAAACCACCGGCATGGCCATGGACGAGATGCTGGTCTTTGCCCGCATGGCCGGGTCCAAGGTCGGCGCGACCACGATGGACCGTCCCGAATGGGTCGCCGCCAACCCGCTGCGCTGCGAGGCCTATTGCGCGCTGACCAACAACAAGAACCGGGGCGTGGAACCCAACGAGGGCGGCGACGCCACCCCGGTCGGCGGCCCGAACCCGCGCGAAGCCAACAATTTCGGCCAGATCGTGCGCTGGCGCCCCTCGGATGAGGATCACGGCGCGACCGGGTTCACCTGGGATCTGTATGTCATGGCAGGCAATCCGACGGTCTTCGACGATGCCTATGCCGGGTCGGAAAACATCAACGAGGGCAACATGTTCAACTCGCCCGACGGGATGGTGTTTTCGTCCGACGGGATGCTGTGGATCCAGACCGACGGCGAGGACAGCAACGAAGGCGAATTCGCGGGCCAGGGCAACAACCAGATGCTGGTCGGCAACCCCGAAACCGGCCAGATCGCCCGCTTTCTGACCGCCCCCAAGGGCGCCGAAGTGACCGGCCTGACCTGGTCGCCCGACCGCAAGACCGCCTTTGTCGGGATCCAGCACCCGGGCGGGTCCTGGCCGGACAACGAAGGCAAGCCACGTTCCGCGGTGATCGCCATCTGGCGCGAAGACGGCCAAACCATCGGCTGATCCTCGGCCCTTTCAAGCAACGGATGGCGCGCCCGCGACGGCGCGCCATTTTTCTATCAGGCGTGGTCCCGCGCACACAGGTCGTGATTGCCCAGCACTTCGATCACGCGGCAATCGGCGATGGTGCCATGCGAACACTGGGTCAGCATCCGTTCCAGTTCCTGCTGCAGGGCGGTCAGCCGCGCGATGCGCGCCTTGACCGAGGCGAGCTGCCGCGTGGCGATGACATCGGCGGCCGCGCAGGACCGGTCCGGGTCGTCGGCCATGGCCAGCAGGTCCTGGATGTCGGACAGCGGAAAGCCCAGGTCGCGGGCATGACGGATGAAAGCCAGCCGTTCCAGCATGGCTGCGTCATAGACGCGCTGGTTGCCCGCGCTGCGCCCCGGCGCGGGCAGCAGCCCGATCTGTTCGTAATAGCGGATCGTGGGGACCTTGACCCCGGTCCTTTTGCTCGTCTCTCCGATGCTTGGCATTTTGACCCCTTGAACCTCTAGTCACTAGAGATCCTATGTTCGGATCACGCATCGAACAAGGCCGCCGGGAAAAGAGGACAGCAGGATGGACAATCGCCGCGAATGGACCGTGACGGGGATGGATTGCGCGGGCTGCGCGTCCAAGATCACCCATGCGATGCAGCGCCTGCCGGGTGTCAGCGACCCGCGGGTCACGGTGATGTCGCGCAAGCTGACGTTGCAGCTGGACGATGCCGCCACTTCGGCCGCGCAGATCGAGGCTGAGGTACGCAAGCTGGGCTTCGGGATCGAAGGCCCCCATCGCGACGCGCAGCACGGCCATGACCACGGGCCGACCGATGGGCCATGGCATGCCTCGGCCAAGGGGCGGCTGGTGATCGTCACGGGGCTGTTGCTGGTCCTGGCCTGGGCGATCCGCCTGACGACAGGGGGCGCGGTGGGGCATTGGGCCTTTGTCGCGGCCTGTCTGATCGGGGTCGCCCCGGTCGCCCGCCGGGCTTTTGCCATGCTGCGCCGAGGCCAGCCCTTCACCATCGAAAGCCTGATGACCATCGCCGCCGCCGGAGCCCTGATGATCGGTGCCGCCGAGGAGGCCGCGCTGGTCGTCTTCCTGTTCGCCGTGGGCGAGGTGCTGGAGGGCGTGGCCTCGAACAAGGCCCGCGACAGCATCCGCGCGCTGTCGGACCTGGTGCCCAAGACCGCGCTGCTGGAACGGGACGGCCGGACGCAGGAGGTGCCCGCCGCATCGCTGGAACCCGGACAGGTCGTGCTGGTCCGTCCGGGCGACCGCATTCCGGCGGACGGGCGGATCCTTGAGGGCACCGGCGGCATCGACGAAAGCCCGGTGACCGGCGAAAGCGTCCCCGTCACCCGCGGCCCGGGCGAGGATGTCTTTGCCGGCGCCATCAACGCCGACTCCGCACTGCGCGTCACGGTAACGACCGCCGCCGCCGACAACACCATCTCTCGCATCATCCGCCTGGTCGAGGAGGCCGAGGAATCGCGGGCGCCGACCGAACGCTTCATCGACCGCTTCAGCCGCTGGTACATGCCCGCCGTGGTGGCGCTGGCCGCGCTGACGGTCGTGGTGCCGCCGCTGGTCTTCGGGATGGCATGGGATGTCTGGATCTATCGCGGGCTGGCGCTGCTGTTGATCGGCTGTCCCTGTGCGCTGGTCATCTCGGTTCCGGCGGCGATCGCCTCGGCGCTGTCATCGGGCGCGCGACGGGGGCTGCTGATGAAGGGCGGCGCGGTGATCGAGGCCGCCGCCCGCATCCGCCAAGTGGCCATCGACAAGACCGGCACCCTGACCCATGGCCGCCCGCAGGTCACCGACATCCTGCCCATCGGCATCGACGCCGACACCCTGCTGGCCCGGATGGCCGCCGTCGAAGGCGCCTCCAGCCACCCGCTGGCGCGCGCCATCGTGGCACATGCCGGCGACCTGCCCCTGCCCACGGCGACCGAAGCCCGCGCCATCCCTGGCAAGGGCGTGCAGGCGGTGATCGGGGGACAGACCCTGACCGTCGCCAGCCCCCGCCACGCGACCGAGGCAGGCGTGCTGACCGGCGACCTGCTGGGCCGCGCGCAGGCGCTGGAGGCACAGGGCAAGACCGTGGCGGTCCTGTTCGGAGATGACGTCCAGGGCATGGTCGCCCTGCGCGACGAACCCCGCGCCGATGCGGCCGACGCCATGCGGCAGCTGCGTGACCTGGGCGTGTCGCCCGTCATCCTGACCGGCGACAACCCCCGCACCGCCGCCGCCATCGCCCGGACCCTTGGCACCGATCACCGCGCCCAGATGCTGCCGCAGGACAAGCAGGCCGCCATCCGCGACCTGTCCGCGGATGGCGGCGTGATGATGGTCGGCGACGGCATCAACGATGCGCCCGCGCTGAAACAGGCCGATGTGGGCGTGGCGATGGGGTCCGGCACCGACGTGGCGCTGGAAACCGCGGATGCGGCCATCCTGCGCGACCGCGTGGCGGACGTGGCCGCGATGATCCGCCTGTCGCGCGCCACGATGGGCAACATCCATCAGAACATCGCGCTGGCGCTTGGGCTGAAGGGGGTGTTCCTGGTCACCTCGATTCTGGGGATCACCGGGCTGTGGATCGCGATCCTGGCGGATACGGGGGCCACGGTGCTGGTGACGCTGAACGCCATGCGCCTGCTGCGCCACGACCCGACGCGCCCTGCCGGGACCGGCCGATTGACGCAACGGCAGCCCGCCGCGCGCTGACCCCGGCGGGCCGGTCACCATTTTGCGACGGGGGGACCGGTCGGTTCCCCTTGCCACCCCGGGCCCTTTCCCCCTAAGAGCCGCCAAACACGCCGCCGCCCGCGCCCGTCGCAGGCCGCGCCGTGCGACAAGGATATGGCCATGGATGACAAGCCCGCGATACGGATCCGCGACCTGCACAAGCGCTTTGGCGACCTGGAGGTCCTGAAGGGGGTCTCGCTGACCGCCCATCCGGGCGATGTGATCGCCATCATCGGCGGATCGGGGTCGGGCAAATCGACCTTGTTGCGCTGCATCAACATGCTGGAACATCCCAGCGCGGGCGAGATCGCGATCCAGGGCGAAACCTATCGCATGAGGGCCACCCGCGACGGTGGCCTGGAACCCGCCGACCGGCGGCAGGTCCAGCGCATCCGCGCGCAGCTGGGCATGGTCTTTCAGAACTTCAACCTGTGGCCCCACCGGACGGTCCTGGAAAACGTGACCGAGGCACCGATCCATGTTCTGGGCCAGCCGCGCGCCCAAGCGATCGCCCGTGCCCGCCAGGTGCTGGACCGCGTGGGCTTGGGCGACAAGGCCGATGCCCATCCCGTCCGCCTGTCTGGCGGCCAGCAGCAGCGCGCCGCCATCGCCCGCGTCCTGGCCGTCGATCCGCTTGCCATGCTGTTCGACGAACCGACCAGCGCGCTGGACCCCGAACTGGTGGGCGAGGTTCTGGGCGTGATCCGCGACCTGGCCCGCGAGGGCCGCACCATGATCCTGGTCACCCATGAGATGGCATTTGCGCGTGACGTGGCCAACCGCGTCATCTATCTGCGCGATGGCCGGATCGAGGAGGAAGGCACCCCCGAACAGCTGTTCGGCGACCCGCAATCCCCGCATCTGAAACAGTTCATCCGGTCGGTCATGTGACCCGCCGTCAATTTTCCTGATTTTCGGAAGGATTTCCCATGTTCAGCAAATTCACCCTCGCCGCCGTGGCGGCCCTTGGACTTGCGGGTCCGGTCATGGCCGAAACCCTGAAGGTCGGCGTGTCGGCCGAACCCTATCCGCCCTTCTTCACCCCCGATGCCAGCGGCAGCTGGTCGGGTTGGGAAATCGACCTGATGAACGAGATCTGCACCCGCATCGGCGCGGAATGCGTGGTCACCCCCATCGCGTGGGACGGCATCATCCCTGCCCTGACCACCGGCAAGATCGACATGATCATGGGCTCGATGACCATCACGCCCGCGCGGGCCGAACAGATCGCCTTTTCCGACAAGTACTATGCCGCGCCGACCGGGCTGATGACGCAGAAGGGCTCGGATATCGAACCGACCGCCGAAGGCGTCAGCGGCGCCTTCGTGGGCGCCCAGTCGGGCTCGATCCAGGAGGTCTATGCCAACAAGTATTTCGCAGACACCGCAGGCTCGATCCGCATCTATCAGAACCTGGACGAGGAACTGCAGGATCTGGCGGCGGGTCGCTTGGACGCGGTCATCGGCGACACGCTGGCCATGCAGCCCTTTGCCGAATCCGAGGCAGGCCAGGCCTGCTGCGAATACAAGGGCGCCGTCGAACCCGACCCCGAGGTTCTGGGCTATGGCGCCGGTGCCGGCCTGCGCCAAGAGGATACCGAGCTGCTGGCCCGCGTGAACAAGGCCCTGGCCGAGATCCGCGAAGACGGCACCTATGACCAGATCACGCAGAAATACTTCACCGTCGACATCTACGGCGACTGATCCGGCCCCGACCGGCCCTGCGAAAGGACCCCCGCCTCATGTTCCAGTCGATCGATTTCAGCCTGCTGGCGCTGGACGCCCCCGGATGGGGCGGCGCGCTGCTGCAGGGTTTCTGGCGGTCGATCCAGCTGGCGGCGGGGGGCTATGCCATGGGCATCGTCATCGGCATCCTGGGCGCCAGCGCGAAGCTCTATGGCGGGCTGGTGATGCGCGATCTGGCGCAGGTCTATACCACCGTCATCCGCGCCGTTCCCGAACTGGTGCTGATGCTGCTGTTCTATTACGTCGGCACCGACCTTCTGAACCGCGCGGCGCAGGGCATGAGCTTTCAGGGCATCGAGGTGGACGGGCTGGCGGCGGGCATCCTGGTCATCGGGCTGGTCCAGGGCGGCTACGCGACCGAGGTGATCCGCGGCGCCATCCGCGCCGTCCCCCATGGCCAGATCGAGGCAGCCCAGGCCTTCGGCATGTCGCCCCTGAAGGTCATGCGCCGCGTCACGCTGCCCGCCATGACGCCCCATGCCATCCCCGGCATGGCCAACCTGTGGATGATCGCCACCAAGGACACCGCCCTACTGGCCGTGATCGGCTTCAGCGAATTGACGCAGGTGACGCGCCAGGCGGCCTCCTCGACCCGGGCCTATTTCCTGTTCTTCCTGTCGGCGGGGGCGCTTTACCTGATGCTGACGCTGGTCTCGAACGTGATCCTGCGCCGATACGAGGTCCGCGCCCGCCGCGGGTTGATCGCCGCCCATCAGGCCCGATGATGCGCAATATCATGATCCAGATGTTGATGCCGCACCGCCTGGTCATGGCCGCGCTGGCGCTGGCCGGGCTGGTCGCCATGGCGCTGACCATGCAATGGGACTGGCTGCCCGAAAACCTGCCGCGCCTGTGGGACGGGTTGCTGATGACGCTGGCGATGCTGGCGGCCAGCGTGGCGGCGGGGTTCGTGCTGGCGCTGCCGCTGGCACTGTTCCAGGTGATGGGACCGCGCCCGTTGCGCTGGCTGTCGCTTGGCTTTTGCACGCTGATCCGGGGCACGCCGCTGCTGCTGCAGCTGTGGTTGTTCTATTTCGGGCTGGGCGCGCTTTTCGCGCAGTTTCCCGAAATCCGCGACTCCTGGGCCTGGCCCTATCTGCGGCAGGCCTGGCCCTATGGGTTCCTGGCGCTGACCCTGTCCTTCGCCGCCTATCAGGGCGAGGTGATGCGCGGCGCCTTCACCGGCGTGCCGCATGGCGAATTGGAGGCCGCGCGCGCCATGGGCATGTCGCCATGGCTGGTCTTTCGCCGCGTCTGGTTCCCGCGCGCCCTGCATCGCGCCCTGCCGACCCTGACGGGCGAGATCATCCTGCAGCTGAAATCCACGCCCCTTCTGGCGACGATCACGGTCACCGACCTCTACGCGGTGATCACCCGCATCCGGCAGACCACGCTTTTGACCTATGAACCCCTGCTGCTGCTGGTGGCGGTCTATCTCTGCCTCAGCGGCATCCTGATCCTGGGGCTGCGCTGGCTGGAAAACCGTGTCCCGACGGGGCGCTGAACACGAACGAACGGAGCCTTCCCTTGGCCAAGATCACCCTGCTTGACGGCGGCCTCAGCCGCGAACTGGAACGCTGCGGCGCGACGCTGCGCCAACCCGAATGGTCGGGGCTGGCCCTGATGAACGAACCCGACAAGGTCCGGCAGGCCCATGAAAATTTCGTCGCGGCGGGCGCGCAGGTCGTCACCACCGCCAGCTATGCCGTGGTGCCCTATCACCTGGGCCAGGACCGCTTTGACCGCGACGGCGCGATGCTGGCGGAACGGTCGGGCCAGCTGGCGCGGACGGCGGCGGATACCGGACGCGACGTTCGCGTCGCCGGTTGCCTGCCGCCCGTCGGCGGGTCCTATGAGCCTGAGAATTTCGACGCCGCTACATCGCAGGCGGTGCTGTCGGTGCTGGCCGAGAACCTGACACCGCATGTCGACCTGTGGCTGGGCGAAACGCTCAGCTGCATCGCCGAGGCGCGCGCCGCCGCCAAGGCCATCGAAAGCACGGGCCTGCCGCTGTGGATTTCCTATACCCTGCGCGACGAGCTGCCCGATCAGCTGGACAGCCCGGTTTTGCGGTCGGGCGAGCCGGTGGCCGACGCCGTCCAGGCAGCCATCGACGCCGGTGCGCAGGCGGTCCTGTTCAACTGTTCCATGCCCGAGGCGATGGAGCCTGCCATCCGCCAGGCCCTGCAGGTCGTCGAACGCAGCGGCCGCGACATTCCCGTCGGCGTCTATGCCAATGCCTTCACCGCCGAAGACGAAGGCGCCGCGAACGAGGTCCTGTCCGCGATCCGCAAGGATCTGGACCCCCAGGGCTATGGTGCCTGGGTCGATCGCTGGCTGGCGGCGGGCGCGACGATCATCGGGGGATGCTGCGGCATCGACGCCCCCCATATCGCCGCGCTGAAATCGCATCTGGACCGTCAGGCCTGACCCGCCGCGCTTACAACCCCAGGTCCAGCAGCGCCTGTCGCATCACCGCCGGATCGGCATCCTTGCCGGTCCAGTAGCGGATGCCGATGACACCCTGCTGGACCAGCATCCCCAACCCGTCGGCGGTCTTGCATCCCTTGTCCTGCGCGGCCTTCAAAAGACGCGTCAGCGGCGGGTTGTGGATGCCGTCGGCCACGACCATGTCGGACGTGATGCTGTCCAGGTCGATATCGGGCATGGCGTCGACATCGGGATAAAGCCCGACCGAGGTCGCGTGGATCACGATGTCCGTGCCATGGGGAATGCGGAAGCTGCCCTGCCATGGCGCATAATCGGCCTTGGCACCAGTCTGGTTGTTCAGCAGGTCGACCAACGCCTGTCCGCGATCCCGGCTGCGGTTGACGACGGTGATCCGCGCCGCGCCGGCCAGCGCCATCTCGACGCCGACGGCGCGGGCGGCGCCCCCTGCCCCGAACAGCACGACTGTCTTGCCCCTTGGGTCGCAGACCTGCTGCAGCGCCTTGACGAAGCCGCGCCCGTCGGTGTTTTCCCCGATCAGCCGATCCCCGTCGCGCACGACCGTGTTCACCGCCCCGATGATCCGGGCCGAGGTTCCCAATTCGTCCAGATGCGGGATCACGGCGACCTTGTGGGGGATGGAACAGTTGAAGCCACGCCACCCCATGGCCCGCGCGCCGCGCACCGCATCGCCCAGATCCGCCGGATCGACCTGGCAGTTCAGGTAACGCCAATCCAGCCCCATGGCGCGATAGGCGGCCTCGATCATGGCGACGGTGGGATTTTCGGCGGCGGGTTTGGCAAAGGAACCGGTCAGCGGCAGAAGAAAATTCATGTCATCTCCTTGTCAGCGGGGTGGGCACGGGGTCAGGCGGCGGCCAGCTGGCGCCACTGCCCGCGCAGATGGTCGCCCACGCGCAGCGCCTGCGCCGCGATGGTCAGGGCGGGGTTCAACGCGGCGCTGGAGGGCATGAATCCGCCATCCACCACATAGAGGTTCGGGTGGTCATGCGCCCGGCACAGATGATCCAGCGCCGAGGTCGCAGGGTCATCCCCCATCCGCACGGTGCCGCATTGATGCGACGGTGCCTCGATCCCGAAGCTGTGGCGCAGGACCACCGGAAAACCCGCGCGGCGCAACTGGCTGCGGATATGGCGCACGAAGCGGTCATGACCCGCGCGCCCGCCGGGGGCATATTCGATCTGGACCCGGTCATCGGGCAACAGGCGCACGCGGCTGTCGCGATCGGGCAGGTCCTCGGACATGCACAGCCAGTCGACGCTGTGCCGGCCCAGCCAATCGGCCATGGCGCGCGGCATCTGCGGATAGGTGGACCGGATCATCGGGCCATTGATGTTGCCCAGCATCTGCACATTGCCGCGGGCATCCGGATCATCCGGCAGCCCGTGATAGAAATCGTTCATCGACAACGTCTTGGGAAAGCGTGTCGGGTTCGTGGCAAAGGGTCGCAGACCCATCAGCCCGGTCAGGTGGTGGTTCATCAGGTAACGCCCGACCACGCCCGACCGGTTCGCCAGGCCCTGCGGCATCGCCTGAGAGGCCGAGCGCAGCAGGATCAGCGCCGAATTGATCGCCCCGGCCGACAGGACCACCAGGGGTGCCGATATCCGCAGGGGGGTGTTGCCATGCGTCAGCTCGACTTCGGTGATCCGGCCATCCTGGTCGTCGGCGATCAATCGCGTCACCTTGGCACCGGTCCACAGCGTCACGTCGGGATGATCCAGCAGGGGACGGATCAGCCGCGTATCGGCATCGCCCTTGGCATCCCACCGGCAGGCAAAGGCGTCGCAGGTGCCGCACCGCCGGCAGGTCCCACCCGGCCCGTAATCCACCGCCGAGGGCATGGGAAACGGATGCATCCCCAGCCCCGCCAGCCGCGCCGCCATGTCGGCGATGACGGGTTCATGGGGGATGGCGGCATGGGCATAGGGGTCGCGGTCGGGCTCGGTCGGATCGGCGCCCGCTTGGCCGCGCACGCCGAACAGACGCTCGGCCATATCATAATGGGAACGCAGCTGGTCATAGGTGACGGGCCAGCCCGTCGACACGCCCCCCGCGAAGGATTGCTCGCGAAAATCGCTGTCGCGGAACCGGAACATCGCCGTGCCATAGAATTTCGTGTGTCCCCCCACGTGGTAATACTGCCCCGGCCGAAAGCGGCGGCCATCGGCATGCTGCCATTCATCGGTGGTGCGATAGCGGGCCTGGACAAAGACCGCGTCGGGATCTGAATTCTGCGGCTCGTTCGGCAGGAAATCGCCGCGTTCCAGGATCAGGATACTGGCCCCCGTTCCCGCCAGCTGATGGGCCACCGCCCCTCCGCCCACGCCCGACCCGATGATGATCACATCCGGCGAATTATCCTGATCCATGCGGCCTCCCTGTCTTCCCGGCATGGACAGTAGCCCCACAGGCAGAGGGCGCCATTCCCACGAGCCGCCTTTTCTTGTAGAATTGCCGCATCCAGGGGGCGACAAAGGGGTGGAACCATCATGCAACCCTTTTTCGAACAGGTGGGCATCCCGCAGGATCGGTCATGGCTGCTTTATGACCGGCAATTACCGGAATTCCCGTTCAACTGGCATTATCACCCCGAATACGAACTGACCCTGACCCTGAACAGCCGCGGCATGCGGTTCGTGGGCGACAGCGTCGAGCCCTATGGTGACGGCGATCTGGTGCTGCTGGCCCCCAATGTCCCCCATGCCTGGCAATCGGGCGCGGTCATTGCCGGGCATCCGGGTCCGTGCAACCTGCATCGGGCGCTGGTCTGCTGGTTCGACGGCGCTTGGGCGATGCGCCTGACCGACCTGATTCCCGAACTGGCCCCCGTGGCTGCGCTGCTGGATCGGGCGCGTCGGGGGCTGGCCTTCGGGCAGGCGACCTCGGACCGGTTGCGCGTCCGGATGCTGGCAATGCCGGACCTGCCCGACATGGAGCGCGCGATCGAGATGCTGGCGATCCTGGGGCAACTGGCCCGCGCCCCCGACGCGCGCCCCCTGGCCGCCGGAGAGATCGTCGTCAGCCAGATCCCCCGCGACCGCGACCGGATGCAGCGCGTGCTGGACTGGCTGCACCTGCATTACCGCGAACCGCTGCGGCTGGCGCCCCTGTGCGACCGGGCCAACCTGACCGAAAGCCAGCTGCAACGCGTCTTCAAGCGCGCGACCCGCATGTCGATCAGCCAATATGTCAACCAGCTGCGCCTTGGGCAGGCCTGCCAGCTGCTGGTCCGCACCGATCGCAGCATGGCGCTGATCGCGACCGATTGCGGCTTCAGCGATGCCGCCCATTTCGCCCGCCAGTTCAGGGCCGCAAGGTCCACGACCCCCAGCCGTTATCGCGCCATGTTCCGGCATGCCATGACCGAATGACGTTTCCCTGCATCTATGCCAAAGGCTAGCGCGTTATACCTTTGCGGGTTTGCCGCCTGCGCCCGGCCCATGAGATAACGCCGGGGTCTCCCCTTCAGGATTCGCCAGGAACATCGCCATGAACATGCTTCGATCGGCGGCGATTGCCGCAATCAGTCTTGCCGGCCTGCAAGCCGCGATGGCGGATGCCGTCGCCGCATCCGAGGTGCTGATGACCATCACCACCGCCGATGGTTCGCGCGAATACGATCTGGAAGCCCTGCAGGCGCTGCCGCAGACCAGTTTTGTCACCACGACCCTCTGGACCGAGGGAGAGCAGGAATTCACCGGCGTGCTGCTTTCGGACCTGCTGGCCGATGCGGGCATCACCGAAGGGCGCATCCTGGCCACCGCGATCAACGATTACGCCGTCGAGATCCCGCTGGACGAGATCGATGACATTGCCCCCATCGTCGCCTATCATCTGAATGGCGAAACGATGTCCGTTCGCGACAAGGGGCCGCTTTGGATCGTCTATCCCTATGACATGTCGGTGGAATACCAGACCGAAATCAACTACTCGCGCAGCATCTGGCAGCTGGACCGGATCGTGCAGGCCGACTAGGGCCGCCCCGTGGCACGCGGGTCGGGGTTGCGCCTGATGCGGCATGGCTTCGGGTCGCGCCGCGCCCGGATCGGGCTTGGGTTCTTCTTCCTGGTGATCGTGACGGCATTCGTGGGCGTCCTGCATTTCAGCCGCGACATGCGTGACCAGATCCAGGCGCTCAGCACGGCCAATTCCGACAGCACCCAATGGTTCCTGGCCCAATCCGAGGTCGAGATGTTCGCCCTGCGCAATGCCGTGATGGCGTTGAACGCGGACCCGGACGGCGATCTGGAAGCGTTGCGTGACCGCTTCGACATTCTTTATTCGCGCATCAACACGGTCGAATTCGGGCAGAACTTTGCCCGGCTGCGGCAGGAGCCCGCGGTGGCGGCGGCGCTGCAATCCGTCAAGACGATGCTGGTGGATGCGATCCCCCTGATCGACGGCGATGACGCCACGCTGCGTGCCGCGGTGCCGGACCTGCTGGACCGGATCGAGGCTGTGGCGCCGGACCTGCGCACGATTTCCCTGGAGGGCATCACCCATTTTTCCCAGACGTCGGATGCGCGACGTCAGACGATCGTCGTCACTCTGGACGAGTTGGCGGGCATCATCCTGCTGTTGTTCATCGTTCTGGCGGGGGGCGTGCTGTTCCTGTTCGTGACCGTCGGGTCAATCATCGCCCAGCGCGACAGCATCATCCTGGCACGCAATCGCCTGAACGCGCTTTTCGAAACCTCGATCGACGCCATCGTGGTCGCCGACCATCGCGGCACGATCCGCAACTTCAACTCGGCCGCCGAGCGGATCTATGGCTATACCCGCGCCGAGGCCATCGGCGCGGATATCCGCGATCTGCTGACCCCGCCCGAACGATTGGCGGCCGTCGAGGCCCTGTTGCTCCGGCTGCGCCGGGGCGAACCGCTGCCCGAGGAAAATGCCGGTGGCCTTACCCAGTCGCGGGCCCTGCACAAGGCCGGCCATACGATCCCGGTCGAGGTTTCGGTGTCCTTCAACGACGACCGCGACGGGCCGCTGATCGTGGCCTATGTCCGCGACGTGACGCGCCGGGTCGAGACCGAGGCCGAACTGATCGCCGCCCGCGACCGCGCATTGGAGGGGGAACGTGCCAAGGCGCGCATGATCGCCGTCATGAACCACGAGATGCGCACACCGCTGAACGGCATTCTGGGGACGCTGGATCTGATGCAACATGGCGCCCCGTCCGCGGAACAAAGCCGCTATTTGACTGCGATGCGGCATTCCGCCGACCTGTTGCTGCATCATGTGAACGACGTGCTGGACGCATCCCGCACCTATAACGAACAAGTCCAGCTGAACCTGACCCCCTTCGATCCCGCAGCCACGATCCGGGATCTGCTGGACGGGTTGCGCGCCAGCGCCCGCCAGCGCGGCAACGAGCTGACCTTTGAAAGCTTTGGCCAGGACGACCGGCTGCTTTTGGGTGATGTCGGAAAGATCCGGCAGGTCGTGGTCAACCTGGTCGGCAATGCCATCAAGTTCACCCAAGGCGGCCAGATCACGGTCCAGCTGGACAGGATCGGCAGATCAGGCCTGATCGAATTGCAGGTCGGCGATACCGGCACCGGCATCGCCGATCAGGATCTGGACCGTATCTTTGACGAATTCGTCACATTGGGTTCGTTCTTTGACCGCAAGGCCGAAGGCACAGGATTGGGCCTTGCGATCGTCAAGCGGCTGGTCACGGCCATGAACGGCGAGATCGACGTGGTCAGCGAACTTGGTGAAGGCAGCGCCTTCACCATCCGCCTGCCCCTGGCCATCGCCGATGAAACGGCCAGCATCGCAGCGCAGGACCTGACCCCTGCCACCGCCTTGGCCCATCACGATGGCCGCCACGATGACCGTCGGATCCTTCTGGTCGAGGATAACGAGATCAACCGCCTTGTCGCCCGCGAGATGCTGAAAAGCTATGGCTGCGTCGTGACCGAAGCCGTCGATGGCATGGCCGGGGTCGAGGCGGCGCAGCATCACCCCTTCGACCTTGTCCTGATGGATATCAGCATGCCGCGCCTGAATGGCGTGGACGCGGCCGACAGGATACGGGCGGGCGATGGTGCGAATGCCGCGACCCCCATCATCGCGCTGACGGCCCATGCCACGCCCGAGGATCTGGCCCGTTTCCGGGCCGCAGGGATGGAGGACGCGCTGATCAAGCCGCTGGACAGGGTCGTGCTCAAGGCGCTTCTGGACCGCCACCTGGCACGCCCTGCGCCGCTGTCGCGCCCCCGGCCCGCGTCCGATCTTGCGTCCCTGCTGGGTGCGGATGCGGCCGCGGATCTTCTGGACCGGGTCCGCCGTGAGCTGGACGACGGGCTGGCCCGCCTGTCCGAGGCGCCGGCCGACATGGAACCCGACGACCTGGCCCGCCTGGCCCACAAGATGGCCGGCAGCGCCGCCGTCATCGGCCAGGAACGCATGCGCGTGGCGCTGACGCAGCTGGAAACCGGGTTTCGGGCCGCCCGCACGCCGCAATCGCGCGAAACGGTGCGCAAGGACGCTTCGCTGTTGCGTGCAACCACGGATTGCACGAAGCTTCACATCAGGACCTGATGGCAACCCGCCCGGGTCGTGCCACTGCTATACAGGTTGATTGATGCGCCTTTTGATTGCCGACGACCATGATCTTGTCCGCGAAGCCATTGCCGCCCTGCTGAAGGGCCAGGGCTTCGCGGATGTCACCGGGGTGGCGTCTCTGCCCCTGGCCGTCGAGGCGATCGAGGCGGCCGTCGACCTGCCCTTCGACGTCATCCTGCTGGACTATGACATGCCGGGGATGGACGGGCTGGCGGGCCTGAACCGCGTGATGCAGCTTGCCCCCGATGCCGCCGTGGCGCTCATTTCGGGGGCGGCCTCGCCCACGGTCGCGCGACAGGCTCTTGATGCCGGGGCGCGCGGGTTCCTGCCCAAGACCCTGGCCTCGACCTCTTTGGGCATGGCGATCCGGCTGATCGCCTCGGGGCAGGTCTTCGTGCCCTATGAGTTCATGGAGCAGGAGGAAGACAACCCCATCGCCAACCTGACCAAGCGGGAAACGGATGTCCTGCGCGGACTTTGCGCAGGGAAATCCAACAAGGTGATGGCCAACGACCTGCAGCTGGCCGAAGTGACGGTCAAACTGCATGTCAAGACGCTGTGCCGCAAGCTGGGCGCGGTGAACCGCACCCAGGCCGCCCTGATCGGCAAGGAAAAGCTGGGCTGATCCCCTAGCCCAGGTGATGCACCGTCTGCAGCCCATGGACCGGGGTCGCGATCCCCACCTGACGGGCCTTCAGCTGCAACGCCAGATACAGCGAATAGTGACGCGACTGGTGCAGGTTGCCACCGTGGAACCACAGGCCGGGCTGTTGGGTGGGCTTCCACATGTTGCGCTGTTCACCCTCCCACGGGCCGGGGTCCTTGGTGGTGTCGGACCCCAGGCCCCAGACTTTGCCGACGCGGTCTGCCACGTCCTGACCGATCAGGTCGGCGGCCCATCCGTTCATCGACCCGAAGCCCGTGGCATAGACGATCAGGTCGGCAGGCAGTTCCTGCCCCGTGTCCAGCAGCACCCCGGTTTCGGTGATTTCGGTCACCTGCCCGTGCGCCAGCTTGACCTGACCGTCGATGATCAGCTGACTGGCGCCCACGTCGATGTAATAGCCCGATCCGCGGCGCAGGTATTTCATGAACAGCCCGGACCCGTCATCGCCGAAATCCAGCTTGAACCCCGCCTGTTCCAACCCGGCATAGAAATCCTTGTCGCGTTCCTTCATCTGGTCGTAAAGCGGGATCTGCCATTGATGCATGATCCTGTAGGGCAGCGAGGCAAAGATCAGGTCGGCCTTTTCGGTGCTGACGCCGTTCTGCACGGCCTCTTCGGAATAAAGCGCGCCAAGGCCGATCTCCATCAGGCTGTCGGATCTGACGATATGGGTCGATGACCGCTGCACCATCGTCACGTCGGCATCATGTTCCCACAGCGCCGCCGCGATATCATGGGCCGAATTGTTGGACCCCACGATCACCACCTGTCTGCCCGCATAGGCGTCAGGTCCGGGATGGGCCGAGGAATGTTGCCGTTCACCGCGAAACTTGTCCTGCCCCGGAAAGACGGGGATGCGCGGCTTGCCCGACATGCCGGTGGCCAGCACCAGTTCCTTGGGGTGCAGCGTGACCTTTTCGCCGTCGCGATCGACCTCGACCATCCATTCGCCCTTCGCCTCGTCAAAGCTGGCGCGGGTGCAGGCGCTGCGGGTCCAATAGTTCAGCTCCATCACCTTGGTATACATTTCCAGCCAGTCGCCGATCTTGTCCTTGGGCGCAAAGACCGGCCAGTTTTCCGGAAACTTGATATAGGGCAGATGGTCGTACCAGACCGGGTCATGCAGGCACAAAGACTTGTAGCGCTTGCGCCAGCTGTCGCCGGGGCGGTCGTTCTTTTCGATGATGATCGTGGGCACGCCCAGCTGGCGCAGCCGCGCGCCAAGGGCAATGCCGCCCTGCCCGCCACCGATGATCACGGTATGGGGCTGGCGGTCATAGCCCAGTTCGGCCTGTTCGGCCTCGCGCTCCTCGCGCCAGCTGCGGCGGTTCTTGTCGGCACCATGTTTGGCGCCCATCGGGCGGGCAAAGCCCTTGGCCTCCTCGTGGCCCTTCAGTTCCTGCAGCGCGGTCAGCAGGGTCCAGATGCGGCCGTCGCGCAGTCGCATCAGGCCATAGCCGCGCCCGACCTTGGTTTCGAACCGGAACCAGGCGGTGATGACGCCATCCTCCTCGGACGGGATCTCGGCGGGGTCCAGCTCCCAGCCCGTGGGTTCGATGTGATCCAGCTGCGCGCGCAGCATGTCGGCGATCTGGTCGCGACTTTCGAAGGTGCGCAGGTTCCAGCTGAAGCTGACCAGATCGCGCCAATAGCAGTCGGTCACGAAAAGCTGGGTAGCACGGTCGATATCGCCCGCCTCCAACGCCTGTCCCAATTCGGTCAGGGCCGCCTGTGCGCGGTCTGCCACGGATGAATCCAGCATGTTTTCCTCCCATCGGAAATGGTCTCCCTAGGGTCAGGCTGGTCCCTTGCCAGGCATCGCGACAGGAAAAACCCACGCGGCATCGCGGCAATTCATCGCTGCGGCGCAGCCTTGTTGCACATGCAACAGGGCGCAACATCACGGTTGCGGCGTCAGCCCCGCCCGCTGCATCCGCCGCAGCACGGTCGATCGGTTGACCCCCAGCCGCCGCGCGGCCTGCGCCATGTTGCCGTGGCAGGCCAGCAGAACGGCGTGCAGATCCTCGGCGGATTCGGGTTCGGCACGCGGGTCCAGCAGCGCAGGCGGCAGGTCGGGAACGTCGATGACCCGCCCCTCGGTCAGCAGGGCGGCGGTATCCAGCGTCATGGCCAGTTCCCGCAAATTGCCCGGCCACAGCCGCGACCGCAGCTCGGCGCGCGCCGCCGCCGACAGCCGCAATCCGTCCCCATCGCCCCGCCGCAGCATCCGGTCCACCAGCCAATCCAGATCCTGCCTGAGCCGCAGTGGCGGAATGTCCAGCGCGGCCCCCGCAATTCGAAAGAACAGGTCGGCGCGGAATTCGCCCCGCCGCACCATCGCCGCCAGATCGGTGCCCGAGGCCGCAATGACCCTCAGCCGCGTGTCGGCCAGCCGTCGAAGCAAGGCCGCCTGCCCCGCCGGGTCCAGATCGCCGGGGCTTTTCACCAGCAGCGTGCCATGGTCCGGCCAGTCGGCATTCACCAGCGCATCCGCCGCCAGCCCTGCGCAGTCGATGCGGTGAAGGGGCGTGCCCGATGGCAGGCACATGTGGATGGCGCGCGCCAGCCGTTCCTTGCCGCTGCCCGTTTCGCCGGTGATCAGCAATGGCACGGCGCTGCACGACAGGCGCGCCGCCTGCGCCAGAACCGACTGCATCGTGGGGTCCGGTCCGGCAAGGCTGGACAACCCGCCCGGCAGGACAGGCCGGCCCCGCGGCAGGCGCGCGCTTTGCGGGGCGATCGCGTGGCCGAACAGCGCCCGACCGTCGCGCAGGCGGATCAGGCGTTCCTCGGTCGGGCGGCCGCGCATCAGGTCGGGAAGTTCATCGACCGACAGTTCGGCCACCTGGTCCAGCCGCTGGCCCAGCAGGGGCGCGTCGCCGCTCAGGGCTGCCTGCGCCGCGTGGGTCAGCCCGATGATGCACCCGTTGCCGTCAAGGGCGATGGCGGCCTCGGGGTCGACATCCAGGAATTCGGGGCTGGACGACAGCCGCAGCACCCAATCGCGGCGGGTCATGGCCATCAGGTTCGCCATTTCCACCCGCCGGGCCGAAGTCCGCACCAGCCCCATCGCCAGATCCTGGCTGGCCTTGGCACGGGGCGACCGCAGCAGCGACAGGTCCAGCACCGCCGCCAATTGCCCCGACGTGTCAAAGATCGGCGCCGCCGTGCAGGACAGCGGCGTGTGATGCAGGTCGAAATGGTCGGTCTGGTGGATGGTGACCGCCTTCTGCGTCACGATGCAGGACCCAACCCCGCAGGTCCCGGCCAGCGGTTCGGACCAATCGGCCCCCAGATGCAGCCCCGCGCCGCGCAGATCGTCCGCCTGGCGCAGATCGCCCAGGAAATCGACCGTCACGCCCTTGGCATCGGCCAGCAGCAGGACATAGCTTTGCCCCGCCACCTGCCGAAACAGCGCATCAAGGCCAGACCGCGCGATGGCGATCAGGCGTTCGGATTGTTCGCGGTGGCTGCGCAGCTGTGCATCGGACACGACATGGGCGGGCGAAGGGCGCGTGGGGTCCAGCCCCCAGCTTTCGACGCAACGCCGCCAGCTGCTGCGCACCACGTCGTCGCGCCCGGTGGCCTGTCCGCGCAGAACGCGGTCGATCTCGGTCATGTGGTCGGTGTCGCGCATGGCCTGTCCCCCACCCGATGGCAGCACGCAGGACGTTCGCTGTCCATAAGACCTTATGCGGGGCCGCCCCGCGCGCAAGGAAAGGCTTGCATCCGAACCCCTGCATGCCCATTCAGGACGGACAGGACAGGTGCAGCAGATGACATTTCCCCAGCTTTCCGGCCTTGGCTGGGCCGATTTCTATGCCGAACAGATCACCCCCGAGGATGCGGGACTGGTGCCCATGCGCATCGCCTCGGTTCATCGGTCGCGGCTCTCGGCGCAGACGGGACAGGACCAGATCCGGCTGGAGCTGCCGCTGCATGTCACCACCAACGATTTCGCCGTGGGCGATTGGGTGCTGGTCGATCCCGACAGCCGCGTGGCCGTGCGGCGGCTGGAGCGGGCATCCCTTCTGCGCCGCCGGAACGAGAACATGCGCGGCCCCCAGCTGATCGCGGCCAATGTCGACACGCTGTTCATCGTCACCTCGTGCAACGACGATTTCAACGCGGCGCGGCTGGAACGCTATCTGGCGTTGGCGAACGAAGCCGGCACCACCCCCGTGATCGTCCTGACCAAGATCGACAAGACCGATGACGCGGCAGGCTATCGCGACCAGGCGCTGGAACTCCAGCGTGACCTGCAGGTGGTGATGGTCAATGCCAAGGACCCCGATGCGACCGATGCGCTGCTGCCCTGGTCCGGGCCGGGGCAGACGGTGGCACTGGTCGGATCGTCGGGCGTGGGGAAATCGACGCTGCTGAACACCCTGGCCGAAAAGGCCCCCGACCAGCAGCAGCTGACCGGCGGCATCCGTGAAGGCGATGCCAAGGGTCGCCATACGACCACCGCGCGGTCGCTGCACGGCATCGCGGGCGGGGGCTGGGTGATCGACACGCCGGGCATGCGGACCCTGCATGTCAGCGACGTGGCGGCGGGACTGGAGGTGCTGTTCGCGGAAATCACCGAACTGGCGCCGCTGTGCCGGTTCCGCAACTGCACCCATGAACATGAACCGGGCTGTGCGGTGCAGGCGGCGGTCAAGGCGGGCGATCTGTCGGCGGAGCGGCTGGAACGGTGGCGCAAGCTGGATCAGGAAAACACCGCCAACACGCCCGTTCAATCGGGACCGCGCAACAATCGCGTCACGCTGCCCCGCGGCGGCAAACGCCGCTGAAAACCGCCGCCGCCCCGAAGGGCGGCGACAATCAGGTCACGCCCCTGCCGCCATGCGCGCGGCCTTGCGGCGTTCGACGCGGGCGCGGATCGCCTCCAGGTCGGTCGCCGGGGTCGCGGCGAACAGCTGCTGCGTATAAGGGTGGCGCGGATTGGCGAACAGCGCCTCGCGGCTGCCCTGTTCGACGGCCTCGCCCTTGGAAATGACCATCACGTCATCGGCGATATAGCGCACCACCGACAGATCATGGCTGACGAAGACATAGGTCAGGCCCAGTTCATCCTGCAGATCGGCCAGCAGGTTCAGCACCTGCGCCTGCACCGACAAATCCAAGGCCGAAACCGGTTCGTCCAGCACCAGCAGCGACGGGTTCAGCATCAGCGCCCGCGCGATGGCGATCCGCTGCCGCTGCCCGCCCGAGAACATGTGCGGATAGCGGTTGAAATGCTCGGGCTGCAGCCCGACCTTGGCCAGCATCGCCTGCGCCCTTTCGCGGCGTTCGGCGGCGGGGACCTTGGTGTTGATGATCAACGGTTCCATCAGCACGTCGCCGACCTTCTGGCGGGGGTTCAGGCTGCCATAGGGGTTCTGGAACACCATCTGCACCTTGGACCGCATCTCGGGGCCCGGGCGGCGGGCCGCGATGTCGACGGGCTTGCCCTCGATCAGGATCTCTCCGGAACTGGGCGGATCGATCAGCGCGATGATGCGGGCCAGGGTGGATTTCCCCGAACCGCTTTCGCCCACGATGGCCAGCGTCTTGCCCTTCTGCACCTGAAAGTCGATGCCCTTCAGGGCGCGCACCGTGCTGCCCTTGGAAAACATGCCGCCCGCCGCGTGGTAATCGCGGGTGATGGCACGGCCTTCGACTACGGGGGTCATCGCACGGGCTCCTCTTGGAAAAAGTCGGACACGGTCGGCAGGCGGTCGCCCGTCGCGTGTTCCGGCAGGGCCGACAGCAGCGCCCTTGTATAGGGGCTCTGGGGGGCCTCGAACAGGGACAGAACGTCGGCCTCCTCCATCTTGCGGCCCTTGTACTGCACCACGACCCGGTCGGCGGTTTCGGCCACGACACCCATGTCATGGGTGATCAGGATCAGGGCCATGCCGTAATCCTCCTGCAGCGCCATCAGCAGGTCCAGGATCTGCTTCTGGATCGTCACGTCCAGCGCCGTCGTCGGTTCGTCCGCGATCAGCAGGCGGGGCTCCGAGGCGATGGCGATGGCGATCATGACGCGCTGGCACTGCCCGCCCGACATCTGGTGGGGATAGGCCTTCAGCTTGGCCTCGGGGTCGGGGATGCCCACCGAGGTGAACAATTCGACCGCGCGGTCATGGGCGGCGCGCCCCGACAGGCCCAGATTGATGCGCAGGACCTCCTCGATCTGGAAACCGACCGTGAAGGACGGGTTCAAGGATGCGACGGGTTCCTGGAAGATCATGGTGATTTCCCGCCCGATCAGCTTGCGCCGTTCGGCGGGCGACATCGTCAGCAGGTCGCGCCCGTCATAGGTCATTTCGTCGGCGGTGACGGTGGCGGTGTCGGGCAGAAGCCCCATCACCGCCAGCATCGAGACCGATTTGCCCGACCCGGATTCGCCCACGATCGCCAGAACCTCGTGCCGGTCGACATGGACGTCGATGCCGTTGACGGCCGTGAAGCTGCCGGTGGCGGTCGCGAAGGTGACGGTCAGGTTGCGGATGTTCAGAATGGCCATTCGTCAGCTCCGCTTCAATTTGGGATCAAGGGCGTCGCGCAGACCGTCCCCCATCAGGTTGATGGCCAGAACCGAGATCAGGATCGCAAGGCCGGGGAAGGTCACCACCCACCAGGCGCGCAGGATGAACTCGCGTGCCTCGGCCAGCATGGTGCCCCATTCGGGCGTGGGCGGCTGCGCCCCCATCCCCAGAAAGCCAAGGGCCGCGGAATCCAGCACCGCCGAGGAAAACGACAGCGTGGCCTGGACGATCAGCGGCGCCAGGCAGTTGGGCAGGATGGTCTTGAACATCAGGCGCATGTTGCCGGCACCGGCCACGCGGGCGGCGGTGACATATTCCCGCTCCATCTCGCCCATGACGGCGGCGCGGGTCAGGCGGGCGAAATGCGGCTGATAGACGATGGCGATGGCGATCATCGCATTGGTCAGCCCCGGCCCCAGGACCGCCACCAGCACCAGCGCCAGCAGCAGCGACGGGAAGGCCAGGATCAGGTCCATGACACGCATGATGATCGCATCGACCCAGCCCCGGAAGAAGCCCGCGATCAGCCCGATGATGATGCCCCCGACCAGCGCGATCGAGACGACCACGACGCCGATGAACAGCGAATATTGCGCGCCATAGATCAGGCGGGACAGCATGTCGCGCCCGACCGCGTCGGTGCCCAGCAGAAAGCGGCTGTCGCCGCCCTCCTGCCAGACGGGGGGCAGCAGCAGCGCGTCGCGATATTGCGTGGCCGCGCCATGGGGGGCCAGAAGCGGCGCGAAGATCGCCACCACCACCAGCAGTGAAAAGACCACAAGGCCCGCGACGGCCCCACGGTTCTGGCTGAAATAGAACCAGAATTCGGCCAGCATCCTGCGGCGGATGGCGGCGTCGGAAAGTTTGACGGTCGTATCGCTCATGATGCACGGATCCTGGGGTTGATGAGGCCATAGGTCAGGTCGACCAGCAGGTTGACCACCATGACCATGCCCGCGATCAGCAGCAGGCCCGACTGGACCACCGGGTAATCGCGGCGCGAGATGCTGTCGATCATCCATTTGCCGATGCCCGGCCAGGAAAAGATCGTCTCGGTCAGGATGGCGCCGGCCATCAGCACGCCGATCTGCAGGCCGATGGTGGTGACGACCGGGATCATCGCGTTGCGCAGCGCGTGCACGCCGATGACGCGGCGCTGCGGCATGCCCTTGGCGCGGGCGGTGCGGACGTAATCCTCGCCCATCACCTCAAGCATCGCCGAACGGGTCTGACGCGCGATGACGGCCAGGGGGATCGTGGCCAGCACGACGGATGGCAGGATCAGGTGGCTGACGGCGGATGCGAAGGCACCCTTCTGCCCCGACAGCAGGCTGTCGATCAGCATGAAACCGGTGGCGTCGGGGAAATAATACAGCAGGTCGATGCGACCGGACACAGGCGTCCAGCCCAGGATGCCGGAAAAGAAGATGATCAGCAGCAGACCCCACCAGAAGATGGGCATCGAAAAGCCGACCAGCGCTGCGGTCATCGACACTTGGTCGAACCAGCTGCCGCGCTTGATCGCGGCCAGCACGCCGACCGGAACGCCGATCACCGTGGCCAGGATGATGGCGAACAGGGCCAGTTCGACCGTTGCCGGGAACAGGGCCAGAAACTCGGTCAGGACGGGCTTCTTGGTGACCAGCGAATTGCCCAGGTCGCCATGGAACAGCCGGTTCAGGAATTCCAGGTATTGCATCACCAGCGGACGGTCAAAGCCCAGCTGCGCGCTGAGTTCGGCATGCCGTTCGGGGGTGACGCCGCGTTCGCCGGCCATCAGCAGCACCGGATCACCGGGCAGGATGCGCACGAAGCCGAACGCGATGATCGTGATGCCCAGGAAGGTCGGGATCAGGAACAACAGTTTTGAGAGGATGAAACGGACCATTTGCCCTTATACCTTTGGGAAAGCGCGGGGCATGGCCCCGCGCGTCCGGTTGCAGAGTTGCGATCGGGCTGATTATTCGGCCAGGTCGACCGTCTCGAAGGTGTAGTCGCCAAGCGGGCTCATGACGAAGCCCGAGACCTTGCTGGACATCGGCACGTATTGCGTCGAATGCGCGATGGTGAACCAAGGTGCCTGATCCTTGAAGACCTCCTGCGCCTTTTCGTAAAGCGCGGTCCGCTCGTCCTGGTCGGCAGTGACCTTGGCGTCCTTCAGCAGCCCCGAGAATTCCTCGTTGCACCAGAAGGCACGGTTCGCACCGCCATCGCCCGCGGAATCGCAGGACAGCAGCACCGACAGGAAGTTGTCCGGGTCACCGTTGTCGCCCGTCCAGCCCAGCAGCACGGCACCGTCGCGGCCCGGCTCCATCGACTTGGACAGGTATTCGCCCCATTCATAGGACACGATCTGCGCGCTGACGCCGACCTTGGACAGGTCTTCCTGCATCAGTTCCGCCGTGCGGCGCGCGTTGGGCATGTAGGGACGCTGGACGGGCATGGCCCAGATGTTCATGGACAGGTCCGTCACGCCCTCTTCCTCCAGCATCGCCTTGGCGGCTTCGGGATCGTAGGGATCGTCCTGGATCGCGTCGTTATAGGACCACATGGTCGGCGGGATCGGGTTCTTGGCCGGTTCGGCGGCACCCTGGAAGACGGCATCCACGATGGCCTGCTTGTTGATGGCCATGTTCAGCGCCTTGCGGACCTTGGGATTGTCGAAGGGCGCGACGGTGGTGTTATAGGCCAGATAGCCAACGTTCAGGCCGGGCTGTTCGTCCAGCTTCAGGCTGTCATCGGCGCGGATCGACTCGATGTCGGCGGGCGCGGGATAGGGCATCAGCTGGCATTCGCCGGCCTTCAGCTTTTGCAGGCGCACGGCGCTGTCGGGGGTGATCGCAAAGATCAGGTCGTCGATCTTGGGTGCGGTGCCCCAGTAATCGGCGTTCTTCTGGTACCGGATCACGGCATCCTTCTGATAGGCCAGGAAGGTGAAGGGACCAGTGCCGATGGGCATGTTGTTCAGGTCTTCCTGACGGCCGTCGGCCTCCAGCTTGTCGGCATATTCCTTGGACACGATCGATGCGAAGGGCATCGCGATATTGGCCAGGAACGGGGCCTCGGGCTGGTTCAGGGTGAACTTGACGGTATAGTCGTCGACCTTCTCGATCGACTTGACCAACGACGGCATCGCCATCGAGGTGTAGTATTCATAGGTCACGCCGGGGATGTACTGGTGCCAGGGGTGATCGGCATTCGCCTGACGCTCATAGGAGAAGATGACGTCATCGGCGTTGAAATCGCGGGTGGGCGTGAAAACCTCGTTCGAGTGCCACTTGACGCCCTGGCGCAATTTGAAGGTGTATTCGGTACCGTCCTCGGACACTTCCCAGCTTTCGGCCAGGCCAGGCTCGACCTCGGTCGTGCCCTTCTTGAACTCGGTCAGGCGGTTATAGATCGGATGCGCCGAGGCGTCGAAGGTGCTGCCGGCGGTATAGGGCGCCGGGTCGAAACCCTCGGGCGACGCCTCGGAACAGTAAACGAACGTCTTGGCCTGCGCCGCCACGGTCATCAGCGCCAGCGCTGAAACCGCGATCATGCCACGCGAGAGATATGTCATTCGGAATATCCTTCCAGTCTCTGTTGAACCTTGGTCTTCATGCCCGACTTTTCTCGCCGGTTTCATGATGGTCATTCCTTAGGCATGCAACCTGCCGGAACCGCGTTCCATCATTTACGCAAATGTCTGGAATATTTTCTGCATGATCTGCAACAGGCGACGTAAGGTCAACTTTATTGACCCTTATGCGCGAAGATATTCGACTGAGGCCGAGATGCCTAAAGTTTGTTTTCGCGGTCAGTTCAGGTCCGCTGCTGCCTGGTGCCTCATCCGCTGCGAGGCTAACCCTGCCTCCGGCGAAGCGGTGAAGCCCATGATCACCGCGCTCGGCGGATTGTGCAGCCCGGCATGGCGGCTTTCATTCGGGCAGCCCTCCCTGCCCCGCAGGATGACGAACCCGATGAACGGGCCCTCCGCCGCGTTGGCGCCCTGTCGCGCGCCCGCGAGAATGCAGTTGTGTCGGCGCTACGAAGTAGCAGAAGCAGGCCATGACGATGTGGCGCCGTCCCTGTGCACATATTCCAGACCGCGGGGTCCCGCGGGACGAAATATACGGTTCGGACCTGTTGTCGCGGATCTCGGTGACAGGGCGCGGATGGTCCCCCCACTCTGCAGTCTCTGCGAAGAGCCCCCGGCTTCGTCAATCTGGAACGGCATCGCCGGTTGACGATGAAGCGCCATCCTCCGTCTGCGGGTTGGTCGTCGATCGCACAATACTCCCGACCGCCGTCCATAAGCACGTTGGGATCGGTCTGCCAAAGCCTGTTCATCTAGTCGCTATAAGCCTGACCGCTCCCGAAAACTGCCGCGAGCTTGTTCGGGGTCAGAGCGATCATACCCGACCTCGGGCGGCAGATTTAGCGCCGAACAAGACTGGATAGGCCCATACTGCGTCACCGGTCTGCGACGCTGAAGCGCGTCTGACCAGCCCCTGGTCGCGGGGATGACGGGGCATGCGGCGCATCAACAGGGACGCCTGCAAGGCCTGGGGCAAACCTCTGGGCGGTAAGTTCGGTAAAGCGGGCCGCGAACTCGGTCGGCCTGCCCCACCCGTCCACGATGATGATCGCCTCATCGACAGCCTCCGGCACCTTCGGCTCAAGTGCCTGCTCGCGCCACCAGCTCTCGGCCTTCCGGCTCGGTTGCCTCTCGCGCCCGATGCCGCCCCATCCAGTGTAGGGGGCGAAACCAAAGCAGCAGGCGACCTTTCGCGAGAACTTCCGCCGCGTGTATTTGCGGCGGATCCAGGTGACGTCGGTGACATCGACCCAAGGTGGTATATTCGTCGACTGTGCCTAAAGCGTCGCGGCCTTTGGTTCTAGTGTCACCTCGCTGCCGGGAAACCGAGGCTACAGCGACGGCGACAGCAATCCCGCATTCAGGGTGGATCTTAGAAAGCGGTGGACCGTCGCCTGCACCAGCCGGCCGATTTGGCCGCACCGGAACGATAGGACCATACCGGCTGACTTTGCCCGCAAAGTCGCGACCGAGGCAGTTCTGCTTATCATGGGCGCGACGCGTGCGCCGACCGCCATCTTTACATAAAGCCGGGCAGACCTGTGGACCAGGGCAACCGAGCGTGCCGATCAATCGAAAATCCTACGACATGCACTCGGCTCGGGACTCGTATGGTGTCGTCGCGGCCTTCACGAACGTACGCAGATTGTCCGCTGCCATGTGCCATGAGTACGACGACAGACCCCGTTCAGCAGGTTGGCCTCTTCTACCAAAAGCAGACCTGCATCTCCGACAAGGCCGCCAGCAATCCTCGGCGGAGGTCATCCTTGCCACTTGCGGGCCGTCGGCAGCCGTGACCGAAATTCGCCGCCCCGACAGCGTTCGGACCGACGACCGGGGTGCGGTCATTCCACGATTTCGCCTTCCACGGCACCGCGGGTTGACCCCGTTGCCATGGCCAAACTGCTCAGTTCCCGCCTGTGCTGCGGTCATTTGGTTGAACTGTTTTTCCGGCATACGAAAGCCCCGCGGTGAGGCTGGGCATGGGGCATTGTTATGAGGGTGTTTTCTGTTTGCGGGGGCAGGACTTAGCCTTGACCGAACCTTTGCATAATGAACCGATCGGATACGAATTTCATGCCTTGACGCCACATCGTATCGATATTGTCCCGTCTCTGTCAGTGGCTATCAGTCAAGCATCGCTCTCTGGCCCTGCAGACTGTAGGTCAGTGCTCCGCGCAGCAAATTCGAACCAGCAGCGTCGGCAGTGCAGATGCGGGGGCTTAATCAAAACCGAAAGTCAGCGAACTGTCCGCAGAGGTGAAATGTCCCAGACGATCGACGGACAGCACTTGTGCGCAGCATCAGTGACGTAAGCCAACTTTGGCCGAAGAGCGGACTTTTCTGCGGTGACGGTCTGAACACGCACCAATGGCGGAGGCCGACATTCGGTGCGGACCAAGATCGAGCTTGTTCTGCATCACGCCACGTCGATGCCAAGCCCGTCCGCGACATTTGCAGTGGCCGTGGCGAATGCAGGTGCAGTGTGAGCGGTTTGGACCAAAACGGTCTTCCAGAACCGCATTATGCTGTCCTGCGGCATTTCCGAAGCAGTCATTCGTCGCTTTCGCAGCCATGCTTTGACGGCACACGTCGTTGATCGGGGCTGAAATGACCCGCAGGCAAGCACAGTTCGGGAAAGTTCGGCAGCAGGTCAGACGCTGACCGAAAAGCGGGCGATCCGACACAAACGGCCTGATGAAATCTCAGGTTGGCTGCGCGCCGGGGCCGTCACGGGGACTTGGTGATCCCGCCTCGATGCGACAGGCCCGCACGATCCTCGACGATCCTGCCATCTTCCAGGGTCACCACGCGGTCCGCCAGATCCAGGATGCGCGGGTCGTGGGTGACCATCACCGTCGTGGTGCCGCGGACGCGGCCAAGGTCCTTGAACAGGCGCACCGCTGCCATGCCGCTGACCTTGTCAAGCGCTGCGGTCGGTTCGTCGGCGAAGATGATGTCGGGGTTCGACACCAGCGCCCGTGCGATGGCCACGCGTTGTTTCTGCCCGCCCGACAGGTTGCCGGGAAGGTAGTCCAGCCGGTGGCCCAATCCCACAAGATCCAGAAGGTGATCCGCGGCTTGGATATGCCTCGCCGGATCGCCCCGGCCGTGAACCTGAAGGCCCATCACCACGTTTTGCCGGGCCGTCAGGCTGTCATGCAGGTTGTGGGCCTGGAAGATGAACCCAAGGCGCCGGCGCATGTCGATCCGCGTGGTCTCGTCCGCGTCGAACAGGTCCTGATCCAGCAGGCGGACGACGCCCGAATGCAGCTCGCGCAGACAGCCCATGAGCGTCAGGAGCGTGGTCTTTCCCGAACCCGACGGCCCCATGAGGACCGTCAGCGATCCGCGGGCGACGTCGAGATTGATGTCGAACAGGGCCTGCTTGCGGGCGTCGCCTGCGCCGAAGAAGTGGTCGAGACCCCTGACCGAGATGGCTGCGTCCGTCATCGGGGCCTCAGAACAGGTCGGCCGGCTCGGCCGCGGCAAGCTTGCGCATGGCCAGCACGCCGGACAGGGCACAGGCGAGGATCGTGCCGATGAAGACCGCGATGGCGCGCTCCGCCGTCATGAAGATCGGGATGTTGGTGAGGTACGCCAGCGTCTGGTATAACAGTTCAGAAAATACCAGCCCGGGCCAGAAGCCGATGGCGGCAAGGATGATCGCCTCCTCCAAGATGATGCCCAGAAAGAAGCCTTGGCGGAACCCCATGGCCTTGAAGGTCGCGTATTCGCGAAGGTGATCGGCGACATCGGCCAATAGCACCTGGTAGGCGATCACGATCCCCACGACCATCCCGATGACCACGCCAAAGGCGAAGATCAGGCCGGTCGGACGTTCGGTCATCTGATAGCGCACCTCCTGCTCCATCGCGTCGGTGACGGAACGGATGCGGACCGTGTCCGGCGGGTAAAGTTGCGTCAGTTCGGCGGCGACCCGCCCGGGATCGGCGCCGGGCGCAAGCGCCAGCAGGATATGGCTGGGCGTGGCGGATGTGCGTTGCGGAAACAGCTGGAAGAAGGTCTGGTCCGAGACGAGGAACACGCCGTCGCCGCCGAACCCGCCGCCGATCGACACCGTTCCGACCGCGCCAAGCTGGCGGTTCTGCATCTCGAAGGGGACCGGCGCCTCGGGGGTCGCGTCGGCAAAACTGCGCATGTCGACGAAGCGGGTCAGCGTGTCGACCAGCGCCGTATCCGACAGCGACAGGCTGATCAGCGGCGCGGCCAGCGCGTCGTGGAAGAACGGCCCGGCATCCGGTGCGATGCCGAAGAACTGGATCGACGAGGACGCCTCATACCCCGAGATCCAGGTCGCGCGGCCCATGTAGACGGGCGTTCCGCCGGTCACGTCCGGATGGACCAGCGCCTGGAACAACCGCTGCCGCGGAAGCGTCGCCGCATCGGACAGCGACTCGGATTCCGCGGGTGACACGATCAGAAGGTCGGGCTGAAACAGCCGATAGGGGATGGCCACCGACTCGGCCATCGATCCGGCCAGACCAAGCTGCACGAAGACAAGCACGTTGGCGAAGGCCACTCCGGCCAGGGCGGCCAGCAACCGGCCGGGGTGGTGGGTAAGCTGGAGATACCCGATCGGCAACCGGCCGAGGAGACGCGTGAGGAAAGCCGTCATTCCGCGGCTCCTTCCGCAGGCTCGGCGACTGCGATCCGGGCGACGACCTCCAGGTTGACGTAAAGGGCAGCACGGGCGCTCGACGCCTCGTCCAGGGCCACCGTGACAAGAAGGACGCGCGCATCGGTGTTAGCCGCCGGATCGTCGGCGGTCACGCTCTGCCGTCCGACCAGCGTGCCGATGCGCGCGACGGTTCCCGTCAGGGGGGCATCGCCAAGAACGCCCGAGACAAGCGAAACCGCCTGACCGACGGCGACCCGTGGAACCATCGTCTGGAAAACCTCAAGCTCGGCCTCCATCCGCGCCGTGTCGCCCATTCGCAAAAGCCCGTCAGCCGGCGGCCGTTCTCCCGCACGGGCGGCCACGTCGATGATCGTGCCAGCCTGGGGCGCCAGGACATGGGCCCGGTCGAGGTCGCGTCGCGCCTGTCGGACGGCGGCCTCTGCCGCCGCGAGATCGGCTGCTGCCAGCGCGATGTCCACCTGCTGGCCGTCCGGTCCCGGCCGATACCGCATCAGCGAGGCCTGAAGCCGGCCAAGATCGGCGCGGGCGATGTCGGCGGCCCGTTCGGCATCCTCAAGGACCGCCTGCGTGGTCGTGCCCCGCTCGAAGAGGCTCCGCACCCGTGCCAGTTCACGTTCGGCCGCGGCAAGGGTCACCTTAGCACCCCGGATCTGGGCGTCGAGTTCGGCTTCTGTCGCCTCGACCTGAAGCTTGGCCTGAGCCAGCGCGGCACGACGGATCGCAAGCGTGCTTTCGGCGCTGGTCAGAGCCGATTCGTAAAGCGCGAGACTGTCGAGCACAGCCAGTACATCCCCTTTCGCGACGATATCGCCCGCGCTGACCATGATCCGATCGATGCGCGCGTCGCCGGCCCCCTGCGGCAGCGCGACCGAGACGATTCCGCCATCGGGTTGCAGGCGGCCCAGTGCGACGACATCCCCCGTCGCCATCGCAGCAACGCGCTCGGACGAGGGAACCCGATCGACAGGCGGGGCTATGGGCTGCCGGGCGCCGGCGCCGGGTTCGAGCCGGGTCCAGTCGAAGACGGCGCGCAGGGCGGGACCTTGGAAGTAGAGACCGAGGACACCGCCGAGGAGGAGAACGAAGACGAGTGTCAGAAGCCGCAGGAGCGACGGCGCGCGGCGCCGGGCCGGCTTCGACTTCCTTGCGCCCTTGCCGGTCTCGAGCAGCGGCAGGCCATCCGCCGGCGTTGGATCTGTTGCGGGCGTGTCGCCTCCGGACATGGAGCTTCCTTCAAATCTTCCGTGCAAGCGAATTGCAGCAGCGGTGGGAATGGGTAGATGCCGGTGCTGACCCCTTCATGGCGGGCGGCGGCACGGTCACGACGGATGGTGGCGCGCCCGGTCCATTGCCGGCGTCGGGCGCCGCCCTTCCGCGTGACGCTCAGCGGCGTTCCTCCGCAAGCGCCTGGATTTCGTCCCGCGTCACGGCCCCGTCGCCGTTCTTGTCAAGGCGCTTGAAGACCTGCCCATAGGCCCCGGTGCGGACGACCATCGAGGCACGGCCCAGTTTGTCATCCGCATTGCGCTTCATCAGCAATTCGAATTCGCTCAGGTACAGCGCGCCGTCGTTGTTGGTGTCGGATTGCAGGAAGTTCTCGATCAACGCCTGCCGGTCCGCGTCCGACATGTCCTGCGCCTGAGCGGCAGAGACAGTAACGGCCGCAAGGACCGCGATGGCCGGAAACGCCTTGGTGAAGGACTTCATGTGCCGTTCCTTTTCGGTTGCAAAACGGTGTGTGGGAGGGTGACGGTCACCGCACCAAGGTCAGCGGCGGCATCAATGCCGGTCAGATTGCCGGGGGACCGCGCCGCGACGCCGTCAGCGCCCATGGCAACGCCGCGATGCAGTTCAAGAACCTGCGCCTCTGCCGGGATCGCGCCAACGCCCGGCAAAAGCAGGCTATGAGCAGAGATGTGCAGAGCATCTATCCGACCTTGGAAAACGGGATCAGTTGACGTTCGAAGTGCGGCGCGAGCTTCCCGATCCGGGGCGCCACGTCATCTCCGTTCGATGCGCAGAAATTGAGGGCGCGCGATTTCAAGGGTGTTTCAGAAAGCTGCCAAGATGTGTCAAACCATGTCACGGGGCGCCTTCTGCAACATCCTGAAACATCCCCGAGCTGCCCGCAGAACCGCAACCGTGACAGGGTGAACGGCATGAGCGTCAGATTGGACAAAGTGATCGTCGTCGATGACGACCCTGAACTGCGCGCGTTGCTGCGCCGCTTCCTGTCGGGACACGGTTTCGAGACGCGCGCGGTGGACGGTGGCGCCGCGCTGGACCGCGAGCTGTCGCGCAATCCGGCGGATGCCGTCGTCCTTGACCTCATGATGTCGGGCGAGGATGGGTTGGCAATCTGCCGACGCCTTCGCGCGGCGGGCGACATGACGCCGATCATCATGCTGACCGCGCGGGGCGACCCGATCGACCGCATCATCGGGCTCGAGTCCGGCGCGGACGACTATCTGCCGAAACCCTTCGAGCCCCGCGAACTTGTCGCCCGTCTTGCGGCGGTGCTGCGCCGCACGCGGGGGCAAGGCTCGTTCCCCACGGATGATATCGTCACGGTCGGATCGCTTCAGATCAATTTCTCGACCCGGACGGTGATGCGCGGCGGCGCAGCCATCAAACTGTCCGGCCGCGAATTTGCCCTGCTCGCGGCCCTGGTCCGCAGCCGCGGCCGCCCGCTCAGCCGCGCCCAGTTGATCGATCGCGCATTGGGGCGCGATGCCGAGGTCACGGATCGCGCGGTGGACGTGCAGGTGGCGCGGCTGCGCCGCGCGATCGGCGACCGGGCCGATGACCCCGAGCTGATCAAGACGATCTGGGGCGTGGGCTACGTACTGGTGGCCGACGGTGCTTGATTCACTGTTCAGGCAGAACATCGCGGTTCTGGCAGCCGCCATTCTGGGCGCGCTGCTGGTGTCGCTGGTGTTGATCGCGGGCCTTGTCCTGCGCCCCCAGATTGACCGCTCGGCGGCGGACACGGCGCAGATGATCCGCAGTCTTGACCTGTCGTTCCGTCAGATGGACCCATCCCAGCAGATCGACTTCGCCGAGGCGCTGCGCGCGACCGAATTGCCCGATGTTCTGGTCGCCGAGACCGCGCCGCAAGACGCGAACCTCCAGCGCAGCTGGCACTCGACGCGCTTCCTGCGCGTGTTGTCTGACCGGCACGGGATTTCCGCGTCGGACGTTCTGGTCGACGCCGAGGGCCGTGTCTGGGTCCGCATGATCACGTCGGATCGGCCCTACTGGCTGTCGCTTCGTACCTTGCCTGCGACCGACCCGATCGCCGGTCTCGCGGTGGCGTCCGGCATCGCCCTGCTTGCCGCGCTTGCTGGCGGCATCGCGCTGCAACGTCGCATTGCCCTGCCGCTGAAACGCCTTGAGGACGCGGTGGGCCGCATGTCGAAACCGTCAGATGCCTATGACAGCGACATCGAGGGCCCCCGGGAAATCGTCGCGGTGTCCCGCGCGCTGACAGGGATGTCCGAGCGGCTGCAGGCGGCGGAGGCCGACCGGGCCCTGATGCTGGCCGGAGTCAGCCACGATCTGCGCACGCCGCTGACCAAGCTGCGGCTGACGCTGGCGATGCTCAGGGACTCTGACGCCGAACTTGTCGCCGGGGCGGAACGCAACGTGCTGCGCATCGAAGACATGCTACGCCAGTTCCTCGACTTCGCGCGCGGGTTCGAAGCCGAAGAGACACGGGCGGTGCCGCTGAGGTCCCTGTTGCAGCAGGCCATCGAGTCCTGCGCGGAGCCGGCAGCGGTCATGCTCGATGCGCCGGCCGATGTCGTGATCGAGGTGAAGGAGGCGGCCCTGCTGCGCGCGCTCGACAACCTGCTGAGCAATGCGCTGAGGCACGGCAAGCCTCCGGTGACGCTCCGCGTCCGGACAAGAGACAGGGCTCTCACCATCGACGTTCGCGATGCAGGGATCGGCCTTTCGCCCGAGGCCGCGGGGGAACTGATCCGCCCCTTCGCCCGCGGAAACGCCGCACGCGCCGGAGAGGGAACAGGTCTGGGGTTGGCCATCGTCGATCAGGTGGCCAAGGCGCATCGGGGAAAGGTGGACTTCGAACAGGACGCGCAGACCTTCACAGCCCGCCTTCGCCTCCCCCAGGCGGTCGTCGCCTGAGCGCGATCGACGCTGTCTGTGGCGCCAGCAGGCTCTGTCCGGGACCATGCTCGCGGTGGCCGCTCGGCCTCACGCCTGACCGCTTTCGTCTTTTGCTGCAGGCGCCACGCCGCGCGGCAGAAAGCCCGCTCTGTGCCCTGCAGCGCCATCCGAACGCTGACGAAGACCGCGCTATTGCAAAGGCGGCAAACGGCAGCTTGGCCTAGACAGAAAAGTTTGCCCGCTCGGCCTGGCTGCGTCAGGCACCAAGGTCCGTTGTGGGCAGCTACACGGCGGCATCTCTCAGGTTTCAAGCGGCCGCTTAGGGCCGACCTCGCCCTTTCCCTCGATTTCGCATGAATGTCGCGGACTACCGCATAAGGCAGTGATGCATCTGCTGCCCCATCCGTGCGTCTCATGCGCTTAGTCGGGTGTCCCGGATATGCCGACCCGGTGGGGAGCCGAAAAGGCGCCCGTAGTCTCGAGTGAATTGCGGCACGCTTTCGTATCCGACGACGTGCGCTGCATGGCTGATCGCGGCGCTTTGGACCAGCATCAGGCGGCGCGCCTCGATAAGCCGCAACTGCTTCTGGAACTGCAGGGGCGAAAGAGTGGTGATGGCGCGGAAATGCTGGTGGAACGAGGATTCGCTCATTCCGGCCACTGCGGCCAGGTCGGCGATACGCAGCGGATGGGCGTAGTCCCGGCGGATCAGGGCGACCGCGCGAGCGATGCGATGGGCATGGCTGTCGACCCTGCCGAGCGCCCGGATCGCGGCGCCATGACGACCCACCATCAACCAATAGTGCAATTCACGCAGAAGAGCCTCGCCCAAGATCGGCTGCGCAGTGGGACGGTCCAGAAGGCGCATCAGGCGCAGGGCCGCATCGGCAACATCCGGGTCGGCCGGTTCGATACGGACCGTAGCGGTATCGCCTCTTTGCATATCGGCTTCGACCGCAAGCTCGGACAACAGGGCAGGATCAAGCTCCAGCGCCAGCGCGTAATAGGGATTTGCCGGGCTTGCCTCGGTGATCTCGCTGATGGTCGGCACGTCGGCGGCGATCACCAATGCCTCGCCGGGACCGTATTCGAAGCTGACAGTGCCCATCGTGACCCGTTTGCGCCCCTGAAGGCAGATCGCGATGAGAGGCTTCTGCACCGCGACCTGCAATTCGCCGGGACGGAGTTGCCGCACAACCCCCAGGCCGCGAAACGGCGTCGGTGCATGGCCGAACCGATCAGCATGGGCGTCAGCGTGGCGGCGAACAAGGGTAAGGAGGCTTGGCATCGATCACCTCGGACGGCGGGGCTTGAAGCATCAGGCAACAAATGGGCCCGGCACGCAAGTTTCCAGCCTGAACTTCGTCGCAATAGGCAAAAGAGGCCGAGAAACAGGCAACAACTGTCAGCAGCAATCACCCATCTTCTCCTCATCCGCTGAAGACAAGGATCAGGACATGAACAAGATAGCATTGGTCACCGGCGCCAACCGTGGCCTTGGCCGGAACACGGCCCTTTCCATCGCCCGTCGTGGTGGCGATGTTATTGTGGCCTATCGAAGCAATGTCGCACAGGCCGAGGACGTCGTCGCAGACATCGAAGCACTTGGCCGACAGGCCGTAGCCATGCGGCTGGACATGTCGGAGCCGTCTGGATTTCCGGCCTTCGCCACCATTCTGCAACGCAGTCTGCATGACGTCTGGGGGCGCGACAGCTTCGATCATCTGGTGAACAATGCCGGCCATGGCGAGTTCACGCCATTCGCGGAAACCACCGAGGCGCAGTTCGACGGGCTTTTCGAAGTTCACGTGAAAGGCGTCTATTTCCTGACACAGGCCTTGCTGCCATTGCTCGCCGATGGCGGACGGATCGTGAATTTCTCGACCGGCCTGACAAGGTTTTCGGCAGAGGGCTTTTCGGCTTATGCCGCGGCCAAGGGTGCGGTCGAGGTGCTGACCCGCTACCTCGCGAAAGAGCTTGGACCCCGCGGCATCGCCGTAAACACAGTGGCACCTGGTGCCATCGAGACGGATTTCGGCGGCGGCATCGTGCGCGACAACGCCGAGGTGAACGCGCTCTATTCGGGAATGACGGCCTTGGGCCGCGTTGGCGTGTCAGACGATATCGGCCCGATGGTGGCAAGCCTGCTGTCCGAGGACAATCGATGGGTCACAGGACAGCGGATCGAAGTCTCGGGCGGACAGGCGATTTGAATCAGCGGTTTCGGCGTCGGCGCGGCTTTGCGCTGACGCCGTTCAGGTGCGACACTGGTAGGTGACACGTGCAATCTGGCCGCCCTGAAGCCTGACCCTGTTCGTGCCCGCGAAGGTGTCTGACGCAGTGCCGCGCAGGCCGAACCCTCCAACCTCATAAAGTCACGCCAAAACGTTCCGGCCAGTCGGTCTTGCTTCTGCTTCTATCTACGGCTGCAGGGAAGCTGCACGGCGAGACCTGGCGCGTGACGATCGTCCACAATAGGTCGACAGCAGTTGAAGGGTTTGGGCTGCGCACCGAACAATCCGACGGTGAGGTCTTCCATCTTTGACCCGGTGTGCCGGCGGCTGCTTATTTGCGGGCTTTGTATCTGCTTTCCAAGGACCACCGGACGGAGTAGGCAGTCTGATCCTTGGAGTTTGGGGCAGATCATGGCGCAGAATGCCACCATATACAAAATCGAACTGTCGATCTCTGACATGGATCGCCACTATTACGAGACCCATAAATTGACCGTGGCAAGGCATCCTTCGGAGACTGACGAGCGGCTGATGGTCCGTATTCTCGCCTTCGCCTTGAACGCCCATGAGCATCTGGAAATGACCAAGGGACTGTCGACGGACAACGAACCCGACATCTGGCAGAAGAGCCTGAGCGGAGAGATCGATGTCTGGGTGGCGCTTGGACTTCCAAGCGAGAAGGTCATGCGTCAGTCCAGCAGCAAAGCCGCGAAGGTCATCGTTTACCCCTATGGTGGCCGGGTTGCCGACATGTGGTGGGACAAGATTAAAAACAGCACCACCCGCTTCGAGAACTTGCAGATCATCAATTTCACCGAGGCCGACACGGCCGCATTGGCACAGCTGGCCAACCGCGCGATGAAGCTTCAGGTCAATATTCAGGACGGCGACGTAATGGTCAGCGTCGATGAGGCGGTCGTCTATGTCACGCCCGACATATGGAAGAGCGCAGCATAGCCATCCGCAACCTATCGCTAGCGCCGGATCAAGGGCACCTTGGGCGAGGTCAGCCAACTTCATCGCGCCGATGTCCGCTTGGGGCAGGCTACACAGCTTCGCCAGTCATCGTGACCGGGGGCAGCTATGGTCCGTCCGGTGATTTCCTTACCTAACGGCACATTTCGGACGATTATCACGTGCTGGGTGCCGCCGTGCAGCTTACCTGAAGTGGCCGTTCATAGATGCAGCGGGATCGATTGGCCGGAATGCTCCGGCTTACCGCTTGCGCAACCTCGTCGAACGTCGCCTCGATAAGTTGAAGAACGTTCGTCGGGTCGCCACCCGTTACGCCAGGAGCGCCGAAAGCTTCATGGATATCATCTCGATCCGCCTCTCGCTCCGTTATGTGCCAACATGACCTGGCTCCAGCCATGCCGCCCAAACAGATGATATTATGGCCCGCGCGAAACCTATGCGTCGCCTTCGACACTTCTCAGCGCCCCTTCGACCAACATGACTGCGGCGCTGACGCGCGCCATGCCCTGGGACCTTCGGAAGAGCTGAGCAGCTGACTCAAGCCTCGGGGTTATTCCGAAGGTTTGTCGCTGGCTGGTTCGCGTTTCATCTTGGCGGGGTTCATTACATCGAATTCCTCCGGGGCATGAGGAACGCCCTCATGTTTGCCTTGGCCATTCTCGCGCTTGGGGGCGGGCTGTTCGGGGTCCGGCCTTTTTTCAGTTGTCATGTAAGCCTCTTTTCTACGGTCAGATCCGCAAACGCTTGGAGCGGACACGTCGACGTCTACGAGATCAACAAGCGACGTGTGAGGTGCCCCTAGTTTCCTAGACGTCTGCCTTGTTCAGTTTCTGCCGCCTGGCTTCGAAGTCAACGGGCGACAGCATGCCGTTGTTGGTATGCTTGCGCTTCGGGTTTTAGAACATCTCGATGTATTCGAAGATGTCCTGTCTTCCTTCTTCGCGGGTCTGGTATGTGCGGCGGCGGATACGTTCCCGTTTCAGAAGCTGGAAGAAGCTTTCCGCAACCGCATTGTCATGGCAGTTCCCGCGGCGGCTCATGCTGGCCTCCAGATTGTGCTGGCCGAGGAACAGCTGCCACTCGCGGCTGGTGAACTGCGATCCCTGGTCAGAATGGATCATCACCTTGGCCTTGGGTTTGCGCCGCCAGACGGCTGCAAGCAGGGCCTGCAACGCAAGGTCGGTTGTCATGCGGGACTGTGCGGACCAGCCGACCACGCGCCGCGAGAACAGATCAATGACCACTGACAGATCTAGCCAACCCTCATGGGTCTTGATGTCGGTGATGTCGGTCACCCAGAGTTTGTCGGGCGCATCCACCTCGAACTGCCGGTCCAGCCTGTTGGACACGACAACAGCAGGCTTTCCGCCATACCGCCCAGGACGGCGCCTGTAGCCGACCTGGGCTAGGATGCCTGCAAGGCTGGCCAGCCGGGCGACCCGGTTCTCGGAGACCTGCTCCCCCTGATCGCGCAGATCGTCAGCCAGCTTGCGATAGCCATAGACCTTGCCACTGTCGGACCAGGCCTGCCGGATCAGTTGCATCTGGCGCATATCGTCCTGCGCACGGCGACTTAACGGTTCCTTAAGCCATGCGCAGAAGCCGGAGACGTGAATCCGCAGCACCCGGCACATGGCCCGGACGCTGAACTCGGCCCGATGCGCCTGCATGAAGGCGTACTTCACTTTGCATTCTGCGCGAAGTACGCGGCCGCCTTTTTCAGGATGTCGCGCTCCTCGGTCACTCGCGCCAGTTCGCGCTTCAGCCGACGGTTCTCGGCCTCTTGATCCACACCAGGCTTCTTCGGCTCAGGATCGCCAAAAAGCTTCATCCACTTGTAGAGCGGATGCGTGCTGACGCCCAAGCGCCCGGAAACCTCCCGAACAGCATATCCTCGAACCGTGATCTGATGCACCGCGTCCCGCCTGAACTCGTCACTGTAATTGCTTGTCCCCATCTCGGCCTCCTAGCCTCAAACTTAGGGGGCAAAGCGTCTACAAATCTAGGGGCGCCGGGCTGGATCGAGACCGAGGCCTCGATCCGACTGGCCGAACGCGTGTCGTCCGAAGCGGGCACCGATGTTGAGGGGGCGCGGCAGATCATCATCGACAGCCTGGGCGGCATTCCCATCGGCCGTCCCACGCGCCCTGATGAGGTTGCCAACCTGATCGCCTTTTTGGCGTCGGATCGGGCCGCCAGCATCACCGGCACCGAACACGTGATTGACGGGGGTACGGTGCCGACCGCGTGACGTTTTCCCGCGCCTGCCCGGTCGCCGGTTTGGTTGTACCCGAACCTTTCGGAGTATTTCCGTCTCAAGGTCACCGAACTGGCGGATACCTTGAGCGATCCGGAGATCCGGACGCGGGCTTTGGGAATCATCCGTGGTCTGATCGGAGCTGTCACTGTCCACGTTACACCCGAGGGCATCACGCTGGATCTTGAAGGGGCGCTCGCAGCCATAATCGGCTTGGCACAAGGTCGAACGGCAAAAAGCCTCCCGTGCGGGAGGCTGATAAGCTGTTGATGTCTTTGTTGGATCTGGTTGCGGGGGCAGGACTTGGCCTTAACTGAACTTTTTACGTCGTGAACCGATCGGATACGACTTCTATGCCTTGAAGCCACATCTTAATAAAATTGTCCTTTTGCTATCAGTCAATTGTCGCTCTCATGCCGCTGCAGGCTGTACGTCGGTATTCCGCGCCGCGAATTTGGACCATCAGCGTCGGCAGCGAGGAGGCGGGCTCAACCAGAGGCCAAAAGTCATTCAGCTATACCGTCGAGGTGAAATGCTTCAAATGAACGGCGGAACGCAGTTGTTCGCTGGTCTTGCCCCCGTTTCACCGGACACTCAGGCGGTTTCGGTTTGAGCTGCAATGAACTCGCGGGGCGATCGCATCTTCAGCCCTGAATGCGGGTGAGTGTCGTTGTAGTCCTCGATCCAGCCTCCGATCAATCCGAGAACGGTTTGGGCGTCTGGCAACGGCGTCACTTGGACGTAGTCGCGCTTGAGCGTCTTCACGAATGCCTCCGACGTGCCATTGCTCTGGGGGCTCCGGACCGGGGTGAAGCAAGGCTTCAGACCAAGGTGGCGGGCGAAGATCTGCGTATCCTTGGCAATGTAAGGTGAGCCATTGTCGGTCAGCATCTCGACGACCGAAGGCGCACGGTATGTCTCGAAGCGATGCTCGACGGCCTCGAGCATGATGTCGCGGATGTCTGACCCGCTGATCCCGGCATTCACCACCGCACGCCGGGCGATGATTTCGCGCTCGTGGGCGTCGATGATGAAGGCACCGCGGACGATATCACCGTTCCAAGCCGGGTGAACTCGAAGCCGTCCGAACACCAGCGGAGGTTCGAGCGCATGACGATGACCTTGCCGTCGTGGACATGCTCGGGCCGCTCCGTATATCTCCGCGCCAGCAGCAGGCCGTGGGACTGCATGATCCTGTAGATCCTTTTGTGATTGACCGGTGCCAGGCCCTCTGACCGCAGCTGGCGGTTCAGGATCGCGGTGATGCGCCGGCAGCCA